>NZ_LBJW01000098.1:0-177814 GCF_028128865.1 Bradyrhizobium sp. CCBAU 11357 | reverse complement strand
TTCTTCGAGCCCGCAGCGTACACGACGTCGCGGAAGTAATTTGCATTCTGATAGACGTTGGTGGGGACGACGCCCGCGCTGTAGTCGAACACGCCGGCGCCGACGGGCGCGTTCAGGCCGCCATTGCTGATGCCCGACGCGAAGCCCTGGGTGGTGGAGACGTAGTAGCTGTTGATGTTGACCGAGACCACGTAGGTCGTGCCGGCCGCGATGGTGAGGGGCGTGGCCAGCGCCTGCTGCTGCCAGCCCGATGTGCTTTCGTTGGTGAACGTGACGGTCGCCAGCTGCTGGCCCGTGGCCGACCAGATGCGGCCGATATGGGTACCGGTCTCGTTCGCAGCCTTGTAGTACCGGATCGCCTCGATCACGCCGGAGGCATCAGCTGTGAAGCGCATCCCCAGCTCATAATCAGCCCCAGTCCCGTCGGTAGCATTGGTGTTAGCCGGCGTTTGGGTGGTGAACAAACTCGCCATTTTTGTTCTCCCGCGCAGTCGAATTCCCGAACTTGGTGATTTACAAACCAAACGGCAGACAGTGCATTTAAATCAAATTAATATTAAATTTGTCTCATTCTTTATTGCACTTGGGAAGCAGCCAGCGTGAGCACGGATGTCAATTTCTCTTGAAGGATGTGGTCGCTGTCGGCCTCTACTCAAGAAAAGCTGGTTGGCGGGCTTCCGCTCGCTCTCAGACGAGCGGTTGCCGGGGCGGCTTTGCGAAGCGGTGCGGAGTACGCCGACAGAGTGGGGTGCGAGACACCAAAAGCGTCGGTGCGCCACGTATTCCCGCGTTTTACCCTCGATGTCCACCTTTTATGGTTCCATCCGCTTCGCGATCAGGTCGGCGAGCTCACCCAGGTTCCGCGCCGCCTCGACCTCGCCAATGCGAAAGCGGACGCGAAACTTCTGCTCGACGGCGATCACGAGCGAGATCTGCATCAGCGAGTCCCACTCATCGACATCCGCCGCCGAGAGCTCGGGCGTGGCCGCGACCTTCTCGAGGAAGATGCCGTCGAATACCTCCTGCAACTTCGCCAATACTTCAGCCTGCATCATAAGCTCTCCGGGCCACATCTATCTTTGTCGAACGCAACTGATACTTCCTCACCTCCAGCTCGAACACTTTTCGGGCCGCCGAGTCTTCCGTACGCGCGAAACCAAAATCCTCGTAAATTTCCGCGACGATACCGTTCTTGGTTGTCGGAAGATAAATGCCGCGTACTGTCGTGCAATCAGCCACCTCTGCGAGCCGAAAAATCTCATTCATGATCTCGTCCTCGACCTGGCGCTTCAGCACGCGGCAGCTCATGAGCCAGGTATCGAGAACGAAGACGCCGCCCTCGATCTTTGCAATCACTACGGAGATGAGCCCGGAATCACCGAACCTATCCTCGAGCCGCATCGTGAAACACCGGTAGTCCAGCCTTCCTAGGAGTGCCTGGATCTCAGTCTCGGACCGACGGATCGTCGTCAGGTTGAACTGGTTGCTGCGCGCGATCAGCTGGGCGATGCGGGGAACGTCGAGCGAGTCGAACTCTTTGATCGTGCCTCGCATCTCAAGCGAGGCGAGGTAGGCAGGCATGTCGGTTACGCTCGCTGCGAGCTCCGTACGTCGCCGTTCTTGCCTGTACTGCGCCGTCCGTTCGAGATCCTCCTCGGTGACGGTCCGTGGCTCGAAATGACGTCCGGCCTGGATGCGAACGATGAATTCGGCGGGGTCCGGTCCGAGGAGAACGCCTTCGACTTGGGGCTGAAACTGGCGCACGATCTCGATCTCCGCCGGGTTGTCGTCGGCGAAGACGAAGCTGTCGAGGCCAAGGCGGAGTTCCTTCGCGATCCTCTGCAGGTTGTCGGACTTCGGGTCCCAATTGGCTTTGAAGGCCGCGAAGTGCTCCAGCCGGAGAACCATCTCGGGATGCTTCTCGAATACCTGGATTGCGCGTGCATGGTCGTTCTTGCTGCATACCGCAAGCAGGACGCCGCGTTGGGAAAGTCCAAGCAGGTATCTCTGGAAAGCCTTGAAAGCTTCACCGCGGGGGGACGAGTCGCCAAGTTCGATTCCCTCGATACCGTCTTCCGCGATCACGCCGCCCCATAGCGTGTGATCGAGGTCGATTGCCAGGACCTTCTTGGGGCCCTGCTTCCGGGAGGCGATCAGATGGCTTAGCTCTTGCGCAATGTCGACGAGAAAGTCAGGTGAGCCGAGCTGCTTCGATTCATACCACGCTCGCGCATCCGCCGCGGCTGAGATCCCCCGGCGCGCCGAGAGGAACTCGACGTCGCAGATCTGCACTTCAGCTGGGGCCCGAAGCCCGAGCTCGAGATTGACCGCCTTTCGGAAACTCCAGTCGGTGCCAAGCGTGCGTGAACGAAACGAGCCGAGATCGAGGTCGCCGGGCAGCGCAAGGTTGGCGAGGATCGCCGCCGCCCCGGAGCGCGCGGCGAAAGTCTGCGCGAGGCTGAGGAGGTGCTCGGCGGCGCGGACTGCGGCTTCGCGCTGACGTTCGACGGCATCGAGGAGCGAGCCGGAAAACCGGGAGTGGCTCGCGTTCGGCAGTATGAAGGCGAGATCCGGCCTGAAGGCGTACAGTGAGCTCGAGCCGTCAAGGATCTCCGAGACGAAATTATCGTACTCGCCGAGGAAACGTTCGCACTCGATCCCACGAATGGCCAGGAGATGTTCAACCAGTTCGTGCAACGGATAAAGGTTGTAGCCGCCTATCAGGGCGAGGCGGAGTCTTGGCTGGACGCTTTCGGGTGCATAAAGCTTCGCCTTTTTTCGAAGCGTCGATAGAAAGAACAGCTCGGAGAAGCTCGTCGCTTGCCGCGAGCGGGCGACAAGATGCCCCCAGAACGTGGCATCGCCCGACAACGCCCGGGACTTGAGTTCGGCATCATTGATGGGCCGGTCCGGCACGGGTACTGCAGCGAGAATGGCGAGCCTCCGTCAGGACAGCGACATCATTTGATTGTCCTCCACATTAAATGATGATAAGGTTCTGGTCAATTAAATGTATTTAAATTACAGATTATTAAGGTGCAATAAATAGATGGTGGCGCATATCAGACCGGAGCCGGTGAGCCCAAGCACGCTTTCCACCAAGGCTGAGAATCTCAAGCAGCTTCCCGGAGGAAATAACCTGCGTCTCCGAGAGGTCCGGCTGGAGGACTCCGCGCAAATCCTCGCTTGGCGGAATGATCCCGTTCTCGGCAAGTTCCTGACCCGCGAGAAGCTGACCTTGGCTCAGCAGGAAGAGTTTTTCCGGAACTATCAGGCGAGAGTGGACGATTACTATTTCATTGCCGAATTCAAGCGCTCGAAGAAGCCGGCTGGCAGCATCGCGCTTGCGAACCTGGATTTCGCGGCGGGACACGGCGAATGTGCGCGGTTGATCGTCGATCCTGGCGCGCGCCTCTTTTTGGCAGAGATGTTCGACCTTTTACTCGAATTCGCGTTCGAGCAGCTGGGGCTTTCGGCCGTCGTGGCCAACGTTCAAAGCAGGAATAAGGCCGCGAAGAACTTTCATATCCGCCTCGGCTTCCAGATTGAAAAGGTTGCGCCGAAAGCTTGGTGGAACGGCGACGACGTGATTACGTTTCGGATGTCGCGCGCAGACTATCCACGGCTAAAACAGGTCTGGTCGGCGCTGCTCCTCGATGCACGAGAAAGTTAACTGTCGGAGCAACCGGCCAGATTCCGTTCGACGCCGCCCGTCTCCTTAGGCTGGCAGGGAAGGGAGGAGCAGCGCATGGATTTGCGCTTTCATCACGTGGGAATGGCGTGTCGAGAGATCGCGGCGGAGCTGCCCGAGCTGGCAGTCGTTGGTTACAGTGCTGAAGGCCCCATGTTCGAGGACCCGATCCAGCAGGTTCGGATTCAATTTGTATCAGGCGGCGGTCCGCGCCTGGAGCTCATTGAGCCGGCCGGCGCACAATCGCCGGTGGCGGGTATCTTGAAGCGCGGCAGCAAATTCTATCATCTTGCTTACGAAGCGGCTCGCTTCGACGACGCGATCGCCAGCTTCAGGGCGCAGCAGTATCTTCCTGTATCGTCACCCGCGCCGGCGGTCGCGTTCGACATGCGCCGCATAGTGTTTCTTGCCTCCGCGACGCTCACGCTCGTTGAGCTCATCGAGGCGAGGACCTAGCGCGAATTTGCGATTGATCCGGATGCTGGGGTAACGATTTGCGCGAATCCGTCAGACGAGACAGCTCCGCTGCGCCGAACCCATTCAGCAGCGCGCAGGCCGCCGGCCTGCAGTCTCACGACCGGCTCGGGGCCAAGCTCCGACAGTAGAATGCCCATGTGCCCCAATCCCGGAGGCGTTGTTGGCCAAACGCCCAACCCGTTTGCTGACAATACGGTTCGATCCATGTCGCCCCAAAACTGCACGACAATGGCGCCAGCGGGCGCGCACGCAGCGAGGTGAGCTGCTTCCGGCGAACCGATGCGAGGCTCAGCCGTCGGTCTCAGCGCGACGATGATTGCGTCCCATTGGTCGCGATAGAGGGTCTGGACGTCCTCGAAGACGTCCACGCTCGCTCCGGAGCTCGCCAGACCGGAGCGAAGCGAGCCAATGAAGTCGTTGTCGCACAGCAGAGCAATGCGATTCTTGTAAACGGATAAACCGCTATCGTGCAGTTGCTTCACGCACAGCGGACCGAGAAACGAGAAGACATCGACTGACGGGTGACGTTCGTTCACGCCGACGATTGGAATTCCCCGCCGCAAGCATGCGTCCATGTCGAGGTCCTCGGAGCGAAATTCCCAGGCCTCGAACATCAAGGCGATGACGGCCTCCCTTGGCAGCTCATCAATAAGCGCGGCGGTAAGAGGCCGAAGGTGGCCGCTGTTGGTTATGATGTCCGTTTGACGGAGGATATCCGGGGTGATCCGCTCCAGGATGTCGATGCGATTGGCCACACCGACCGAATCTGCGAGCTTGAGGGTCTGTTCCCTGGCCTCAGCTGAGGTGCCGTGCCGCGTAGTTTTCGTAAAGGCATAGACGTGCCTGGCTCCGGCCATCGCCGCAAGAACGGCCGTCACGGCATACGCGCCGGTCGCAGCCTCGGTGAGAACCGTTAGTTCCGAAAGGTCTAAGAGAGTTTCGGTGAGGGCGCGGCCCATCAGGGCGCCCAGACGTGGCAATGAGAAGCCTGGTCGGAAGGTGGTGTCGAAGCGAGACCGCAATTGCCCGAATGCTACACCGGCCTCGGCTCCGATCATGAACTGCCCCTCGTTCTCGCCAGTTGGGAAGTGGTCGTTTGGGCGCATGTGCCGGGACTGCTCTAGCCTCGTTTTGTGCCGAAGCGGCGGCTAAAGAGGTGCCGTATCATTTAATGTATTTAAATTATAATAGCTCCAAGCGCGCTCTGTGCATATAAGGCGTTTGGTATAAGCTGCCTCCGGATCTCGCTTTTGCGCAGGAGCTCACCTCAACGCTCTGCGCGCGACGGGAGCGTCGGCACGCGATAGCTCTCAAGATGTCGTTTGCGGGCAGACAAATTAAAAGTCGTTTAACATATTTAACTTGCGACGCATCCAAATCAGCTTATTTTCCATCCTCGACCATCGCAGGGATAGCGCCGATGAACCCGCTCGATTCCAACAGTGAAGACCGTCGTGAGTTCTTGAGAAGCTGCGGAAAATTTGCCGCCGTCACTCCTCCCGTGATGACGCTGCTGCTTTCGACCTCTCTGACCTCGACCGCCATCGCTAGTTCTGGCGGAAAACTTGTGCAGGGCAACAATGGCAAGGGTAACCTTGGTAGCGACGGCACTCCTAACGGGAAAGAGGACGTTACTCGCTAAAGTGGCGCCTGCGGCCCCGGTCCCGCCACCGCCGTCCCGGTGACGGGTTGGAGGTTCAGCCGGCCCGGCGGCGCCTTTGTCCGGACGGGCGGTCGATCAAAAGGTCATTCAGCTTCTTGCCGGCTCGAAGCTGGGCTTTCAGCCATCGGGGTTGCTTACCGCGACCGGACCAAGTTTCGGACGGATTCTTGGGGTTCTGGTATTTCGGCAACACTGGAGGGTAGGGACGCCGAGGACGTTCCCCGTTCTGGGCCGAAGCGGCCGTCCCCTCAATCTTGCGAAGCCGCTCTTCGAGCTTGGCTTTTTCCGCGGTCATCCTGCGACTAAGAACAGCAGTGACCTCATCGTAGAGTCGCCACAGCTCAGCTGTGGTCATGGATGCCCAGTCATCGTTCTCCATGGAAGCCGTCCCCACTACCTCCGAACCGAAACAGGAGGGGGGATTATCAGGTCAAACCGGGGTCCGGCAAGCACGATCCACCCGTGCCGCTGCGCCAGCGTGCGACGTGGTGATCGGAGTTACCGGCTGGGCCCCTGCCTCCGAACCAGCGGTCGCTTTGCCCTCCGCCCCCGGACCCGTCGCCTCGGCGCAAGCAATCGCTGCTCGGCCTTCAACACGCGGCTACGTAAGTTCTGCAATTCAGTGAATTGAACGATGAGAGCCTGATGAGTTTGACGCAAAACTGCTGAAGAATACATGTGACCACCTTACTCATTGCCAACGATGCCCTCCATGACCGCTCGTTGAAGTTGCCGACGAATATGCAGCTCCAATTTGGGTGACCGGTTTTCATCGTTGCTACACACTGGCTGCGCAACGCAGCCATTTTCCTGCTTCATTGCCCGGCTTCGCCTTGATGAATAGTATTACTTTTCCTCCTTTCAGAAGCGCGGCTTTTGAACGGTCTCGCGTTCGTCGAAACTTCGTCGAATGTTAGATTTGAATCGTGAATAGCCCAATATATCGTTGGTAATAACGGTGCCAACGAAGTTAATTGAATGTTGACCATCATAACACCTTAGCTGATCGGTGCGCTGACGACATTCTCTGGGGGAATTTTCTGATTGAATCTATCAGGCGTTGTCGAAAGTGCGTCGCTTTCGTCGAGGAGCTTGCAGCCTTGAATTTTGAGCACCGCATTCTTACGGTGCTGCGCGCAACTGCCGGTCAAGTTACCGTGGCGCAGTCGTCGAATGTTGGGCTGTCCAGGATTTGAGGCGGTGTGACGCTTTGGCCGAGCGGACTGGTCATCTTCGCGTTTCGAAGAAATTGTTGGATTAAACGGCTGCACGGGGGGTTGTTAGCGATAGGCAGGGGAAGCATGCACCGCACCAGAATTGTCATCGCGGATCGACATCCGATCGTTTTGCAAGGGATCAGGAGCGTTCTTGCGACGCAGCGTGATTTTACGATCGTTGCGTCCTGCAGCGATGGTGCAAGCTGCAATGAGGCAATCCGATTCCTTGGGCCGGACGTCGCGCTTGTCGACGCTGCACTGCCCGATGTCAGCCGGCAGCAGATCCTCGCTCGTGCGAACGATTCAGGCCCAGGACCCGCGGTAGTTTTCTTCGCCGGTGTCGCGGCCGATTGTGAGTTGCAAAGGCTGGCCTTGGAGGGCGCCTGCATCGTCCTCTCGAAGGATTCGGATGCCGAAATGCTGGTCTCAACCCTGCGGAAAGCCGCCCAGGGCCAAGCCGCGGTCTCGCCGAGCGCCTGGCCAGCCAACGATGAGGCCCGCCCCGATGAGAAGCTCCTGACACAACTGACGGATCGGGAGCGGCAAATCATGCGGCTCGTGTCGGAGGGTCTGTCGAACAAGGAGATTGGACGTCGGTTGAACCTTGCCGACGGTACGATCAAGGTCCACCTTCATCATATCTTCCAAAAGCTGGACATCAGCAATCGCACGGTTCTCGCGGCATTGGCGATTTCGCGAAACGAGCTGCATGCCGCGTCACGTGAGATGGATCTCCCTGATCTGTTGCGTCAGGATCCGGCGAGCGTGAAATGATGAGGGTGTCTGGCTTCTTCCGGAGCGTGCGCGGGGGGTTATCGTGGCGCCAGATGCCCAGCCATGTCGCTGCAGGCCTCTTCGGCCTCGGCTAACGTTCGAAAGGGCGAGCCGCCAATCTTGATTGCGGCTTGGTTTTTGTGGAGCGGACGCCAACTCGCCAAATAGCCGGCGCGTCCATGAAAGCCGGGGCCTCTCGGGCTTCCGAAGCTGATCACGAACGAGAAGCCCTCGCTGGTCGCGCTCCAGATCTCCATGTCCCGGACGGACCGATGGAATTGCAGTGGCATCGTCATGATCCGTTGCAATCGAGCCCTGCGCTCGACTTCCGTTAAAAACAAATTAATCGCATTAAATGGCGAGCGCAACTCCGAAACGGCGCCTGACAGGCAGGAGCGAGCCAGGAAGTGCAAGAACGAGCACGGAAATTGCCGACGATCAGTCGATGGCGCACGTTAAGTAACGTCAGCGGCATAAAGAAAATTATCGGTTGAAAGTGCATTTAATATATAATACCGTAAATAAAATTTTAAACCAAGGGAGAGCGTGTTGTGACCCGGGACGGTAACGAAGATGACGACCGGCGGGCGTTTTTGAAAACCTGCGGAAGATTTGCGGCCGTGACACCCCCAGTGATGACCCTGCTTCTGTCCACTTCCCTGACATCAAGAGCCATTGCAAGGTCGGGGGGGCTGCATGGAGTGACGCGGAATGACGCGAGGCAGTCGTCGTTCTTTGACAACGACCGGTCGTCCGTATCAGGGCCGGGAAGCTCCAGCGGCGGGTCATCAGGGGGCGGCGGGGGAGCCCCTGCTGGATCATCTCGCGCCGGAGGGGCAGCCGGCGGTGGCGGATTCGGCGGTAGCGGCGGGTCTGGCGGTGGCAGAGGCAGTGCGAAAGGGCCTTTCGCAACCGGCGGCTCTGGAATTCCAAACGCAACTGGAGGGCTCGATTGCGCAGACGAAGAAAACGAGGAAAAGCGCAAGGCCGATTGCCCGGGAGCTAACACGAGGATTTCGAGTGCGACCGAGTCCGGCCGGTAGCAGTCTTCTCAGCCCATTCGTGAGCCTGCGGGCCACCGCATGGTTGGTAGGGCTGGACCCTTTCTCCCTGCCTAAATGCCCGGCCGAATGATCCCTTGTTGCGCCGCAGCAACGCGTTGGCGGATGCAGCATGCCAAATGTTTAGTGCTGTTAGTGCGATTGTGCCGCAATTGCACAGTTTTCCCGACTCGTCAGCGGGGGACTTCTCCTCAAGACGTCGATCAGGAGGCGTGTCATGAATAGCCGCGTTCGAGCGGAGGGACCTGCTGCTATGCTTCGCGAGCGTCTCGAGGCGCTGGTCGCACAGCTCGCGGAACTTGAGAGGCTCAGAGAGCGGGTAGGTCGAGAGGAAAGTCTTCAGCGCAAGCTGCGCAGGGCGGGCGGCGCCTATAACCGAGCTCGGACCGCGAATGGGCGTTCCAGCTTCGCACAGGCAAAGCTCATGCCCGTGCTGCTTAGTCGCGAGAAGTCGGGCTGTTGTGACGAGCATCCCGAGGCGAATGGATGACGGACTTCTCGTCAATCGTTCGCTTCGGCCGGGGAGCCCGGCCGCAAAGCTGCTAAAATCTTGAACTCGCTTCTACGCAGGATTGGGTGTTTGCAGCGGCCGAGCCTCACGCGGTTTTGCCGATTGGCGAGGGTGCATGCGGGTGGTTCGCGAAAACGAACCGGTTCTAAGAGCCTGTCCCGGCTATCCGGCTGCCAGGCGAACGGGAGGCGCTCCGCGCTGAAGGCCTATGAACGAGCCCGACCGTGCTCTGGGAGACTATTCGATCGATTCTGCGGCTCATGACCTTGTAGCATTCGCATGCCATGGCTTCGAGCCGCGGCCGATCGATTTCGAGCTGGCCACGTCGATTGGATCTTAGTGCTCTTGATGCCCGCATTGTGCTCACGACATGCGTGACGGTGGTGCGGCGGACGCCCAGCAATTCCGACAACGTTTCCTGGGTCAGCGGGAGCAGATCGCTGCCATTTGCCCGATCGTGAATGTGAAGCAGCCAGCGCGCCAGGCGGGATTCGACGGAATGTAATGCGTTGCAGGCCGCCACGTGCTGGAGTTGCGTCAGCAACGATCTCGTGAAGACCTGCACCATGGCTCCGACGGGGGCGCTGCAATGTTGCGCCGTGAGGAATTGCGCGGGCGATATTTGCAGCGCGGCCCCCGAGATGCGAACAACGGCCGTCACGGGCGAGTGGGATGCGCCAAGCGCTGTGGTCAGACCCACAGCCCCTTCATGGCCGACTATCGTCGTGGCGACCGTCTGCCCGTTCGGCAGCTCCATGATAGTGGCTATCGCGCCGCTCAGGGGGAAGAGAAGATGTTCGATCCGATCGCCTGATCGGACGAGCACCGAATCGCGCTCGATCACGATCTTCCGCAGATGAGGCGCAAGCAAAGCAAAATCCGCTGGCGGCAACGCTGCTAACAACCGATTACCAACCCTGGTCGCGTGGTCCATCATGGGATCGACCCCCGACGGATGCCCGGCGCGAGAACTCCTGCCGGCTCGTCGAACTGCTCTGCGCCGTGCAGCTCAACAGCAGTTAACTGGCAACCACAGATATGGTTCCCAGTTGAAGGCGGATGCCAATCGCACGGACGGCCTGCGCCCGCGACTCCAGCTTGCGTTAATGCAGACCTGTCGCGCACGCGCAATCAATGCTGTCGACTCGCCGACGGAGGCCGCGCGGCGGCTGAACAGCGTCCCAGCCAACGATCATTCTTCGAACAGCTGATAGGCCGCGAGTTGTGAAGCGCGCCATGTGCGGATCGCGAGCGCGCTCTGAAAGTCTCGTCTCAGGGTCGAACAATTTCTAAGGTGGTGTTCTGGCCCCGGGGACTAACAGTGTTGGAATGACGGCCGTGACGCGTTCGAGGTGCCCACTCGAAGCCAACCAACGGCGTGGCGTCGCTATACCGTTCGGCAAAATGAACACATTCGGCAAATGTGCACATTTCCCGCTCGAAACTAACGATTTTAGGTATGGTTAAACTAATTAAATCTCTTTCTTTATTCGATTAGTTGTATTTTAATGCCCTCACTCGGCCTCGGCTATATGCCGAAGGACATAGACGGCCGGGTCGAGGCAGGGTCCATGTTAGACACGTCTGCGAAAGAGCGGACATCCAAGCGCATCCGGCTTGTGATCGTAGACCGACAGCCGATCGTTCTGCAGGGGCTTAAGTCGGTACTCGGGGCACAGCCGGACTTCGACGTTGTCGCGTCGTGCAGCGACGGGACAAGCTGTATCCAAGCGATCCGGAATTTGACGCCCGACGTTGCACTTCTTGCCGACACCCTGCCAGATCTGACGGCATCGGAGATCCTCGCCATTGCGAAAGCTGAGCGTCTGCCCACGCGCCTGGTGTTCTTTACGGATTCCGACACGGACCACGATCTAACCTCGGCCATCGCTGCTGGCGCGTGTGATGCAATCGCGAAGTATGTCGCACCGGACGCTATGCTGCGATCACTGCGACTGATGACGAAGCGTAGCTTTTTGGAGCAGTCCGATCTCTCGCCAACCGCAGAGGAAACTGACAGCGGCAAAAACGAGAACCTGCTGGAGCTATTGACGCCGCGCGAACGTCAAATTGTACGACTTGTGTCAGAAGGAATGTCGAACAAGGAGATCGCGCACCAGCTAAACGTTTCCGATGGAACCGTTAAAGTACACCTGCACAACATATTTCAGAAGCTTGAAATAACCAACAGGACGGTGCTCGCCACCCTCGCATTGCTACAACGCCCGTCTGGGTTCGGCATGCTCTCGCTGGCTCTCCTGGCGGTCGCCATTGCGGACGAACTCAAGGCGTCGGAGGCGAACGACCTGCTTCCGCATGACGACAGCACCGGCTCCGCAGCGGAGCATGCCGAATATGAGCTCTGGAAGCGAGCTATTCTCCGTCACGTCATCGTCGCGGACTCTGACGAAAAGCCGTCGCTCACTCAGAGAGGTGTTTTTGTCGGGGCGAGCCAAATCTCGACCGCGGCATCGGCAATAGAAGCGCTTCGCACCGCCGAGCAATCCGCAGGCTCGAAATCGTGGAAGGACTACAGTTCTGTTGGATCAAGCACGCCCAGTTCGGCCACACCTTCCCTGCGAGGAATGAACGACGCGCAGATTGGCGGCGAGTCCACCGCGGAACATCTATTCTCGCGGCTTACATCCAATCCGACGTTGATTCACGGAGGGTATGGTACTTTCGCCACTCTCACCGGTGCGTTGATCTACGCACTCAGCGAGCCCCAATTGGCATTGCTGTCGCATGACCCGGCCAAAGCGCCGCTCGACAGCTTCGTGGACGTTACCGGATACAAGGCGGCCACCAAACTGGCTGCGATCAGCAATGCCGACGATAATCATGTAGACGATTCAGTCCCGGGTTTCCGTACGCACGATTCTCGCCTGTCTTCCGCGTTTGTGGCCGCTGAAAACGAAAGCGCCCCCGGAGAAGAAGGCACTCGGGGCCGCATGAGTGATGGTACCGTGGGGGAGACTCTCCAAAAACTTGCTGGCCTCGTGCACTTAGGTCACGATGCCGGGAGTGGCGGATATAGTCGCGATCAGCTGATGGGCGGCAACTTCGCTGAAAACGTCGTTCATCGCGAACCGACCGATTCCAATTTTACCTCTTCCGGCTCTGTCTTCAACTTCGCGTCTGGGCCGAGCAGGATCAATCTTGCGGCCTTCGGAGCCCTTGCCAGGCTTCATATGACAGCAGCAAGCAAGTCCATACCGCCACACACCATCGCTTGGATCTTCGACTCCGCAAGCAATGAAACGATCGTCTATGTGAATGCGACCGATCATGTTCTGAAGATCGGAGATCGCGACCTGTTGGAAATCCATCTGCAGGGGGGTGTATCCATCGCAGAATCGGATTTCGTCGGCCAGCCGACGGCCGCGGCCGCCGCTCTCACCTTGGAGCAGCTCGAAGAAGCGCTGACATCGGTGACTGCAACCGAAACTGTTCTGAGTACGGACAGTGTCCATACAGTTATCGGTACGAGGGAGAGCGCATTCGGGACCGCTGGAGTCTGGGACATTCTGGCTGATGTCGACTCGAGGACCGAATTCGCGCCGGCCCGCACAACGGAAGAGAGAGTCGATCGGGCCGACGGGTCGGATCGAACATCACCGATCGTGCTTGCTCATGCTGCGGCGGTCACGGCAGTTGATAGTCTTACATTGAAGAGTCAGCGGATCGATGCAGATACCGGTCCTAGCATAGCCGGTAGCGCGGGCGGCAGTAACTCACAGCATGTTCTGGAGCCATGGCCTGCAAAGGAAACGGGGGCGGAGCAGATAGAAGCTGGCTTCATACCTGGGAGTGATGTCGGTGATGAGAACGCGCATCAATCCCCGGCGTCGGACCCTTCTGGAAGGTCACCGAAGACGGCAGAAACGGACCGCGTGGAACATGGCAATTCGGTGCATTCAAACTCTACAAACGCACCACAAGCAGCCGAGTTTGGTGAATCGAGCCCCGCGACAGCGCATAGGGACGACCGCGAAGGGGCGCAGCACGCTCCCGAGCAAATGTCTGCAAGGGCGGGCGCCAGAGACGTGGCTGACCCCCCCCCCCCCCCCCCCCCCCCCCCCCCCCCCCCCCCCCCCCCCCCCCCCCCCCCCCCCCCCCCCCCCCCCCCCCCCCCCCCCCCCCCCCCCCCCCCCCCCCCCCCCCCCCCCCCCCCCCCCCCCCCCCCCCCCCCCCCCCCCCCCCCCCCCCCCCCCCCCCCCCCCCCCCCCCCCCCCCCCCCCCCCCCCCCCCCCCCCCCCCCCCCCCCCCCCCCCCCCCCCCCCCCCCCCCCCCCCCCCCCCCCCCCCCCCCCCCCCCCCCCCCCCCCCCCCCCCCCCCCCCCCCCCCCCCCCCCCCCCCCCCCCCCCCCCCCCCCCCCCCCCCCCCCCCCCCCCCCCCCCCCCCCCCCCCCCCCCCCCCCCCCCCCCCCCCCCCCCCCCCGGCTTCGGACGATTCGTCAGGGCCAGCGAAAACGGCCGAACCAGGCGGCCTGGGCCACAGCAACCCGCACGCGCCGGAGCGAGGGGAGGCAAAGGCAGCCACGGAGACGGCCGAAGGCCCCCCCCCCCCCCCCCCCCCCCCCCCCCCCCCCCCCCCCCCCCCCCCCCCCCCCCCCCCCCCCCCCCCCCCCCCCCCCCCCCCCCCCCCCCCCCCCCCCCCCCCCCCCCCCCCCCCCCCCCCCCCCCCCCCCCCCCCCCCCCCCCCCCCCCCCCCCCCCCCCCCCCCCCCCCCCCCCCCCCCCCCCCCCCCCCCCCCCCCCCCCCCCCCCCCCCCCCCCCCCCCCCCCCCCCCCCCCCCCCGCCAGCGAAAACGGCCGAACCAGGCGGCCTGGGCCACAGCAACTCGCACGCGCCGGAGCGAGGGGAGGCAAAGGCAGTCACGGAGACGGCGGAGGTGAAGTCCATGCCGGGCCATCGCGCCGGCAATGACAACGCGCATGATTCACCAGCTTCGGACGATTCGTCAGCGCCAGCGAAAACGGCCGAACCAGGCGGCCTGGACCTCAGCAACCCGCACGCATCGGAGCGAAGGTCGGCAACGGCGGCTACGGAAACGGCCGAAGCCATGGCCATACCGGGCAAGGGCGTTGGCAATGACAATGAGCATCATTCCTGGACTCCGGCGGATACGCCTGGGTCAGCGAAAATGGCAGAGCCCGGCGGCGTGGAGCACAGCAACGAATGGGGGCACTCGGCCTCTGCCCACGGGCCGAAAGATGACGAAAGTGCTGCAGCGGCCGGTAGCGCGGACCGAGGCAGCACGCAAAATGTCGCGGGGCCGGAGCCTGCAAAGGCGGCGGCAACCGCCGAGTTACCTGAAACTCTCTTCATATCCGAGAAGGGTGTCGGCGATGGCGACAATCATCGTGCATCGAACGCAAGCATGTCGGCAACAGCGGCCACGGCTGACCTGCAGCACAGCAATTCGGGATACAATTTACCCTCGACCACTCCAAACGCATCAGCAGCAACCGAGATTGCCGAATCGAGCGCCACAAGGGGCGATGGCGCAGGGAACGGAAATTCGCAGCACGCTACGCAACCTGCTGCAATCGCATTAGCGGCCGCACAGCCGGCTAACGCTGCGTTCGAGACCGGCGGCGCCGATCAAGAACGGGTGTTCCGATTCGATAGCGACGCAACTCCTTTCACTCTCATCGTCAGAGTTGAACCTAGAGAGGTCCACATTCCACTCGATCCACACGCCCACCCCGGTCAGGTGGCCGCCCCCGATATCCTCGTCAAAATCCTCCCCAATGCACTGGACGAACATGCGGCCAACCACGGCAATAACGGTCCGCATCACGCCAGTGTGCCTGCGCATCATGACCTGCTGATTTGAAGTGTTGCATTGTCGTCGACTGAAAACGAGCAGGACGCAGGGCGTCGGCCGAGATGGGCTGAAGGGCGGTAACGTGTGGATGTTGGCGGGGGGCCCTCGATCTGGGTCAAGGCTTCCGGATCATTCCGCTCCGGCTGCGTCGATGCCGATGCTTTCGAGTGTCTCGCGCCAGAGCTTGCGAACGCCGACATGGCGCTGCTCGAGGGCCGCGCTCACCGCATCTCGGTACGGTGCGAGGTCGGAGCCCTTCAGGAACAGGATCTGCGCTTGCAGCAGCCGGCCGCTCTCGAACTCGATGCGGCGCAACGCCATGACGAAAGGATCCTGCGGATTGGCTTCGACCGGGACCAGCGCCGCCGGCCGGATAGCGGCGTGCACGGCATGGGCGAGCGTTGCGAGGTGAACCGCCTGGGCGAGGGGAGGGTCCGTGATCTCTGCGATCGGCGCAGGAAGCCAAGCGGTCTCCCAGGTCATCAGCATGTATCCCAAAGCAATATCGGGGACCCAGGAGGTGGCGCGCATCAGCAGGGAGACGATCTCGGTCTCGCGATAGAACTGCGCGTTCAATTCGGTCTGCCAAGCCGCTTCAAGCCTCGCCGGCAACGCGAGGGCAAATTGCCGCGCGAGGGCACCATGCGCCGAGATCAGGAACGCCGCGACCCGCGTCTGCTGGCGCGGCGGAATGCGGCCGTCAGGATCGAGCGGGCCGAGGAAGTTGCTCATGGCATCGCTCTTCTGACCGGGATGGCACGCAGATGGTCGTAACCCTCGGGAAACGGTGTAAGCTCGCCGCCGGGCTCGTCCGACGCCACCCAGACGGTCTTGTTGCCTTGCCATCGCCCAGCCAGCACGTCATCGGCGAAGCGCGCCAGCAGGCCCGCAGTCAGCGCGCCCTTCTCCAGCGTGAACGCGTGATAGGCCTTGGGAATGATCACCAAAGAGCTGTTGGGAATCTCGACACGCAAGGTTTCGTGGAGACCCCGCGGCGTGAGAAAGTCGAACTCGCCGTTGAGAATCATGGTCGGAACGGCGATCGCCGACAGCCGCGGCGTGAGCGGCTGGAAGTCGAGGAAGGATTCCATCAGGTTCTGCAGCGCGTAGACGTCGTTGACCAGCCAACCTTGCCGCTTCACGCTATCGAGCTTGTCCAGCAGCGGCTTCAGCCATTGGTCCGAGAGGTTCATGGGCAACAGGAGGTCCTGGAGGTAACTTGTGCCGCCGAGGATCAGCGCGGTCCGCAGCGCATTGCCGAGTAGCAAGAGTTGTGGCGACAGCTCCGCAAAGCAGCTCATCGGCACGAGCCCGGCCAGTCGCTCGCCCTGTTCGATCGCATATCGCAGTGCAATCAGGCCGCCAAAGCTGATCCCGCTCAGAAAAACCGGACCGTCCCCCAGCTCGTCGATCAGGAGGCGCAAGGCGGCGACCTGGTCGTCCTGGCTGATGAAGAGTCGCGGCTTGTCGGAGGCGCCCTGGCCCAGCAGATCGAAAGTTGCAACGCGAAAGCCTCGCGCCGACAAGGCCTCGCGATAGGCGCCCCACAGTTCGGAATATTGCGTCAGCCCGTTCACGAGGACATAGGCCGGCGCGCCCACCGGCCCGTCGAGCTCATAGCGGATCCGATATGAGCCGTAGCTCAGGAAAGGCATCGCAGGGTACTTGCCGGTGTTTTTGATGCCCGCGATCTTCGATCCCTGCGAACGGATTCCATTGAGTTAGATCAAACCTCCTCTGGCCGCCCTGCCTAGCGTTTCAGAAAAATCTTCCAGGGAGGACTGCGTCATGGCCGGACAAGACGCGATGAAGCGCTGCTTCATGAGCGTGATCGTGCTGCTGCTCGGAACGGCGATTGCAACCGCGCAGCCTTTCACGCGCCGTTCGTCGCAGGTGCAGCATGATGGGCTGAAGAAGACCTATGAGATCGCCAACTTCCGTCTTGGCGGCAAGTACGACTTGTCCGACCCCTCCAAATGGGAGAACGGCGGCGAGGGCGGCGTCACGCTGGAATCGCTCGGGGCCGGCAAGCTGCGCACGGCCTACATCGCCGTCGGCAACGCAAGGCGCAACGCCGCCGGCGAGATCACCAATGCCATCGTGATCAACTCCTACTATTCCGGGGATTCGACCGACATGTACGAACAGTGGGTCAAGGGTGCGCCATTGTCGGGTGGTGTGCCCATCATCGGTCCGGGCCGGCCGATCGACACGGATCGCTATTATGTCATCATGGTCGATCCGCTCGGCACCTGGGGCGCGAGCAAGCCGTCCGACGGACTCGGCATCAAGTTTCCGCAATACAGCTACTACGACATGGTGCAGGCGAACTACCGCCTGCTGCGCGACGAGCTGAAGGTCGCGCGCGTCGCACTGGTGACCGGCGTCTCGATGGGCGGCACGCAGACTTACGTCTGGGGCGTGATGCATCCGGAATATGTCAGCGCCCTGATGCCGATCGGCGGCACGACGCAATCGGATGGCGACGATCCCGTCGGCAACTGGACCTTCCAGATGATGACGGCCGCGATCCAGGGCGATCCGGTCTGGCAGGCAACCAAAGGCGACTATTACAAGCTCCCGAAGGAAAAGCATCCGGTGCCTGGCGTGGCCTTCGGCTGGTCGATCCTCGGCATGACGGGTTATGACTTCGCCTTCCGTACGACCCAGAATTGGGCGGCGGTACAGCCTGAAATCTTCTATTGGGATCCGCCGAACGAGAAGGCCGGTCTCAACGTGATCAACCGTGCCAAGCTCTACGATGCCGTCGACCTCGTCTGGCGCAACAGGGTCGGCGAGACCCATAACGTCAATCCGTATCTCGGCCGCATTCAGGCCCGCACGCTGGTGATGCACATCACCAACGACCTCTGGCTGAACTTCAAACTGGCGCAGAAGGCTGTCGATCGCGTGCCCGGCGCTGATCTCATCGCGCAGGAGAGCCCGGTCGCGCATTATGGCGTGTTCCCGATCATCAACCAGCGCAAGAACGATCCGAAGTTCGTCGCTTTCATGGATGACGTGGCGGCCCTCGATCGCGCCCAGAAGTTCGTCGACAAGAACTACCGCGTGCCCGACGTCGCCCAGACCATCGATCCCAAGAAGTCGTTCTGGAAGGCCTATGTGACCTATCCCTATCCGGTCAAATTCGGCAGTGCCAAGGACAAGAGCGGCAATTCCTGGGAAATCGGCTACATGGACGAGTATGCCGGCACCGACAAGGATCCGAAGGTGCTCGTCGTCATCCACGGCAAGGGCGCGTTCGGCGGCCATTACGGCAACATCATGCAGTACGCGCTGCGCAGCGGCCTGCGCGTGATCGTGCCCGACCTGCCGCATTACGGCATGTCGGGCCCCGGCAATCTCGACAAGAACCCCGCTCGCACCATGCAGGACATGCGCGAGGTGATCTACGACCTCGTGGTCAACCAGCTCGGTGTCAAGAAGGCGTACTATCTCGGTCACTCGCTCGGCGGCCAGTTCGTCGTGGGCTACGCCCTGACCTGGCCGGATGCGGTGCAGGGCCTCGCCTTGGAAGCGCCGTCCGGCCTCGAGGAATATCCGCGCGAGATCACCATCGCCAAGGACAAGAAGGCGCCTCTCTTCGCCGACGGCCTCGGCCGCGACTTCGACAAGTGGAAGCAGGTCTGGGACCAGACCGGTATTCTCGCTGCGGAAAAAGCGCGCAGCGAACAGAACATCCGCGACTTCTTCTATTTCAAGAAGCGTGATCCCGACACCGGCGTGGTGTCGGCTGCGAAGAGCGGTTACTTCTTCAGCGACAGCGAATATGCCCGCTTCCATACCGAGCAGCGTGTCGGGCTGACCAAGGGCAACCCGAAGGAGCTCGATCAGTGGTGCAACGTCTTCATCTTCGACATCTACACGATCGGTGCCGAGCTGCAGCAGGATGACCCGAAGAACCTCTATGAGCGGGTCACCCAGATCAAAGCGCCGATCTTCCTGGCGTTCGGCGACAAGGAGCCGTTCATTCCGACGCCAGCGTTCAACGGGCTGACGGACCTCGGCCGCGACGTCATCACGCCGTTCATGACTCGTATGACCAATGCCGGCAACCGGCCGATGCTCAAGGTCTATCCGGAGACCGGACACTTCATCCACACCGACAATCCAGTGGAATACGCTGCCGATGTCGTGGATTTCGTGACCAAGGGGGCGATCGACACATCATCGCCGCTCGGTACCGATCGCATGATCAAGGGCGCCGTCGTCTCGGCCCTGCCAGTGGCGCCGACTCCGCCCGGAGCGGCGCCGACGGCGGGCCTCAACAAGTAGGGCCCGGCAATGCCGAGGGTGCAGGCGGGCGAAGTCCAGCTCGGCTGGCGGGAGTGGGGAAGAGGCGACGTCACCGTCGTCTTCATCCACGGAAATCTCGCCAGCAAGGACTGGATCGAGCTCGCCGCGCCGTTGTTCCCGACCGGTCTGCGTGTGGTTGCAATCGATTGGCGCGGCTGCGGCGATAGTGACCGACCGAAGCCGGCGGCCGACTATTCCAACTACTCCATGCTGCAGCACGCCGAGGACATGCTGGCAGCGCTCGATGCGCTCGAGATCGGCTATTGCCATCTCGCGACACATTCCACCGGCGGGATCATCGCGGCCAGGATGCTGCTCAAGCAGCCGCAGCGCTTCGGCCGTGTGTTCGCGCTCGATCCGGTGACGCCGCTCGGCATGGCCTTCAATGCCGACCAGATCGGATTATTCAGGGCCATGATGTCGAGCAAGGAGCTGACGCGGTCTGTGATGGCCACAGCCGCTTCTTCGCTGTTCGTCCCGGAGAGCATGGGGCCGAACATGATCCCGCGCTTTCGCGAGGGGCTAGGAGAGATCCAGGCGCTGTTCGACCGGATCATCGAACAGACCTTCGGCGTATCGGAGGGGATCTGGATAGGCACGCCGGTGAACCTGACGCGGGAGAAGGAGAGCCGTGAGTTGGAGCGCCGTATGCCCGAGATCCGGCACCCGCATCTCGTGCTGTGGGGCGAGTGCGATGGCTGGATTGCACCTGCTGACCTTCGCACCATGGCCGAAGCGATGCCGGTTTGCCGGCTGGTGATCGTGCCCGGCATCGGGCATTCGATGAATCTCGAACGCCCGGCGCTTTATGCCGGCTATTTCGGGGCGTGGTTCGGAGGACTTGCCGCGTAGCAGCCGCGCCGGAAAGGCAGTGGGATCGAGCGATCTTGAGGATGATGTTAGAAAGCGCTAGGAGGTGCAGGTAACATGCTCAAGTCGCACCTTCTTCGTCGCAGGTAAATCTTTGAGATTTCGATATAATCGCTTCTCCGTCGCTCCCATGATGGATTGGACTGACCGGCACTGCCGGGTGTTCCACCGTCACCTGACGCGGCGGGGATTGCTCTACACGGAGATGCTGACGACCGGCGCGATCATTCATGGCGACCGGGAACGGCTGCTTGGGTTTGACGCGGTCGAGCACCCCGTGGCGCTTCAGCTTGGCGGGTCGGATCCGCGCGAGCTCGCGCTGGCGGCACGTATCGGCGAGGACTTCGGTTATGACGAGATCAATCTCAATGTCGGCTGCCCGTCCGATCGTGTGAAGGACGGCCGTTTCGGCGCCTGCCTCATGGCTGAGCCGGAGCTGGTGGCGAGGTGCGTTGATGCCATGAAGCGCGTGGTCGCCGTTCCCGTCACGGTGAAGTGCCGCATCGGCATCGACGATCAGGATCCGGAGGTCGCGCTCGATACGCTCGCGCGTGCGGTGGTCGCCGCAGGCTGCGATGCGCTGATGGTGCACGCCCGCAAGGCCTGGCTCAACGGCCTGTCGCCGAAGGAGAACCGCGATATTCCGCCGCTCGACTATGATCGGGTCTACCGGCTCAAGCGCGCGATGCCCGATGTGCCCGTCATCATCAATGGCGGCGTCCGGAGCATCGACGAGGCAAAGGCGCATCTTGCCCATGTCGACGGCGTGATGCTCGGCCGCGCCGCCTATCAGGAGCCGTGGCGGCTGCTCGCGGTCGATGCCGAGATCTTCGGCGGGCCGGCGCCGCACGCGACCATGCAGGACGCGCTCGAGGCGATGATGCCCTACATAGAGGAGCAACTCGCGCACGGCACCCGGCTGCACGCCATCACGCGACATTTCGTCGGCGCCTTCCACGCGGTGCCCGGAGCGCGCGCCTTCCGCCGGCATCTAGCCGAGCAGGGTGTGAAGCCGGGTGCAGGTCTCGACGTGCTGCGCGAAGCGATCATGCGTGTCGGTGCCCGCGCGCCGGCTGAGGCGGCGTAAGTCAGCTAGTCGACCGCCGCACGCGCGCGACGGTGATTGCCCTGCAGCTCCGGATAGCCGGTCAGCATCAACGTGTCGGCGCGCACGCCCCAGCTTTCCAGGCGATCGAGGAAGCTCATGCCGAGCAGATTGGTCTTCATCTGGCCGCGCTGCACGACGAGGGCCGGCACCGACTTCTCGACCAGCTTGCCGACGGAGAGACGGTCGAGCGTGAGCCGGGCCGCCTTGGTGTGGCCGCCCGCGGTCTCGAGGTCGACGTCATATTCAAGCATCTCGAGCGGCAGCCCGATCGCCTTTGCGGTTTCCCATGTCAGCACCACCGACGTCGCTCCGGTATCGATCACCATCGGCGCAGTGACGCCGTTGATCTTCGCACGCAGCGTGAATTCGCCGCCCTGGCCGCGCGGGATCTGCACGGCTGGGGCCTGGGAGGCGGCTTGTGCGCGAAAAATGTGCGAGACCTTGTGGCCGGCGCGCGCGATCTGGTCGGGATCACCATAGGCGACGACGGCGCCCGCCGTGCCGGCGAGCATGATCAGGACGAGCAGGAAGCGGATCATCGCGCGCCTCCAGGGGCACGCAGGCGGATCAGATGTGTTTTGGAGATCCCGCGACCGGCACCAGTCCAGCTTCCGTCATGCGCTCCGGCAAGAGGGCCATGATCGCGAGCCGGTCTGCGCTTTCCATGGCGTGCCAGCGCGCGATCTCGGGCAAGGTGCGGCCGCAGCCGAAGCACAGCTTGGTCTTGGGATCCATCATGCAGACGGCGACGCACGGCGTTTCTTTGCTCATACGGACATAGTGAGGGATGGTCGGGCATGTCTGCAAGCATCTCGTTAAGAGCCTGTGCCAGCACTCATGATCGGCTTGTGGCGCGGCCGGCGCTTCTCGTCCGGCACAACGGAGCTCTCCGGTTGGAGCGGCGGAGAATCGTCCGAGAGCGGGGCAAGCGCACTCATCACGCGCTCCGGCGGGAACGTGACGATCACCTCGGTGCCGATGCGCAGCTTCGATTTCAGCGTGAACGTGCCGCCGTGCAGGTCGATCAGGTTCTTGGCGATCGGCAGGCCGAGGCCGGCGCCCTGTTCGGCCGACTTGATCGAATTGGAACCCTGGCCGAACGAGGCGAGCACGACCGGGATCTCGTCCTCAGGGATGCCGGAACCGGAATCCCTCACCGAGAGATATTGTCCGCCGGAGGCGGTCCAGCCGGCCTTGAGCCAGATCTCGCCGCCTTGCGGGGTGAACTTGATCGAGTTGGAGAGCAGGTTGAGCACGACCTGGCGGATCGCGCGCTCGTCGGCCCAGAGCCGCGGCATGGCCTGCTCGAACACTTCGTGGATGGTGATGCCGCGGCTCGAGGCACGCAGCTTCATCAGATGATGGCAGTCGGCCACGATGCCGACCAGGGACACCGCTTCCTCGTTGAGCTCGTAGCGGCCGGCCTCGATCCGCGACAGATCGAGGATCTCGTTGATGAGGTTGAGCAGGTGCACGCCGGAATTATGGATGTCGGCGGAATATTCCTTGTAGACCGGCACGGCATGCGCGCCGAAAATCTCGCTCTTCATCACCTCGGAGAAGCCGAGGATGGCGTTCAGCGGCGTCCGCAGCTCGTGGCTCATCTGCGCGAGGAAGCGCGACTTGGCGACGTTGGCGGCTTCGGCGCGGTGGCGCGCTTCGTCCGAGATTGCCTTGGCCTGCTCCAGCTCGCCGATCAGCGCGTCCTTCTCCGCGCGCGCTTCCAGCGTGGCGAAGGTGGAGGAGTGCAGGCGATGCGCCAGCAGGACGAAATAGCCTTCGGCGGCGAGGGCCAGCGCTGCCAGGATGTAATTGTCCAGCGAGCCGGTCGTCACGAAGCTCAGCGCCATCGCCACCGCGACCGGCGCCGTGGCGGCAAGGGCTGCGATCGGCAGATTGGCCGCGAGCATGCTCGATACTGCGATCACCAGCAGCATCAGGAACATCATCAGCGTTTCCGTGACCATGTCGAGCACGGGATGGATCAGGATCGCCATCCAGCACAGACCATAGAGCAGGTCGAGCACGACGAAGCGCGTCCGCCATGCGCGCGTCGCGGCCGGAGAGGCCGGCTCGGTCAGGAAGCGCCGGCAACTGCGGATCATGGCGCTATGGATGCAGAGCATGCCGGCGGTCCAGGCCGCGGCCGGGATCGGTTGCATCCACAGCCCGAATAGCACGCCGGTCGCCACCACCAGCAGCATCACGACATAGGAGGCAGACAGCCGCGTCTGGGCGTATTGCCGCAGCATCTCGGCGTCGAACGCCGGCCGGGTTCCACTGGTCGACGTTAACTTGTCGCGCGCCTCGCGCACCCGCTGCGCCGCAGCCCTTCGGCTGCTCGCCGATGGCGCGCTCACCGGCTCGGCCGGAAGCTCCACGACCTCAGGCTTTTCAGCGGGGTTACTCATCAAGCAACACGGATTCCTGCCCGCGCCGGACGCGGGCTTTCTGCATTGTCTATCTCTGGCAAGAAATCCTTAAGAGCTGACTTAAGGAGCTAAAGAATTACGTTAACCCGGCGTTAATTTGGATCCCGCCGGTGCCGCTCAATGCAGCGCCGTGTACTGCGCGATGTAGACCATCGCTCCCGTCAGATAGCCCACGAGTGCGGGGCCTGCGATGCGGCGGGCGTACCAGAAGAACTCGATCTTCTCGAGTCCCATGGCGGCAACGCCTGCGGCGGAGCCGATGATCAGGATCGAGCCGCCGGTGCCGGCGCAATAGGCGATGAACTCCCAGATGAAGCTGTCGGGGGGATAATGCGCGAGGTCGTACATGCCCATGGTCGCGGCGACCAGCGGCACGTTGTCGATGACGGCGCTGAGCAGGCCGAGCAAGACGACGATCACGTCCTCGCGGCCGATCGCGGTGTCCAGGCAGCGCGCAAGCATCGACAGCAGGCCGGCATGCTCGAGGCAGGCGACCGCGAGCAGGATGCCGACGAAGAACACGACCGAGCTCATATCGATCCGAGTCAGCGCGTGCACCAGCGTAAGAGGCTTGCGCACGTGTTCCTCCTTGTGGCGATGCACGATTTCGCCGACCAGCCAGAGCACGCCGAGTCCAAACAGGATGCCCATGAAGGGCGCCAGATGCGTGACCGCCTTGAACGCCGGCACCGCGATCAGTGTGCCAAGGCCGAGATAGAACATCAGGTTGCGCTCGAACCGGCCGACGGCGAGCAGTCCGTTATCTTTCGGCGGCGATGCGATGCTCTTGCCCCTGAGCGAGAAGCTGATGAAGACGAGCGGCACCAGCAGATTGAGCAGCGAGGGCAGGAACACCGCGCTCATGATCTTGACCGGCGAGATCTGCCCGCCGATCCACAACATGGTCGTGGTGACGTCGCCGATCACGGTCCAGGCGCCGCCGGCATTGGCGGCAATGACGATGAGGGAGGCGAACAGCAGACGGTCGTCGCGGCGGGCGATCAGCTTCTGAATCAGCGAGATCATGACGATCGTGGTCGTCAGATTATCCAGAATCGCGCTGAGGAAGAACGTCACGAAGCCGATCAGCCAGATCAGCGTGACCTGGCTCGTGGTGCGGATCAGAGAGGTGATGACCTCGAAGCCGTCATGGGCGTCGATCACCTCGACGATTGTCATGGCGCAGATCAAGAAGAAGACGATCTGCGCGGTGGAGCCGACGGACTCGTCGAGCTGGCGGCCGACCAGCGCGTGGTCGCCGGTTGCGACCGCGTAGATGGTCCACAGCAGCCCCGCGCCGAGCAGCGCCGTAGCGCTCTTGTTGACGCGAAGCGGGTGCTCGAGCGCGATCGCCGCATAGGCGAGGACGAAGATGGCGGCGATCGCGATCAGCAAGGTCGTTTCAGGTCGTCAGCTATCAGCGATTAAGTCGTGCGAGCAGGCTCGACGTATCCCAGCGCTTGCCGCCCATCTTCTCGACCTCGGCATAGAACTGATCGACCAGCGCCGTGACGGGCAGGCTGGCGCCATTGCGGCGGGCTTCTGCCAGCGAGATCGAAAGGTCCTTGCGCATCCATTCGACGGCGAAGCCGAAATCGTACTTGTCCTCGTTCATCGTCTTGTAGCGATTTTCCATCTGCCAGGACTGGGCAGCCCCTTTCGAGATGGTCTCGATCACGGCGGCGACGTCGAGGCCGCTCTTCTTGGCGAAATGGATGCCCTCGGAGAGACCCTGCACCAGACCGGCGATGCAGATCTGGTTGACCATCTTGGTCAGCTGACCGCTTCCGGCGGGGCCGAGCAGCTTGCACATCCGGGCATAGGCGCCCGTGATGATCGGCTCGGCGCCGGAATAGGCATCCTCCGCGCCGCCGCACATCACCGTCAGAACACCGTTCTCGGCGCCGGCCTGGCCGCCGGAGACGGGGGCGTCGACGAATTTGAAGCCGGCCTTGGTGGCAGCCGCATCCAGCTCACGTGCGACCTCGGCAGAGGCCGTGGTGTGGTCGACGAAGGTCGCACCCTTCCTCATGCCGGCGAACGCGCCGTCGGGGCCGATCGTGACCGCGCGCAGATCGTTGTCGTTGCCAACGCAGCACATCACGAAATCCTGCCCCTCGGCGGCGGCCTTCGGCGTCGGTGCGGTCTTGCCGCCGAACTTGTCCGCCCATTCCTTCGCCTTGGCCGCGGTCCGGTTATAGACGGTGACCTCATGGCCCCCTTTTTTCACGAGGTGTCCGGCCATGGGGAAGCCCATCACGCCAAGACCGAGGAAAGCGACTTTAGCCATTGTGGTACCTTGTCCGTAGTTTGGGTTTACGGTTCTTGCCAGGCGAGGGACGCCTGGGTTCCGCGGCGGGGCGGATCGGAGGCGCACCATAAACCCTTGAGGCCAGAGGGCAACGGCTTCGTTTGGCGGCCTGCTGTGCTAGGCTGGCGGCCCCAAGGACTTCAAAACAAGGGAGCGAGAGCATGGGCGGCGTGAGCGTGGGCGTCCTCGATCATTTCAACATCCGGACCCGGAATCTGGCCGAGACCGTCCGCTTCTACGAAGACGTGCTGGGCCTGGAAAAAGGCGCGCGGCCGAATTTCGCCTTCCCGGGCGCCTGGATGTACAGCGAGGGCAGGCCGGTGGTGCACCTCGTCGACATTTCTCCGACCGCCGAGCCACAAAAGCCGGATTCCGGCGTTGTCCACCATGTCGCCTTCGCCAGCCGCGGCTTTGACGGCATGAAACAGCGGCTGGCGTCAAAGGGGATGAAGTTCGAGTCCCGCCAGGTGCCCGGCGGCGATCTCTGGCAGATCTTCGTCCACGACCCCAACGGGGTCATGATCGAGTTGAACTACGAGGCCGCCCTGGAGCAGGGGGCGGCGCCTGCCGAAAAGGCTGACGACATCGGCAGGCAGTAGCCTTTTGGGCGTTTCCGCTCTAATGGGGCATCCTCAACTCCAGGAGATGCGCTTTGAGCGTGACGCAGCAACAGGTTCTCGACAGCCTCGCCAGGGTCCAGTCGCCCCGCGGGGTCGCGCTTCCCCATGCCAATGTGCTGAGCGCGATCAGCGCCTCCGACGGCAAGGTGTTCTTCTCGATCAATGTCGACGCCGCCGAGGCAAGGGCCTGGGAATCCGTCCGGGCCGAAGCGGAAGCCGCCGTGCGCAGCATTCCCGGCGTCACCACCGTCATGGTGGCACTGACCGCGGAGCGCAAGCCGGGCTCCGCGCCGCCGCCACCCCCGCAGCCGAGCCGCGGCACGCCCGGCGTGCAGCCGGCCCATGCCCACAAGCCGCCACAGGGCGGTGGGTCGCCGATGGCGCGGCAATCGGAAATTCCCGGCGTTGCCGCCGTGATCGCGGTCGCCTCCGGCAAGGGCGGGGTGGGCAAGTCGACCACCGCGCTCAATCTGGCGCTCGGCCTGCGCGACCTCGGCCTCAAGGTCGGGCTGCTCGATGCCGACATCTACGGCCCCTCGGTGCCGCGCCTGACGGGCCTGCGCGACAAGCCGGAGCTGAACGACGCGCGCAAGATGATTCCGCTTCGGCGTTTCGGTCTCGCCATCATGTCGATCGGCTTCCTGGTCGAGGAGGAAACCGCGATGATCTGGCGCGGCCCGATGGTGATGTCGGCGGTGACGCAGATGCTGCGTGACGTCGAATGGGGCAAGCTCGACGTGCTGGTCGTCGACATGCCGCCGGGCACTGGGGATGCCCAGCTCACGCTGGCGCAGAACGTGCCGCTCAAGGGGGCCGTGATCGTCTCGACCCCGCAGGACCTGTCCCTGATCGACGCGCGGCGGGGACTGGCCATGTTCAAGAAGGTCAACGTGCCCGTGCTCGGGATTGTGGAGAACATGAGCTACTTCCAATGTCCGCATTGCGGCACGCGATCGGACATTTTCGGCCATGGCGGCGCCCGACATGAGGCCGAGAAGCTCGCCGTGCCATTCCTGGGCGAGATCCCCCTGCACATGGCGATTCGTGCCACTTCGGACGCCGGCAATCCCGTCGTCGACAGCGAGCCGGACGGCCCTCATGCGGCGATCTACCGCGCCATCGCGGGCCAAGTCCGGGACCAGCTCAAGGGCGTCATTGCCGCGGCCTGACCGGTCGCCGCGGCACGCTCCGGGGGCATGCGACTTTTGTAGAGCCCCGTCATGCCATTGTCGCGTTCCGAAACCGGGCTGGCCGTGTTAAAGGCCCACGGCAGTCAAGCCCCTTCGGTTCGACGCGACCTCAACGCGTCGCCAGAATGCGCGGCGGCATAAGAGAAGCCAAGGGGAAACGCCCCAGCAAGGAGAGACCTGAAGATGAAGCGTCGTGATTTTCTCAAAGTATCGGCAGCAGGCGCGGCGGCGACCGCGGTGGCCTCGCCGGCGATCGCACAGTCCTCACCCGAGGTGAAGTGGCGCCTGACGTCGAGCTTCCCGAAGTCGCTCGACACCATCTATGGCGGCGCCGAGCAGGTGGCGAAGTACGTCGCCGAGATGACCGACAACAAATTCCAGATCCAGGTGTTCGCGGCCGGCGAAATCGTCCCCGGCCTCCAGGCGCTCGATGCGACCTCGAACGGCACGGTCGAGATGTGCCACACCGTCTCGTACTATTACGTCGGCAAGGACCCGACCTTCGCGATCTTCGCCTCGGTGCCGTTCGGCCTCAATGCGCGCCAGCAGAATTCGTGGCTCTACCAGGGCGGCGGCAACGAGCTTGCCAACGAGTTCTTCAAGAAGTCGAACGTGATCGGCTTCCCCTGCGGCAACACCGGCACCCAGATGGGCGGTTGGTTCCGCAAGGAGATCAAGACCGTTGCCGACCTCTCCGGCCTCAAGATGCGCATCGGCGGCATCGCCGGCCAGGTGCTGCAGAAGGTCGGCGTCGTGCCGCAGCAGCTCGCGGGCGGCGACATTTATCCTGCGCTGGAAAAGGGCACCATCGACGCGGCCGAGTGGGTCGGCCCGTACGATGACGAGAAGCTCGGCTTCGCCAAGGTCGCCAAGTACTATTACTATCCGGGCTTCTGGGAAGGCGGTCCGACCGTCCACGCCTTCGCCAACCTGGAAAAGTTCAATGCGCTGCCGAAGAACTACCAGGCGATCCTCACCAACGCGACGGCCAACGCCAACAGCTGGATGGCCGCGCGCTACGACATGCAGAACCCGGCGGCGCTGAAGCGCCTGGTCGCCGGCGGTACCCAGCTTCGTCCGTTCACCAACGAGGTGCTGGAAGCCTGCCTCAAGGCCACCAACGAATTGTGGGCCGAGGTCTCCGGCAAGAACGCCGACTTCAAGAAGTCGATCGACGCCATGCAGGCCTACCGCTCCGACGAATATCTGTGGTGGCAGGTTGCCGAATACACTTACGACAGCTTCATGATCCGCTCGCGCACGCGCGGCTGATCTACGGCTTAGGTCCCAAGACCGGATGGCCCGGCCTCGCTCGCGAGGCCGGGCTTTTTCTTTGCCGCAGTGCGATCGGGATGGCATTCGGTCCCGTGATGTTCCATTCTGTCGGCAAGCCTCGGAAAGAAGGCTCCACGATCAGATCCATCAGGGCAGGAAATCATGAAGAGAAGAGACTTCATCAAGGTCACAGGACTTGGTGCGGCCGGCGCCGCAACGCTCGCGGCTCCCGCGATCGCGCAGTCGATGCCGGAAATCAAATGGCGCATGCCGACGAGCTGGCCGAAATCGCTCGACACCTTGTTTGGCGGCGCCGACATGATGTGCAAGATGGTCGCGGAGGCGACCGACAACAAATTCCAGATCCAGATCTTCGCGGCCGGCGAAATCGTGCCGGGCCTCCAGGTGCTCGATGCCGTGCAGAACGGCACATGCGAGATCGGCCACACCGCCTCGTACTATTACTTCGGCAAGGACCCGACCTTCACCTTCGGCTCGGCCGTGCCGTTCGGTCCCAACATGCGCATCAACCAGGCCTGGTACATGCAGGGCGGCGGCCGCGATGTGCTCAACGAGTTCTACAAGAGCTACAACGTCATCTCGCTGCTCGCGGGCAATACCGGCTGCCAGATGGGCGGGTGGTTCAGGAAGGAGGTCAACACGCCCGAGGATCTCAAGGGCATGAAATTCCGCATCGGCGGCTTCACCGGCCGCGTGCTCCAGAAGCTCGGCGTGGTGCCGCAGCAGCTCGCCGGCGGCGACATCTATCCGGCGCTGGAGAAGGGCACGATCGATGCCGCCGAATGGGTCGGCCCCTATGACGACGAGAAGCTCGGCTTCTACAAGATCGCGCCGCACTATTATTATCCCGGCTGGTGGGAAGGCGGACCGATGCTGATGGCTTTCGTCAACCTCGACAAATGGAACGCGCTGCCGAAATATTATCAGAGCGTGCTGGAGCAGGCCGGCCACTACGCCAACAATTACATGATGGCGCGCTACGACAACGCCAATCCGCTGGCGCTGAGGAAGCTGCTGGCGGGCGGCACCAAGCTGCACGCCTTCTCGCCCGCGATCATGGATGCCTGCTACAAGGCCGCCAAGGAGCTGCACGCGGAGGTCGCTGCGACCAACCCGAACTTCAAGAAGGTGCACGACTCGCTCGCCAAGTTCACGAGCGACGGCTACGCCTGGTTCCAGGTGGCCGAGGTCGGCTACGACATCTTCATGGCGCGGCGGTCGCAGAGCTGATCGCCTCATCTGTCGGATACGAGGCCCCGGACCGAAGGCTCCGGGGCGTTCTCGTTCGGGCATTCCGGGGGGCTTCCAACAAAACATCGAAAACAACCCCATGCACAGTAGACGGGTGCAACGTTATCAATGACTTGGCAGCATCAATGACTTGGCAGCGTCACCTCCACTGCCGAATTGTCGAATCGTTGATCCGTCGGGCAAAACAGTGGTAGACCTGTATCATCGCCAAATCCGAAATAGTCCCATTGGATGCGCGGCCCGGATGCGCTTCGATCCCGATGAAGTCGACAGACCATTGTGTTCGATGCTCGGCTGGACCTTGACTCATTAGCGCCGAGCCATGGCCTGATTGACGCGAGTTGGACGAAAGCGAGGTAATTGTCTTTGAGCAGACGAAAGCCGTTCTCAGGAAAAGAACCGGACCTGGCGACTGAGCGGCCGGACCGCCGCGACGGATCTACATCAAGCGCTGCCTCGGTCCGATCATCACCTGGATGGGACCACCCGGCTTGTATGATCGGCAATCGCCGCGACGGGTATTTTGTCCAGCGAGTCCGATCGGGCACTCGCCCAAGCACATGAAGCTCGTTCCGGGCGAATTGATCTTCGCGATAGAGCAGCTGAATGACATCTCGGATCAGCAGGCCGCTGGGCGCGAACTCGTCCAGACTCCAACGAATAACGGCAAGATGGATTGCTAACGCTTCCGGATCGAGCAAGCTTGCGCAGCTATCGCCATAACGCCCGATCACGAATTCTTCCGGCGCCGCGGCAACGCTAGTTAGGTCGAGCAGGCTTCCCGGAATAGGATCGGGCGGCAGTGTTGGCGCAGACAGAGCGGGCCTAGCGCCCCGGTATGTTCCCCGATGTTCAGGGGAGCCTCAACAAGCACGAGCTTGCTGACCAGGGGCGGCTCAATAGATGCAGCGATCGCGGCGAGGGTCCCACCAAGAGAGTGCCCAACGAGGATGGATTGGCTGCGATGCCGGGTCGCAATCATTTCAGCTGCAAGCCTGAGCGAGCTTATGCTGGATTGGAGGTCCGATCTGCGCTGCTGTTCCTCCGGCCATTCGTACAGGTAGACGGCAAATTCCGCCTCGATGAGACGTCGCACGACGCTCACGCTGCGCAAGAGATCGAATATGTATGGACGCTTGATCGGGGCGGGTACGAGCAATACCGGCAAGGCGTCTGCAGTCGAAGGCGCGTAGCAGCGCAGTCGCAAGTCGGCATGCTCAAGCCGATCCCATGCCGCTTCATGCGGCCCGCAACCAGCGATCTCCAGTAGGCCGCCAACGGACCTTCTATAGGCATCGCTAATTGTGAAAGCCGGAAACATGGCGCCCCCGATGCATGTGAAAGGCGGCAAACGGGACTGACGTTCCCTGGGACTCGTCCGAAAACCCTTGACAAACCCTATTTCCATCCATAGACCATCTGTGTGGATGGTATTTGGATGGATTCAGTTCATGGCAGACAACGTTCGCGAACTCCGGCCGAAGCCTTCGGACAGCGAAAAAATCACCATCAATCTTGGCTATGTCGATCTTGGTCAGGTCGACCTGATGGTGCAGGAGGGTTTCTATTCCAACCGCACCGATTTCATCCGAACGGCAATCCGCAACCAGTTAGAGCGTCATGCCGACGTCCTGAAGAAGTCCGCCACCCGAAAAAGTTTGGATCTGGGTTTGAGGCACTTCAGCCGCGAAGATCTCGAAGCGGCGCGGCAAGCCCGCGAAATGCTCCACATCAACGTCTTGGGCCTTGCCAGCATCGCTCAAGATGTCACGCCCGAGCTTGCTCGCGCCGCGATTGCGTCGGTCTGCGTCCTGGGCGCTTTGCAGGCCAGTCCGGCGGTCAAGGCCGCCCTCGCCGATAGAACGCGGTGAACACGATGCTGAAACAGGACATGATTGGAGAAGCCACGCGCCTGACGCGCGCAGGTCGGCTCATCGAGGCTACCGCGCTGCTGCAACGCATGCTGCGCGGTGGGGGCGCGCAAGGCCCGACCTCGCGCAATGCCGAGCCTGCCCTTGAAGAGCCGACAATCATCGACGTGCAGGCCAATGATATTCAGGAGAACAACGGCGCGGACGTGACGCCGGCGGAAGCCCACATGCTCCGCGAGTTGCTTGACCGCGCAACGCAGCCCGGTCGGTTTGCATTGCGGGGTGTAACTGCGCGCAAGCCGCCTTCGCCGGCAGATATCGTGCCTGACGGCACACGATTCATCGAAGGCAGCTACAGCAATCCGGCGGGAAGCCGTGCCTACAAGCTCTTCATCCCGAGCCGCCATAACGACCAACCCCTTCCCTTGATCGTGATGCTGCACGGCTGCACCCAGTCCCCGGACGATTTCGCCGCTGGTACGAGGATGAACTTCATCGCTGAGGAAAAATCCTGCTTTGTGGTCTATCCGGCGCAGCGCAGCGAGGCAAACCGCGCGAAATGCTGGAACTGGTTTCGCGCAGCCGACCAGCAGCGGGGCAGGGGTGAACCCTCGATCATTGCGGGGATCACTCGTCAGGTCATGCGCGATTTTCCGATTGATAAAGATCGTGTCTATGTCGGTGGACTATCGGCCGGAGCTGCCGCTGCTGCTGTCATGGGTAACACCTATAAAGATCTGTACGCGGCAATTGGCGTACATTCTGGACTTGCTTGCGGCGCCGCCACTGACCTTCCTTCTGCGTTGGTCGCCATGCGACAAGGCGGGGGATCCAATCGCTGGGCTGTTGTTGGTGACGGGCCACCGGTCCCGACCATTGTTTTTCACGGCGATCACGACACAATCGTTCATCCCAACAACGGTGATCAATTTCTTGAGCAGTCTGTGCGAGCCATGCGGCTGCAAAAGAAGATTGACCGCGGCCAGGTACCTGGAGGCCATGCCTACACCTGCACGATCCTCAGCGACGCGAGCGGGCGCGGAATATTGGAGCACTGGAGTATCCACGGCGCAGGACACTCATGGTCCGGAGGCAGCCCTGCTGGCTCCTACACCGATCCGAGAGGACCGGACGCAACGAGGGAAATGGTGCGTTTTTTCCTCGAGCATTTGCTCGCGCAGCGATCAGGGTAGCGTCGGTCCGCTCGCGGCCCTTCAGCGATCTCAGGAGATGTCCGCTTTTTCGCTGCTGTTGTGGGGGGTAGAGCGGACATCGGACGGTCAGTTGCTTAATGAGTGCACGACCTAGTGCCCGTCGCCCGCCGGTGAGGCCTTCGGCTTGCCTGTCAGGAGCAGTCCGATGCCTGCCAGCAGACGATTCCAACCACGGCAAAGGTGTCGCTGAAGCCCATCACCAGCGCCTGCTGCCCGATCGTCTTGCTGAGCGCAGCAGGAAGACCAATGTCCTGATCAGGTCCAGCCACAGCTGGCCGCGTTCGGAGAGCATGAGATGAAGGATCTCGACGCGGACGTGCTCGTTGCGCTTGAAGGTGTAGGACGCGCCAACATCACGACGACGGCGAACATGTATCACTGCGATTCGAGCCAGCTGTTCGAGCTGTAGCTGAAGGCCTAGCGGATCATCGCATTCACAGCGCTGACCAGGCAGGCTGCGAGCACCAGAATATTGCAGACGTTACCGATCTTTTCGTTCAGCCAGTCGATCGCCGTACTTGTCGCCAATAATGGGCGCATTGAAGACTTTTCCCCGCTCGCTGAGTGTTGAGCCCAAACGAGCAGGACAGCGGTGCGGCATCAGCAGCCTTCCACGTCTGGGCGGGAGCTAGTTCACCCTCCTGATGCTTCCGCCCGTTCCTCTTGTCGGTTTTCACCAAGACATGTGGATGTCCCGGCCGCGCGTGAAGCAAGACACCTTTACCGTTGACATTTCTGGTCGACAGAAAAATGGACAATTTGCCGCACGGCTATGGAGAGGTCTGCGGCTGTCTGACGATTGCGACCGGGCGGCGTTCTGAGGTCGCCATGCGCGCAGTTCGTCGACGTCCATCTAACCTTCGACGTCGTACTGCTTGCTGAGGTGATCGCCGATCTGAACCAGCATGGCCACACATTCCGGATAACCCGGCCGATCCGCCGTGGCCCGATCTGCGCTGGCTCGAAACTCCCAGGAGCTGCCGTCGCGAATGATGGAAATCGTCATTGCGTCGGGACAGTCGGCGTGAACTTTTAACTCGGCCCTGGCCATTGCAATCAGCTCGCTCTCCGTTTTCAACGGTTTGCTCATGAAGCTCATCCTTTCGCCCTGAGGCTGAATTCTGCTGGTTTCGCCCAAATCACCAGAACACATCTGATCGACTTACACGAAGCTGACAAGAGGCGGGCGCGTCACAATTGCCCATGAAATTCGTCGCGGAAAGGCCTCTTCAGCCTCGGGTCTTCAGCCCCGACACGGCTACTCATGTTCTCGAACGCTGGAGACTTTGCGCCCAGTATTTCTAGGTAAGCGTGGTAGGTACTTTTTCGGTGTTCCTTTTACGGAACGATCAGGCTATCGGAATCTGGCAATCGGGCTGAAGTCGCTTGCGGTGTGTTTCGAACCTCCGGCTTCACGGTACGGTATACCGGATTCAACCAGTCCCGACGGGAATGCATCTTTCACCGAACACGGCGGCGTTCGATCGTTGATCGAGGTGCCAGGGCGGCCGTTTCCCGTGGGATCTCTCAATGAGACTGGCAATTGAAATCGTACAACTGCTGATACAATCGGCCGAGACCTGGCTTTTTGAAGAGACTTTATCGGGTCTGAGCGATCGGGAATGGATGGCGTTGCGGTTTCTCGCCCGCGCGAACAGGTTTTCGCGGACGCCAACTGCTCTTGCGAGCTTCCTTGGCACGACCCGCAGCGTCGCATCGCAGATCGCCGCCGTGCTGCAGAGCAAGGGATTGATGGTCCGCAAACCATCAGCAGAGGACAAGCGCTCGATTGCGCTGTGCATCACAGGTGAAGGGGAGAGGTTCCTGGAGCGTGACCCCATCAACGCCCTGCGGGATCAACTCGTGTCCCTCGCACTCCCCGATCGATCGCGGTTGCGCGATACGCTTCGCCGCGTTCTGGATGGGCTCGATGCTGGCAAGCGTCGTCACCGTGCCGACGTTTGCAGTCAATGCGTGTTCCTGATCGAGAGCGGAGCGGGGAAGGAGCGTAGCTTCAAGTGCCGGCTCTTTCGAAAACCCATCAGGGAGCAGGAGACGACCTTGCTGTGCACCTATTTCGAGGGGCGGAGCTAGAAAGCTCAGGTGCTCACGGTGCCTGTCAGGCAGGATGGATTGCCCCCGGGTTGATTGTCTTACACGAACCTGACAGGCGGCCAGCCTGGTCGGGCACTTTTCGCTGGCCGAGGTGGCCGGAATGGTGGAAGAGAGCGAAGATGCTGTGCGGTGACCTTGGGTATTCGTCGGGACTAGGATGCGCCTTCTGATCGTCGAGGACAATGCCGAGCTGTCGCGGCTCGTTGCCGGCGGGCTGGCGACGGCCGGCTATGAGAGCGACATCGTGGGCAGCGCGGCCGAGGCGCGCGAGGCGGTGAGCAGCGTGAGCTATGCTGCGATGATCCTCGACCTCGGCCTGCCCGACGGTGACGGCCTGTCGGTGCTGCGCGAGCTGCGCCTCAAGATGGAGCCGCTGCCGGTGCTGGTGCTGACCGCGCGCGGCGGGGTGCAGGACCGCGTCAGCGGCCTGCGCAGCGGTGCCGACGACTATCTCGTAAAACCGTTCGCGATGGAGGAGCTGGTGGCGCGGCTGGAGGCCATCCTGCGCCGACCCGGCCAGTTGCTCGGCCGTTCGCTCAGTCTCGCCAACCTCGTCTACGACACCGAGAGCCGCCAGATCTTCGTCGACGACCAGCCGCGGATCATCTCCGCGCGCGAAACCTCGGTGCTCGAGATCCTGCTGCGCCGGCAGGGGCGGGTGGTGCCGAAGAAGAACGTCGAGGATCACATCTTCGGACTCGAAGGCGAAGTCGCCTCCAACGCGGTCGAGGTCTATGTGTCGCGGCTGCGCAAGCAGCTGGCCGAGCACGGCGCCAAGGTCGTGATCCACACCATCCGTGGCGTCGGCTATCTCATGACCGAGGAGAAATAGCGTGGCCGCCGCGGGCCGTGCCGGATCGCTGACCTTCAAGTCGCTGATCTCGCGCATCGTGTTCCTGCACATCGTCGCGGTCGCGGTGGTCGCGATCTTCCTGCCGCTGGTGTTGTTCTGGCTGCTCAACTCGGAGATCGACCAGCTGCATCGCGATGCCATGCGCGCGCAAGCCGAGGTGCTGGCGGAGCGCATCGTCGCGCAGCCGGACGGCACGTTGACCTTCATTCTGCCCGACAGCCTCAAGGGACTCTATTCGGACGCTTACGGCCGCTACCAGTTCGACATTCGCGATTCCGATGGCCGGCTGCTGTTCTCCTCCCACCGGCGCACCGCCGCGGCGACGGCGCCACGTTTGTCCGAGACCATCTCGGGCGCGGGCGTCAGCCGGGATATTGCCGGCAAGACGGTGCGCATCCAGGTTGCCGAGGACCTCGCGCACCGCGACGTCATCATCGACGACATCGTCTCGAACTTCTTCCGCCGGGTCGGGTGGATCACCATTCCCATCCTCCTGGTCCTGCTTGCCACCGACATCATCATCTTCCGCCGCGCCATCGCGCCGCTGTGGAAGGCATCGCAGGAGGCCAGCAATATCGGCCCCGCGCGCACCGACATCCGGCTGCCGACGGCGCGGATTCCGCGCGAGATCGTGCCGCTCGTCACCGCCGTGAACCAGGCGCTCGACCGCCTCGAGGGCGGCTTTCGCGTGCAGCGGCAGTTCACGGCGGATGCGGCGCATCAATTGCGCACGCCGCTCGCAATCCTGCGCACGCGCATCGAGACCCTTGGCGCCGGCGCCGAACGGCAGGCCCTGCATGCCGACATCGAGGCCATGAGCCGGATCGTCGCCCAGCTGCTGGAGATCGCCGAGCTCGACACCCTGGTGCTCGATCCCGGGGAGACCGCGGATTTGCGCGCCGTCTGTGCCGAGGTGGTCGGCTCGATCGCCCCGTTCGCGATCGCGCAACGCAAGGACATCGCGCTGAAGGGCACTGATGCGCCGGTGCTGATCCACGGCAATTCGGAGATGCTGCAGCGCGCGGTCTTCAACCTCGCCGAAAACGCCATCAAGTTCACGGCGGAGGGCACCACCGTCGACGTCGAGGTGGGTGAGGACGGCTCGGTGCGCGTGCGCGATTGCGGTCCCGGGGTCGCGGAGGCTGAGCGCGATCTGATCTTCCAGCGCTTCTGGCGCGCCGATCGCCGGCGCAGCGACGGCGCGGGACTGGGCCTCTCGATCGTGCGCGCCGTGGCCGATGATCACGCCGCCACGGTCGCGGTGGAGAACCTCCCCGGCGGCGGCGCAGAGTTCACGCTGCGGTTTCGGCTGGCGGGAAAGGTCACTATGGGGGAGGAACTGGCCCGCAATGACAATGCACCTTTTCCCGTGCGGGAGCAGGGGAGGCCGGATGGCGCTTGAGGGATGTATGACACTGTCATACCTTGCAGAGTACTGAAGGGGAACCACATGCGGACCAGCAAGCCGATTACCGTCACTCTTGGCCCGCAGCTCGCGAGCCTGGAAGCCCGCCTGAAGTCAGGCGAGTATGCCTCCGCCAGCGAAGTCATGCGCTCTGCCCTCCGCGCCCTTGATCGGCAGGACGCCGCACTTGACGAATATCTAGCCGCCAAGATCCGAGCTTCGGTCCAGGATCCCCGCCCCAGCGTTCCTGCGAGCGATGTTTTCAAGCGCCTGCGGACTCGTCACGCGAGAAACGTGAAGGCGACGAAGCGTGGCGCTTAAGGTCGTATTCCGACCGGAGGCCGAGGCCGATTTGGTTAGTCTTTACGAGTACATCGCAGAACGTGCCGGTTATCGAATTGCAGGCGGCTATATCGACCGTATCGAGAAGGCATGCATGGCTCTCGCCACCTTTCCCAAACGTGGGACCGGCCGCGACGATCTTCTTCCGGGTCTGCGTACTGTCGGATTCGAGCGGCGCGTGACGATCGCGTTCCGTGTCCTGAAGTCAGAGGTCGAGATTGTCACAATCGCATATGCCGGACGTCATTTCGAAGACGATGTCTGAACGCCTTTTGTTTCTGGCGAAAGAGCTTCGCTTTGTCTCGTTTCGCCACGGAAGACCGCGTGCCTGAAAGTGGAGCGCGGCGGCCTAGCCGCTATTTCAGCTTGCCCGTGGACAGGTCCATGATCATCCGCGTCGCCAGATAGAGCCGCGGCACGATGCTGTTGACCTGCACATATTCGGCATCGTTGGAGTGCGCGCCGAAGCCCGACAGGCCCATGCCTTCCACCACGGCTCCTTTGGACTGCAGCGCGGCAAAAGCCGCGTCGGTGCCGCCGCCGGTCGCCTTCTCGTCGACCTTGAGGGATAGTCCGATCTCCCCATAGATCGTCTTGCCATGGGCCGCCACGCGGCGCGAGGCTTCGCTGGCTTCGAGCGGCGGGCGGCGCACCTCGAATTTCAGGTCGACCCTGGAATCGGGCAGCAGGCGATGCTTGATCTTGTCCTGCAGCGCCTTTTGCAGCTCGTCGAAGTCGGACACCTTGAGCGCGCGTGCGTCGGCCTGGGCGGTGGCCTCGGCAGGGATCACGTTGCGGTTGGTGCCGGACTTGGACACCGTCCAGTTCAGCTTCAGGCCCTGCTCGGGCTTGGACAAGTCTTTCATCTGCAGCACCTGGTGCGAGAGCTCGTACAGCGCATTCACGCCGCCCTCGGGCCGTGCGCCGGCATGTGACGACTTGCCCTGCACGCTGAGATAGGCCGAGCCGATGCCGCTGGTGGCGAGGCGCAGCGTGCCGTCGGTGCCGCCGCCCTCGAACGAGAACACCACGTCCTGGTCCGATGCGAGCTTGGTGATGGTGCTGCGCCAGCCGGGCGAGGAGATCTCCTCGTCGCCGTTCGTGAGCACCGTGAGCGTGCCGTAATCCCTGAAGTTCAGCTTCTGCAGCAACGCCACGGTATGGAGAATGAGCGCGACGCCCTGCTTGTCGTCGGCGATGCCGAGGCCGTAAGCCTTGTCGCCGTCGAGGCGGAACGGCTGGTCCTTCAGCATGCCCTTCAGGTACACCGTGTCCATGTGGGCAATCAGCATGATCTTCCTGGTCCCCGTGCCCTTGAACACGGCGTGGACGGCCGGTCCGATCTTCTCAGGGGTGTCGTCGAGGCGATAGATGTCGGTGGGTTGGAGGATCTCCACCGTGCCGCCGAGCTGCTTGAGCTGACCGGCAATGCGCTCGGCGATCTGGTTCAGGCCTTCGAGGTCCTTGCTGCCGGATTCGATATTGACGAGATCGCGCAGTGTGTCGAGCAGCGGCTGCTGCTCCTTTTGCGCCAGCATCTGGACGTCGGCTACCGGCTCGGCGTGCACCATCGTTGCGGCACATGCCAGCCAGAGTGAGGCGAGCAACGGAGCGAGGAGCGAGGGAACAGGGTGCGATCGGGGCATGCGCGGCCATCCATGGAGGGGGGGGGACGGCCCGGTATGCCTCCGATTCCGGTGCTTGTCACGCGCCGAGGCGTGTCATGCGCCGCTTCAGCGGAGCATGACGGCGAGCCTCGTTCCCGCTACTTCTGCGGCGGGCCGAGATCCAGCGGCGGCAGCTCGATCTGCGGCACCTCGATCTTGACCTTGTCGAGATCGACGTTGAGCGGCTTGTCGAGCAGGCCCGTCACCACGGACGGGAAGATGATCACCAGCAGCACCATGATCATCTGCAAGCCGATCCAGGGCACGGCGCCCCAGTAGATGTCGGAGCTCTTCACTTCCTTCGGCGCGACCCCGCGCAGGTAGAAAAGCGCGAAGCCGAACGGCGGATGCAGGAACGAGGTCTGCATGTTGACGCAGATCATCACGCCGAACCAGATCAGGGCGGCGTCCGGTCCCACCACCGGCGCGAGGATCTTCTGCGCGATCGGCGCGATCATCGGCAGGATGATGAAGGCGATCTCGAAGAAGTCGAGGAAGAACGCCAGGAAGAAGATGAAGAGATTGATGAAGATCAGGAAGCCCCAGACGCCGCCGGGCAGCGAGGTCAGGAGATGCTCGAGCCAGACGCCGCCGGAGACGCCGAGAAATACCACCGAGAAGCAGGTCGACCCGATCAGGATGAAGGTGACCATGCAGGTGAGGCGCATGGTGGACTGGTAGCCCTGCGTGATCAGGTCGCGCAGGTCGGGGATGCGCGCGGCCCGAATGCAGATCCACACGATCGCCAGATAGGTCAGCGCGAAGGCGATCTTGAAGATCAGATTCTCGCTGAACAGGATCGCGACGATGGTGCCGATGCCGGCCGCGATCACGCCGAGGATCAAGATCTTGTTGTCGGTCGAGGAGAAGTCCTTGTGGTGGATCGCGGCGAGCACGATAGCGCCGACGGCGCCCATCGCGCCGGCTTCCGTCGGCGTCGCCAGACCCATCATCATGGTGCCGAGCACGACGAAGATCAGCACGGCCGAGGGGATGATGCCCATCAGGCACTTTTTCCACAGCGCCCAGCCGGTCAGCGTGCGCGCCTCCAGCGGCACCGCCGGCACATGGCTTGGCTTGATCAGGCCGAGGACGAAGGTGTAGCCGGCGAACAGAACGATCTGGAACACCGAGGGGCCCCAGGCACCGAGATACATGTCGCCGACCGACTTGCCGAGCTGGTCGGCGAGCACGATCAGCACCAGCGAGGGCGGCACCAGCTGCGTGATGGTGCCGGAGGCGGCCAACACGCCGGTGATGTAGCGCATGTTATAGCCGTAGCGGATCATCACCGGCATCGAGATCAGCGCCATGGCGATCACCTGCGCCGCCACCGTGCCGGTGATGGCGCCGAGGATGAAGCCGACGATGATCACGGAATAGCCGAGGCCGCCGCGGACCGGGCCGAACAACTGGCCCATCGAATCCAGCATATCCTCGGCGAGGCCGCATCTCTCCAATATGGCGCCCATGAACGTGAAGAACGGGATCGCGAGCAGGAGCTCGTTGGAGAGCACGCTGCCGAACACGCGGCCGGGAATGGCCTGGAGGAAGTTGAGGTCGAAGAAGCCCAGATGGATGGCGAGGAAGCCGAAGGAGAGACCGACCGCAGCGAGCGTGAATGCCACGGGGAAGCCGATCAGCATCGCCAGAACCAGGCCGCCGAACATCAGCGGCGGCATCATTTCCAGCGTAATCATTGGGTCGGCCTCTCGTACTTGGCGTCGATCGTCACATAGCCCTGGAGAGCCGCGATACGCTTGATGACCTCGGAAACACCCTGGATCGCCAGCATCACGAAGCCGGCGGGGATCACGAACTTGATCGGCCAGCGGATGAGGCCGCCGGCATTGGCCGACATCTCGCCGACGCTATAGGCCTGCATGAAGAACGGCCAGGACAGATAGGCAAGCAGGAGACAGGAGGGAATGAGAAAGAACAGGGTGCCAATCATGTCGAGCCAGAGCTGGCCGCGCTCGGACAGGGTCAGATAGAAGATCTCGACCCGCACATGCTCATTGCGCTTGAAGGTGTAGGCCGAGCCGAACATCACGAGAATGGCGAACATGTACCATTGCAGCTCCAGCCAGCCGTTCGAGGAGTCGTTGAAGGCGTAGCGGATCATGGCGTTGGCCGCGCTGACCAGGCATGCCAGGAGCACGAGCAGGTTACAGACGTACCCAATTTTTTCGTTGAGGGTGTCGATGGCGTTACTCAGCGCCAGCAATGGACGCATCTTACTCTCTCTCCGTCGCGGCCTAATACTTCACGGAAGGCTTCAACATCCATCGCTCGGCTCGCATGCAGAAAAAGCACACGACCGCACGGATCATATTCCGAAGCGATTGCAGCGTCAGTCCTCCCCTCGCGCCTTGCCGTCTTGACCGCGACCGCCGACGGGCGGGCCGGCTTATGTTGCCGGGCAAGCAAAGGCGGTCGCACCAAACCAGCGGCTTGGCGTGCCGTCAATCGGAAAATGGACAAATTGACGCGCCGTCAAAAGCTTAGGTTGGCGAGGCGCGGGGCGCGCTTTCAGCCGCCCGTCACGCTCATGTGCCTGGAGACGCTGGGGCGGTCGTGGCGGCGGTCGATGATGAAATCATGACCCTTGGGCTTCAGCCCGATGGCGCGGTCGATCGCATCCGCAAGCAATAGGTCGTCGCCGGATGCACGCAGAGGTTTGCGCAAGTCCGAGGCATCCTCGTGGCCGAGGCAGGTGTGCAGCGTGCCCGTGCAGGTGATGCGCACCCGGTTGCAGGCTTCGCAGAAATTATGGGTCATCGGCGTGATGAAGCCGAGCTTGCCGCCGGTCTCGGCGACGCTGACATAGCGCGCCGGTCCGCCGGTGCTCTCGGCCAGATCCGTCAGCGTGAATTGCTGGGCGAGGCGGGCGCGTACCAGCGACAGCGGCAGGTATTGGTCGATCCGGCCCGAGCCGATCTCGCCCATGGGCATCACCTCGATCAGCGTCAGGCCCATGCCCTTGCCGTGGGCCCAGCGCATCAGTTCGGGCAGTTCGTCCTCGTTGAGGTTCTTCAGCGCGACGGCGTTGATCTTGACGGCAAGCCCTGCGGCGCGCGCGGCCTCGATGCCTTCCAGCACCTTGTCGATCTCGCCCCAGCGGGTGATTTCGCGAAACTTCCGGGGATCGAGCGTGTCGAGCGAGACGTTGATGCGGCGGACGCCGCAATCGGCGAGTTCCTGCGCGTGCTTCGCAAGCTGGGTGCCGTTGGTGGTCAGCGTCAGTTCGTTCAACGCGCCGCTCGACAGATGCCGCGACAGCGAGCGGACCAGCGTCATGACGTTGCGGCGGACCAAGGGCTCGCCGCCGGTGAGGCGCAGCTTCTTCACGCCCTTGGCGATGAAGGCCGTGCAAAGCCGATCGAGTTCCTCGAGCGTCAGGAGATCGGCCTTGGGCAGGAACGTCATGTCTTCCGACATGCAGTAAAAGCAGCGCAGGTCGCAGCGGTCGGTGACGGAGACGCGCAAGTAGGTGATGGTCCGCCCGAACGGATCGGTCATCGCGCTCGACAGCGCGGCGCGGGGGCTCGCGGGAAGTCCGTTCATAGCAAATGCCTTGTCCCTAACGGCGACGGGCGCACCTTTGCTTCAAAGGTGCGGTCGAAGCAATCTAAGCATCGGACGCGGCTAGGACAATCGGGTGGTAGAAGTAACTCAGCGCTTGCCTGCATTCGGATCGGGGAAGGGCGAGCTCGGTGCGGGGGCAGTATTGGCCGGCGCCGCGGCGGGCGCGGCCGGCTTCGGTTTCGGCTTCGGATTCTTGGGCCGGTGCGGCTTGCGGACCGGCTTCGGCGGCACGGCCGGCTGGAGTTCCGCAAGCACCGGGTTCGGATCGGTGGTGATCGAGGCAGGCGTGGTGAAATCGCCGGGATTCTTGATCACGTTCACCGGCAAGCTGGTCGGCTGGTACTTGGGAAGCGCGAAAGCGACGGTGATCCTGTGAATATATCAAATAAATCAGCGGCTTGCGGTGGGTTAAGCGCTCATCAGGCTGATTGCGGCCGCGGGCAGGTCGCGCATGTGATGGATCAGCCGGTCCGGCTTCAGCTCGGCGATCGGCACGTCGGTGTAGCCGAAGCTGACCCCGATCACGGGCACGCCGGCGCGCCGGGCGACGCCGACATCGGTTCCGGCATCGCCGACCATGATGCTGGCCTTCACCTCGCCGCCGGCGCGGGCCACGGTCTCGCGAAAAATGGTCGGATCGGGCTTCTGGACGCCAAACGTATCTGCGCCGCAGATCGCCGCGAAGCGGCGGCTGAGGTCGAGCTGATCGAGCAGGCGCTTCGACAGCCATTCCAGCTTGTTGGTGCAGACCGCGAGGCGGTGGCCTTCTGCCGAAAACTGGTCGAGCGCGGCCTCGAGCCCCTCGAAGGGGCGGGATTCCACCGCGATATGGTCGGCGTAGTAAGCGATGAAATCAGCGGTCATCCGGTCCATGTCCGCGGCCGTGACGGTGCGGCCCTCCGCTTCCAGCCCTCGCTCGATCAGCTTGCGGGCGCCGGCGCCGATCATGTTGCGGGCCGAGGCCATCGGCACCGGCGGCAGGCCTTCGCGGTCTAGCACGTAGTTCAGGGCGGTGATCAGGTCGGGCGCCGTATCCACCAGCGTGCCGTCGAGATCGAAGACGATGGTGTGCGGGGAAGTCGTCTTGAAGGAGGTCATGATTCCCAAGCGCTACCGGCCCGGTCATATCCGCGCAAGGGGCGGGCCCATAAGTTCACCTTATAGGCCTGTTCCCAGACCCTGTTCTCCGGGAAAAAACGAGGCTACATAGGCCGCCGAAAGCGGCCGGAATCGGCCGCACCTTCGAGACTTCACAAGGCAGGCGCACACGTGAACATGGACCAGTTGAAGCGGCAGGCTGCGGCGCGTGCGCTGGAGGAGGTGCGCGACGGCATGCAGCTCGGGCTCGGCACCGGCTCGACCGCCAAGCATTTCGTCGAGCTGCTCGGCGAGCGCGTCGCCGCCGGGCTCAAGGTGATCGGCGTGCCGACCTCCGAGGCGACCCGCGCGGATGCGGAACGCTGCGGCGTGAAGCTGACGACGCTGGATGAGATCGACCATCTCGACCTCACGATCGACGGCGCCGACGAGATCGATGCCGAGCTCAATCTGATCAAGGGCGGCGGCGGTGCGCTCTTGCGCGAGAAGATCGTGGCGGCGGCCTCGGATCGCATGATCGTGATTGCCGACGACAGCAAATGGGTGCCGACGCTCGGCAAGTTTCCGCTGCCGGTCGAAGTCATCCCGTTCGGGCTCGGTGCGACGCGCCGCGCGATCGAAAAGGCATTTGCCGAATGCGGCGTTTCCGGGCAAATGGCGGTCCGCAAGGCCAAGGACGGCCACGTTTTCGTCACCGATGGCGGCCACTGGATCGTCGATGCCCAGCTCGGACGTATTACGGATCCCCCCGGTCTCGCCAAGGCGTTGAGCGCCATTCCCGGCGTGGTCGAGCACGGGCTGTTCATCGGCTTGGCCAGCTCGGCCGTCCTGGCGGGCGGCGACGGAATCCGCGTGATTGAACGGCGCAAGCCGAAAGGAGACCAGGAATGAAGAACGTGTTGAAATTCTTGCCGGCTGCGGCTCTCGCTTCGGGATTGGCCGTTTCGGCCGCCCCGGCCGTGGCGCAGCAGGCAGGCCAGAAGGCTCCCGCGGCGCCGGCCCAGCCAAAGGCCTCGCCCGCGGCGATTGCGGCGGCCAAGGAGATCTTGCAGATCAAGAACGCCGCCGGAATGTATGCGGGCGCCGTGCCGGGCATGGTCGAGAAGACCAAGGGTGCGCTGATCCAGCAGAACCTGAATTACCAGAAGGACCTCAACGAGGTGGCCCCGATCGTGGCCCAGCAGCTCAACGGCCGCCAGAACGAGATCGGCGAAGGCATGGCGCAGATCTATGCCAGCGAGTTCACCGAGCAGGAGCTGAAGGACCTCGTCACTTTCTACAAGTCGCCGTTGGGCAAGAAGCTGATCGATGCCGAGCCGCGCGCGATCGGGCAGAGCATGGCGTTCATGAACAGCTGGGCCCAGAGCTTCTCGGAAACCGTGATGGGTGCCTTCCGTGCCGAGATGCGCAAGCGTGGCAAGGAGATCTGAGCGCACCTATCTGAAGGGCGCTTCTTGAAAGGGGTCGGAGTGGACAATGGCTGAATTCGACGTCGACCTCTTCGTCATCGGTGGCGGCTCGGGCGGCGTCCGTGCCGCCCGCATCGCGGCCGGCTACGGCGCCCGCGTCACGATCGCGGAAGAGTACCGCATGGGCGGCACCTGCGTGATCCGCGGCTGCGTGCCGAAGAAGCTGTTCGTGATCGGCTCGCATGTCCGTCAGGAGCTCGAGGACGCCGCCGGCTTCGGCTGGACCGTTCCGCCCGCGAGCTTCGACTGGCCGACGCTGATCGCCAACAAGGACAAGGAGATCGCGCGACTGGAGGCGGCCTACACCGCCAATGTCGAGAAATCAGGCGCGCAGATCGTCAAGAGCCGCGCGGTGATCGAGGACAGGCACACCGTCCGCCTGCTCGAAAACGACAAGAAGGTCACGGCGAAGTACATCCTGATCGCGACCGGCGGCGCGCCCAATCATGGCGCCGCGATCCCCGGCATCGAGCACGTGATTTCCTCCAACGAGGCGTTTCATCTGAAGAAGCTGCCGAAGCGGATCGTGATCCAGGGCGGCGGCTATATCGCGCTGGAATTCGCCGGCATCTTCGCCGGCTTCGGCTCCGACGTCACGGTGATCTATCGCGGCGACAACATTCTGCGCGGCTTCGACGAGGATGTCCGGACCCATGTCCGCGCCGAGATGGAGAAGCACGGCATCACCATCCTCACCGGCTGCACCGTGACCAAGGTCGACCGTCACGGCGAGGACTTCACCACGCACCTGTCGAACGGCTCGAGCCTCGCCTCCGATCAGGTGATGTTTGCGATCGGCCGCCATCCGAACCTCGCCAATCTCGGCCTGGAGAATGCCGGCGTCGCCATCAATCCGGCGAACGGCGGCATCGCGGTCGACCACTTCTCCAAGAGCTCGGTCGACAGCATCTATGCCATCGGCGACGTCACCCACCGCTTCAACCTGACGCCGGTCGCGATCCGCGAGGGCCATGCCTTCGCCGACACCGTGTTCGGCAAGCGCGAGGTGCAGGTCGATCATGCCAACATTCCGACGGCGGTGTTCTCGCAGCCGGAGGTCGGCACGGTCGGCCTGACGGAAACCGAGGCGCGCGCGCAATTCAGCCACGTCGACATCTACAAGACGACGTTCCGGCCCATCAAGGCGACGATGTCGGGCCGCGACACCCGCGTGCTGATGAAGCTCGTGGTCGACGGCGCGACCGAGCGCGTGCTCGGCTGTCACATCGTCGGCGATGCCGCCGCCGAGATCACGCAAGCCGTCGCGATCGCGGTGAAGATGAAGGCGACCAAAGCCGATTTCGACGCGACCATCGCGCTGCATCCGACCGCCGCCGAAGAGCTCGTCACCATGCGCACCCCGACCGCACGCCATGTGCGGCAGGCGGCGGAGTAGGGCGAGCGGCTCTTGCGTCGCTCCGCGAGGAGAAGCATGCCCATGCTCCGCGATGACGCGGTCCCGGCACCTTCGTCCACCTTCCTGAGCAATGCGAGCGCGGAAGTTCCTGACGGGAACATGCACGCTGATTGCGCGGCCTTGCTCAATTGACTTAAATCAAAGGCGGAAGGTGCGGGAAGAGAACTGATTGCCTCCGGTGCCGCTGGCGTAAGCAATTCAATTCTGAAGACAGCAGTCGTCGGCACCTCACGACCCGGAGGATGCTATGATTCGATACGGTCTGATCGGCTTTGCGGCCGCGATCCTCGTCGCTGCCAGCCTTGTTCCTGATGATGCATTTGCACGCCGCGGTGGAGGTGGCGGCTTTCGCGGTGGGGGAGGATTTCACGGCGGCGGCATGCGCGCTGGGGGCTTTCATGGCGGCGGCATGAGGGCAGCCCACGTTCGAGGCGGCGCCGTTCATGCAGGACGCATCCACGGTGGTCGGGGCTATCGTGTGGCCGGAGGTCCACGGCCTTCGCATCCAATAGCAGGACGTCCAGGTCGACCGGGCTATCCAGGTCGTCCAATCGCCGGCCGGCCGGGACGACCGATCGCGGGTTACCCCGGATACGGTGGCGGCTACTATCGACCGGGTTGGGGCTACGGTGCTGCCGCTGTAGGCGCCGCTGCGGCGGCGGGAGCCTACGGGTACTACAACAACTACAATAGCGGTTGCTACTACGATGCCTACGGCAGCTACGTCTGCCCGGGTCAATATCCTTATCAGTATTGAGCCAAGCGAGGGAGCGGGGGCGGCGGCGCTGCTCGCTCTCTCGGCGACCGCTGGGGAAGGTGCAAACTTCTTCGCGGCGCCATCAAGCTGCTCTTGCGAACGAATTTGCAATCTTTCAATCAGCCGTTGGCGCTGCAGTCCGATTTGATCTTTTCTGCCGCCGATCTCGGTCGCGATTTGCCCGTTAGTCGTGCCCCTGGGCCAGTAAGACGCTTCTCTCTCTCTCTCTCTCTCTCTCTCTCTCTTGCTGGCTCAGACTGGGCACGAGCGATACATGGCCTGCAGCGGGCCTCCACTAAGAAATATCGTTCGCCGCGTTAACCCACCACGTTGGGCGATCCAGCGACGCACCGGCCCCGGATACATCGAATAGATCATCCGCGTCGCGCCGGGGTTTGTCACGGGCCGCCCGCGATGCCCAATGTCCCAAGCGGCGTGAAACGCTAGTTCTGCACGTGAAGTGACGCAAATCCTGTTCGAGGGCAAGCTCGCCAAGACGATCGTGCAGGCAGATGCGCAGAAACCATCGATAATTACGTCCTGGCCTGAAGCGCGCAGCCGCTCATACCGATAGATATATTTTCCGATCCGTCCACCGGGATCGTATGCGATCCGCACGGCCGCCTCGCTTGCGCATGATCCAACCAACATGAGTATGGTGATGAGAATCCCCATCCAGCGTTTCATGCCTATCGCCCCAAACGGTCGACTGTTCCCTGAGCTCCATTTTGACAATCAGAACCGCGGGGAATTGATCTACATCAACTAGCCGCAGGACCTGAGCGGGTCAGTCGAGGGGCCAGCTAGCAGTGCTCATCATGTACGGAGCAAGGGGATGTGGGTCCTGATGTACGTCTTCTCCTACTCAGTCAGCCCGGCCGCCACCAGTGACAAGGCGGAATGGAGGCTCCTCCCAACAGTCGTGTTTCAGGAGTTCACGAGTGAAGAGCGGTGCCGGAAGGCCAAGACCACACTTGAAGGCAGCCTGAGCGAGGCAGGAGCCAAGCTTAGAAGCGGTTTGGAAGACTTGAAGAGCCTGGGGAAAGCCGATCCGACGCAGATCATCATTGCATACAACGTCGAATGCCTTCCGAAGTAAGTTTCGGCCATCGACCCGCCTGCGCAACAGCGGGAGGCGCGAAAGCATTTGGAAAAGAACCGCGTCAGTGTTCGTTGATGCAGCTGAGCGCGGCCACGTGGTCACGTTCGATGAGTGCCGCCTAGTTAGGGATGGCAGAGGCAACCTTGCGCATGCGGCGCCAGGGCATCAGCAGATGGTATCCGGAACCTGTGCGCGAATGCGAGCGGATCGAGGCTCAGCGAGCGCAAGCCACCTCTACCCCGTGAGGCCGAACGTTCACTTTTGAACTGTTGCCCGCTAAGGTTCGATATAAGATTGTCGGGCCGGTGGGAATGTAAACCATGCGAGACCGCGTTTACCTAATGCTCGCCGTGTCAGCCAGCATATTCATAATCGCGGCCGTTTCTCTCCTCGCCCTAAGCTTTTGATTTGCCAGTTAGCGCATCAAAGCCGAACCGGGCCGCCCCTTTTGGACGCGACCCCTATGCTTTCGAGAGCGATCTCGGCCTGCCAAATGGGCTTACATTGGCTCGGGAGAGTGACCCATGCGCATCGCCGAGGAGTGCCGGACCCTCGCGAGCGACCATCGAAGAATGGCCGAGGAAAATGGAGTGTCACCGAGAATGGCGAACCTCCTCAAAAACATCGCAAACAGCCTAAGCGGCCTCGCGAGTCATTCGAACTTTTTACCGCCGTCGCGGCGGAAGAGTCACGAAACATGACAAGAGGAAAATGACCGACATTTTGCTCAGTCCTCACGAGAAACGCTTTCTCAGGCGCCTGGCCGCCGGGAAAACAGACGCGGAGATCGCTCTCCGGCTTGGAGGCAGCCGCAAGCAAATCGCAGAACAGCGAGCGCGATTGTTGGCGAAGCTCGGAATCACGGCTCCAGAGGAGATCGCCGACACAGCGAAGCGACTTGCGAGCTGGAGCACCTACAGAGGCGTTACATAACGACCCGGGCATCGAGTATTTTTGTCAAACGGCCTGCAGTTGGTCTCAAGTACGATTCCTGCGTCAAAAGACCTCGGGCAGCCTAGCTGCGAACCGTCTAGCCGTACAAATACCCGACCGGCTTGCCCTCGGTGCGCAGGGGACGCACGTCCTTTTGCGTGATGATCTGACCGGCAAGGCCGTCGATCTCGTCGCGCTGCGTCGCCGTCCAGCTGCGCAGCTCGTTCATGCCCTTGAGCAGGCCGAGGCGGAGGACCTGGGTGTTTTCGCCGACGCCGATGAGGCTGATGGAATCCTTGCCCGCCGTCACCACGTCGCCGGCGGAGAGTTCAAAGCTCTCCCCGGACTTTTTCTTGAACTCGGCCGTGCCGCGAATGACGCGATAGATCACGACCTCGCCCTTCGCAAAACAGGTCGCGTCCGCCGCGGCCGACGTGCTCTTCGGCAAGAGTGCGTGGCCACGCGGGTCGGTCGCGATGATGTGGCCGGTGACGAGATGCCCGCTCGGACTCTCGATGCCGATATCGCGCACGTAGACCGGCATCGCCGATCCGACAGAACCATCGGTGAGCGGCTTGAACAGCGCGTCGAGCGCCAGGGGATCCTGAAGCCAGAAGCCGGCATCGGCCGGGCGGTCATGCAGCGGATGGCTCCAGGCCACGCGCGGCGTTTCGTCTTCGTTGATCTGATCCGGACCGACAATGGTCGGATTCGGAAAGGTGGTGGGATCGGTGATGAAGGCTTCGAGGAATTTGCCGGAATAGCCCATCGAGATCGGATCGGGCACCACCGTCTGCGGCGTCTTCAAATTCTCTTCGGTCGACAGGCCCGACCAGGTGTAGAACAGCTGGCGATGCACGATCGCGCTTTGCAGCATCACCGCGCCCGGGCCGACATTGTACCAGCGGCCGTCATAGTCGAAGGTGAACGCGCCCGAGGTGACCAGCACGAGCTGAAAGCCGCCCGGCGGCAGATGCAGATGGAAATCGGTGGGGCCGGTGTCGGGCCGATAGATCGGCAGATTGGTCGCGACTTCGTGCAGGAGGAAGGTTTCGTTGTTGGCGTGGAAGCCTTCGTTGGCGCGGTTGTAGAGGGCCTGCGGCCGGTAGGTCGCCTCGAATTTTGCATTCTTATCGCGATCGATCGCCACGAAGTCCTGATCGTTGAGGCGCAGCCGGGCGCCGTTCGGATGAGTGAGACCGGTGAATCTGATATCTCCGGCAGCATGCACGTTCATGGCATTCTCCGATCTGAGGCCATTCATCCCGGAGCCGAGCGCACGTAACTTGCCGCTCCGTCGTGGCGGGGCAGGGACTTGGCTTGATGCTGTCTTGCGAATTTCAGGCCAGTCGGAGCGCAATGCGGCGCGTGGACCCGTCGGCCGCATACGGTGCCCAAATAATCGAGATTGCACCTGAGGTTAGACGATAGGTGCCGCTAACGAGGCTTACCCGTCCGCGCGTGCCCGCAAGGCGGGTGGGGCGGCTTGCCTTGTCTAATTTATCGGCATGTCCCGCAAAAGTGCATGCAGCCGCGACGGGCAAACGCCGGCGGCTCAGCGTCTGGTGCGGTTCACTCGAATGATCGACGGAGCGTCGGCGCGGGCTTGCCAGATGGGCTGTCAGCCCATTTCGCCATGTCCAACGCGCGCGCGTCGAAGCCTTCGCACCAGAGGCAGCTCGGCTCGGCGCGGCCTTTGGCCGTCAGCATCGGGACAAGCGCATGGCCGCAGCCGGTGCAGGATATGATGCGATTCATGTGCTTCTCCACGATCGGCGAATTCAGGAATGGCAGCTTCGTCGCCGAAGCTTGCGCGGGCGCTATGACGACGCAGAAGCGCTGCGTTGAACAGGCGCGCTCGTTCCGGACAGCGTTGAGGTAGCGATCCATTGTGACACGGCTGCGATGTCGTCGCCGCTTTCGCGATAGGCGCGAAGCTGGAATTCCGCCGAGCTGCCGCGCTCCACGATGGTTCGGCAATGCTCGATCTCGGCGGAGCAGTTCAGTGCGGCTGCATCCTCCGCAATATCGTCGATCAGGCGAGTGAGCAGCTCCGAGATCGTCACCGGTCCGTCCTTGGAGGCGAAGATGCAGTCGGTGCCGTAGCGCTGGGCGCGCCATTTGTTCTCGACCGCGATCGCGCGTTCGACCGCGGTGACCTCCCGGGACAGCTGAGGGCGCAGATAGAGATGCCGCGTCAGGCAGCGGTAGAGCGAGGCGATGGCAATCGCGTCGTCGACGAAGGTGCAGGTGTCGGGCGCACGAAGCTCCAGGGTCGGATGCTTCATGGAAGGACGCATCGCCCACCAGATGTGGCTTTCGTCCGGGATCACGCCGGAGCGCTGCAACGCGCCGACATAGGCGTCGAAATCCTGCTTGCCTTCGAACAATTCGGGCAGGCCGGTGCGCGGCAGCTCGGAATAGGCCGCGAGGCGGTAGCCCTTCAATCCGGTCTTGTGCGAATTCCAGAACGGCGAGGACGCCGACAGCGCGATGAACAACGGCAGGTGCGGCAGCATCGAGCGCATCACCGCCATGCGCTTTTCGGGATCCGGCAACTGCACGTGCACATGCATGCCGCACATCATGTTGCGGTGACCGATGCTGCGCAGATCCTCGATCATCTCCTCGTAGCGCGGTTTCGGACTGGGCTGGGACATGCGCCAGACCGCGCTCGGGTGCGTGCCGGAGGCCATGATCACGAAGCCGTATTGCGCAGCGACGTTCGCGACCTCGCGTCGCAGAAAGCGCAGCTCCTCGCGCGCGTCGTTCACGTCGATATGGACGTTGGTTGCGACCTCGAGCTGCGATTGCAGCATCTCGCGCATGGCCTGGCCGCCGGTCGACCAGTTTGCCGATTCGAACAGCTCGTTGGGCGTGTGGATCGCGACCTCGAAGCTGCGGCGATCGGCGAGGAAGTATTCCTCCTCGATGCCGAAGGAATATTCCGCCGGATTGCCGCCGCCGCTGGCCGAACGGATGACGACGTGCTGCCTGTCCTCGGAGGGGGCGAGGCGCAGCAGCTTTGAAACGTCTGAAGCAAATGTCATTGGCCACCGGCGCGGTCACTTACCTGCGGGCGATAATCCGCCTGACTGTGGCCGGTTCCGCACCCGATGTACTGGAAATTGCAGGATCGAACGGAACAATTTTGACGGCTTCGGACGCTCGCGCGATCAGGGCATGATTCGGCGGGACTTCAGCCCAGTTCGTTTCCTTGTCGAACGGCTCGGAGACGACGATGACCTGCCCGCCGTCCTCGCGGAAGTAGAGCGTATTCGCGGCATCGTTGACCGAGACGCGAAATGCGTAGAGGTCGCGGCCGTTGGCGATCGCGCTTGTAAAGCGCAGCCGTTCGCGAAGCCTACCTTCGTTGACCAAGCCGACGAGGGATTGCAGCACGGATTGCGTCGCGCCGAGTGGATCATGCTCGAGACCGGCCCCCATCATCGCCAGGAACACGGCTTCCGAGTCGGTCGTGCCCAGCCGGGACGGGTAATGGGCATCGGGAATCAGCGCCTCGACCTTGCGTCGCAGCCGATTCCAGCTGCCGACGAATCCGTTGTGCATGAACATCCAGTGTCCGCAGGCAAAAGGATGACAATTCTGCCGCGTCACGGCCGTGCCGGTGGCGGCACGCACATGGGCGAAAACAGATGAGAGCGCAGATGCCGGCAGAGATAGCGCAGGTTTTCATCCGACCACGCCGGGCGCGTCTCGCGATAAAGGCCCGGCTCAGGGTGCTCGCCATACCAGCCGAGACCAAAGCCGTCGCCATTCGAGCCCGCCGTGGACTGAAGCGAGCGGATGCTCTGCGCAATCAGCGAATGCTCGGGTTCGGTGACATAAGGCTCGAACGAGGTGGTTTCGCCCCGGTATGCGATCCAGCGGCACATGCGGGTTCCTGCCAGTCGATTGACGTGTCGCGAGGTGCACCAACACTCGGTGCGGCTGCATGGTTCCCGATGCAAGGGACTGCTTAACCAAAAGCCAGCAACGCCAATCCGATGCGGCCGCTGGTCGCAGCGGGATCGCCTTGATTCCGACAGGTCCACCTTTATCTCTGAGGCGAACAAGAATCCGGGCCCCTCTGGCGAGGACGCCGACAGACGTCGGCAAACCTCGCGATGTCGGATGACCTGTCCCGCGCGAATGCGATGGATCGGCCGATTGTCGGGCCCCTGTTCCTTCTCTCCGACCATTCGTCTCCATCGCAGCTCCGTGCGGCCATTTCGCAAGCTAAGGGAGCTACGATGTCTGACACCAAAACCTCAAATCCGATCGAGATCACGGAGCCGTCCAGCCTGAACGAGCAGGCCGCGGCCGCGTTGGTGATCGTGGGCGCCCTGGTTGCGGTTGCCGACCGGCGCGTCTCGCCGGTCGAACGAGACGAGGTGATCCGTTTCATCAGGGATCGCAAGCTGGCGCCGCACATCGCCGACGAACGGCTCTGTGCGATGTTCGACGAGCTGGCCGAGCGGCTCGATGAGCCGGATTTTGCCAATGTCGTGATCGACACGCTGCGGCCGGTTTCGAACCTGCCGCTCTCGTCGCATCTGGTGGAGCTGTCGGAGCGCGTTGCCGCCGCAGACGAGGACGTGCATCCGCACGAAGTCCAGGCGATCAAATTGCTGCGCTTGCTGACGCTGGTGCTGCCGCGCGCCAAGCCTGTCTTGGAAAGTGCAGCGGGCCCCAAGCTGCAGGCCGCCGCCAAGGAGTAAGCATGAGCACGGTTTCGAACGAGCGCGCCAGGCAAACCGAGGGCACCACCGGCCAGATCGCCGGTGGGGACCCGCGCCTGGCCAAGCTCGTCGACCGCCTGCCGCCGCGCATGGCCGACACGGTGACATATCTGCTCAAGCCGTCGAGCCGCTGGGTCAGGATTCCCTCGGGCGCGCTGCTGGTCGTCGGCGGTGTGCTCGCCTTCCTGCCGGTACTCGGCGTCTGGATGCTGCCGCTCGGCCTCGCACTGCTCGCCGAGGATGTGCCTGCGCTGCGCTCCTCCCGTTCAAGGGTCTTCGACTGGATCGAGCGCCGCAAGCCGCATTGGCTCGATCCGTCGGCATCGAAGAATGATCAAACATGACAGAATTAATCACCCCCGAAGCGCTGACCGCGCTGTTCCAAGTCATCCTGATCGACCTCGTGCTCGCCGGCGACAACGCTGTCGTCATCGGTCTCGCCGCGGCGGGCCTGCCGGCCGGGCAGCGCCGCCGGGCCATCATTGTCGGTATTGCCGCCGCCACTGCGCTGCGCATCGTCTTCGCCGGCGTCGCAACCCAACTCCTGCAGGTCATCGGCCTGCTGCTCGCCGGCGGCGTGCTGCTGCTCTGGGTATGCTGGAAGATGTGGCGCGAGCTGCGCGAGCAATCCGCGCATTCGCGGCAACTCGCGTTCAGCCATGGCGGCGGCCCGGATGCTGCGCCCGTGCAGCGAAAGACCTTCGGCCAGGCGGCGGTGCAGATCGTCGCTGCCGACGTCTCGATGTCGCTCGACAACGTGCTCGCAGTCGCAGGTGCCGCGCGCGAGCATCCCTACATTCTGGTGTTCGGCCTGTTGCTGTCGGTCGCGATGATGGGCGTCGCCGCCGATCTGCTCGGCCGCGTGCTCCAGAAGCATCGCTGGGTCGGCTATGTCGGCCTTGCCATCATCATTTACGTCGCCTTCGAGATGATCTATCGGGGCTCCCTCGAGCTCGCGCCCGTTATCGCGAGTCTCTGAGACGCATGCCTGTCTGCCATCCGGAGTGATCAATGACGTCTGAACCCAAAGCACCTTCGGCGCCGCTGCCGCCGGTCGGCCTGCTTCCGAAGCTGATCTTCGGCTCGCGCTGGCTGCAATTGCCGCTCTATGTCGGCCTCATCGTGGCTCAGGCCGTCTATGTCCTGTTGTTCCTCAAGGAGCTCTGGCACCTCGTCCTGCACTCGTTCGACGCCAGCGAGCAGCAGATCATGCTGGTCGTGCTCGGGTTGATCGACGTGGTCATGATCTCGAACCTCCTGATCATGGTGATCGTGGGCGGATACGAGACTTTCGTTTCCCGGCTGAACCTGAGCGGCCATCCCGACGAGCCGGAATGGCTCGGTCACGTCAATGCCAGCGTGCTCAAGATCAAGCTCGCGATGGCGATCATCGGCATCTCCTCGATCTCGCTGCTCAGGACCTTCATCGAGGCCGGCAACCTCGGCACGACGCGGAGCAATTTCACCGAGACCGGGGTGATGTGGCAGGTGCTGATCCACATGACCTTCATCATCTCGGCGATCGGCATCGCCTGGGTCGACCGCCTCAGCGAGAGCGGCCATCGCAAGGAGGCCGAGCACGGCTGATCTGGCCGCACAAAGACCTCCCGAGCGGCCAATCCTGGAGCCCGCCTGATCATCCGCTCGGGCGGGTTCTTCTTTCGAGATCGATAAAATTGTCTGCAATCGGTTCAGCGCCGGCAAACGCTGCGGACAAGAAGCGTGGCGCCTTAAACCAGGCCTTTGGAACCGATCTGCATCCTGCCCGCAAAAGGGCAGGGCTATCGGATGACAATTCTCAGGGAGATCGTCGCAGCGGTCGCGGGAGTCTACGCGCTCCTGCTGGTCTGTGACGCATTGTTCGGCGTCGGCGAGGCGCGCTTCGACGACGCTTATTACCGCGCCAGCTTCTACGCACCGCGGCCGAAGGAGTTTCGGTTCGCGAGCGACACGCCACCGGCGGTCCGCGTCAGCGACGCCTTCGCGCAGTTCGCACCTAGCGAGGCCAAGCCGAACCGGCGCTACTCGTCGCTGACGACGATCATCCGCTGACGCAGCCTCATTCCCCCTGAATCCATTCCGCGACGCCGCGCCAGAGCGTGTCGCGGTGCTCGGGGCGGAAGAAGCCGAAATGGCCTATTCCCTTGGCGCCGACGTCGGACGGTCTGACCGTCAGCACCTCCGGCTTGATCGCAGTGAAGCCGCCCGTGAGCAGCTCGACCGCGGGGCGCGTCGCCCAGGGATCGTCGGAGAAGCACAGCGCCCGCAGCTCGCCCTTGAAATTCGCGAAATTCGCCAGCGCCGGCAGCTTTGAATCGAAGAGATAGCGGGGGCTCGAGACCCATTCGGTCCATTGCAGGAAGACGCCCTTGGGCAGGTCCTCGCCGACACCGGCCCAGCCCGGTGCGTAACCGAGTGCATGGGCCAGCGGCACGCCGACAAAATTCATGAAGGCGTAGACGCGGTATTTTTCCGGCGAGATCATCAACCGCCATGTCGCGGCCTGCGAGGCCACCAAGGCGGCGCGCGAGATCTCGGTGTTGTTCGCGATCAGCCCGAGCGCCTGGCCGCCGAAGGAATGGCCGATGTAGGCGAGCGGCAGGGCATGATAGCGCTCGCGCATCCAGCTGACCGCGGCGGTGACGTCGAGCGCGGCCCAGTCGGACATCGAGGCCTTGAAGCCGACCAGCGATTTCGGCCGGTTGTAGCCGACCATCGCCGGCAGGCGGGAATCGCCGATACCGCGATAATCGTAGGTCAGCACCGCGCAGCCGCGATGGGCGAGGTAGGAGGCAAAGCCTCGATAGATCTTTCGCGGCACGGCGGTCGCCGAATTGATCAGGACGGCATGGCGCTTGGCGCCGCGCGGCAGGAACAGGGTGCCGGCCAGGGCATAGCCGTCGGTTGCCGGGAAGCTGATCTCGTCGATGAAAACGTCGTACAGTGCCGCGTCCATGGCGGTCGGTGTCCCGTCGGATTCTTGGCCTGCCCAAGCAAATGCGAATTCGGCTTTGGCCGCAAGGGTTTGCGCTGCGAAATGGATTTACAACTGGCGGGGCGTGGCCGGCCTGTGTATAAGGCGGCCCTCGCAACCCCTAGATCAGGTTGTGGTTTTTGCTTCACGGAGAGATTGCGATGTCCGAGCGGTGGACGCCCGAGTCCTGGCGCAGCAAGCCGGTGCTACAGGTGCCCGATTATCCCGACGCCAGGGCTTTGGCCGACGTCGAGGCGCAGCTTGCGACCTTTCCGCCGCTGGTGTTCGCAGGCGAGGCGCGCAATCTGAAAAAGGCCTTGGGCCGCGTCGCGGCCGGGGAGGCCTTCCTGCTCCAGGGCGGCGACTGCGCCGAGAGCTTCGCCGAGCATGGCGCCAACAACATCCGCGACTTCTTCCGCGTGCTGCTGCAGATGGCGGTGGTGCTGACCTATGCCGGCGCCGTCCCGGTGGTGAAGGTCGGCCGCATCGCCGGCCAGTTCGCAAAGCCGCGGTCGTCGCCGACCGAGAAGGTGAATGGCGTCGAGCTGCCGAGCTATCGCGGCGACATCGTCAACGACATCGCCTTCACCAAGGAAGCGCGCATTCCCGATCCGCAGCGCCAGCTGATGGCCTATCGCCAGTCGGCGGCGACGCTGAACCTGCTGCGCGCCTTCGCCACCGGCGGCTTCGCCAATCTCGGCAGCGTGCATCAATGGATGCTCGGTTTCCTCAAGGATTCACCGCAGTCCCGCCGCTACAAGGAGCTGGCCGACCGCATTTCGGACGCGCTCAACTTCATGCGTGCCTGCGGCCTCGATCTCGAGAGCCATCCGGAGCTGCGGGCCACCGATTTCTACACCAGCCACGAGGCGCTGCTGCTCGGCTACGAGCAGGCCATGACCCGCGTCGATTCCACCACCGGCGACTGGTACGCCACCTCGGGCCACATGATCTGGATCGGCGACCGCACCCGCCAGCTCGATCACGGCCATGTCGAATATTTCCGCGGCATCAAGAACCCGATCGGGCTGAAGTGCGGCCCCTCGCTCAAGTCCGACGAGCTGTTGAAGCTGATCGACGTGCTCAATCCCGACAACGAGCCGGGCCGGCTGACGCTGATCGGCCGCTTCGGCTCCGACAAGATCGGCGAGCATCTGCCGAACATGATCCGCGCCGTGAAGCGCGAGGGCCGGGTGGTGGTCTGGTCGTGCGATCCCATGCACGGCAACACCATCAGCTCGACGTCCGGCTACAAGACGCGGCCGTTCGACCGCATCCTGTCCGAAGTGAAGTCGTTCTTCGCGATCCATGCCGCCGAGGGCACCCATGCCGGCGGCGTCCATCTGGAGATGACCGGCCAGGACGTGACCGAATGTCTCGGCGGCGCCCGCGCGATCACGGACGAGGATCTCAACGACCGTTACCACACGGTCTGCGATCCCCGCCTCAACGCCGAGCAATCCATCGATATGGCTTTCCTGGTGGCGGAGCTGCTCAAGCAGGAGCGCGCCGGCAAGACCCAGCCGATTCCGGCCGCAGCGGGGCTGTAAGACCTTGCTGCGGATCTGGAAGGCCACGATCAATTCCCGCAACGGTCTGGCCTTTGCGTTCCAGTCGGAGCAGGCCGTCCGCGAGGAGATCTTTGCGCTGCTGCTGTCGGTGCCGCTTGCATGGTTCATCGGCGCGACCGCGATGCGCGCGGTCGAATTGGTGTGCTCTGTCGCGTTCGTGCTGACGGTCGAGCTGCTCAATACCGCGATCGAGAAGCTCGCCGACCGGCTGACCATGGATCACGACAAGCAGATCGGCCGCGTCAAGGACATGGGCTCGGCCGCGGTCGGCGTTGCGCTCTTGATGACCGGTGCGTTCTGGATCATTGCCGTCATCGAGCGATTGGGGTTCCTGTAACTCGGGATCGGATGGGGCGGCCATGACCGAACGTCTCGACACATTCGCAGTCACGCTCGCCCAGCTCAATCCGACCATGGGCGACGTGGAGGGCAATGCGGCCAAGGCGCGCGCGGCACAGGCGAAGGCGAAGTCCGACGGCGCCGATCTCGTGCTGTTTCCGGAATTGTTCATCGCCGGCTATCCGCCGGAAGACCTGGTGCAGAAGCCCGCCTTCCAGGCCGCCTGCCGCGCCGCGATCGAAAGCCTCGCGCGCGAGACCGCCGATGGCGGGCCCGCAATGCTGGTCGGCACGCCCTGGGTCGAGGAGGGCAGGCTGTACAACGCCTGTGCGCTGCTCGATGGCGGACGCATCGCGAGCCTGCGCTTCAAGTGCAACCTGCCGAATTACGGCGTGTTCGACGAGAAGCGGCTGTTTTCGCGCGGCCCTGCCGCCGGCCCCGTCACCGTGCGCGGCGTGCGCATCGGCGTGCCGATCTGCGAGGACATCTGGCTGGAGGAGTCAGAGGACTACGAGAACGTGGTCGAGACGCTGGCCGAGACCGGCGCCGAGATCATCCTGGTGCCGAACGGCTCGCCTTATGCCCGCGACAAGAACGATGTGCGCCTGTCGGTCGCGGTGGCGCGCGTGACCGAGAGCGGGCTGCCGCTGGTCTATCTCAACCAGGTCGGCGGCCAGGACGAGCTGGTGTTCGACGGCGCTTCCTTCGCGCTCAATGGCGATCTCTCGCTCGCAGCCCAGCTGCCGGCCTTCGAAGACAGCATCGTCACGCTGCGCTTCAGCAGAAACGGCGACGACTGGCGCTGCACCGGGCCGATCGCCGAACTGCCCGAGGGCGACAAGGCCGACTACGCGGCCTGCGTGCTGGGCCTGCGCGATTACGTCGCCAAGAACGGCTTTCCCGGCGTGCTGCTCGGCATTTCCGGCGGCATCGATTCCGCCCTGTGTGCAGCCATGGCGGTCGACGCGCTCGGCGCCGACCAGGTGCATGGCGTGATGCTGCCTTACCGCTACACGGCCGCACACTCCATCGCGGATGCCGGCGAGCTCGCCGGCCATCTCGGCGTCCGCTACGAGGTGCTGCCGATCGCGGAGGCCGTGACCGGGTTCGAGACGATCTTGTCCGGCATCTTCAAGAACCTGCCGCCCGACATCACCGAAGAGAATCTCCAGGCCCGCACCCGCGGCACGCTCCTGATGGCGATCTCCAACAAGACCGGGCTGATGGTGGTGACGACCGGCAACAAGTCGGAGATGTCGGTCGGCTACGCCACGCTCTATGGCGACATGAACGGCGGCTTCAACCCGATCAAGGATATCTACAAGACGCAGGTGTTTCGGCTGGCGAGCTTGCGTAACAGCTGGAAGCCCGATGGCGCGCTCGGCCCCGCGGGCGAAGTGATCCCGCCCGACATCATCACGCGCCCGCCGACGGCGGAGTTGCGCGAGAATCAGACCGATCAGGACTCGCTGCCGCCCTATGACGTGCTCGATGCCATCCTGGAGCGCCTGGTCGAGCACGAAGAGCCGCTGGATCAGATCATCGCCGCCGGCTTCGACCGCGAGATCGTCACCCGCATCGACCATCTGCTCAACGTCGCCGAATACAAGCGCCGCCAGGCCGCGCCCGGCGTGAAGGTGACGCGACGGAATTTCGGCCGCGACCGCCGCTATCCCATCACCAACCGCTTTCGTGACAAAGGCGAGCCGTTGCCCGCCGCGGATGAGGCGCTGGTGTCACGTGGCAGCACGGCGTCAATCGACGCGTTCGAGGGCTGACTCCAGCTTGAGCGCCGGCGGGTGCTATGACGGGGTTGCGAAGAACAGCACCCTCAGGAAGTGCGTGTATTCGGATTCGAGCACCATGATCGCCACAAATACCAATACCGCGACCGGCGGCAGCAGGATGGCATAGGTCAAGGCCAGCCGCTCCCAGGCCATGTGCATGAAGACCGCGACGATCAGGCCGGCCTTCAACATCATGAACAGCAGGATCAGCGACCACCGCAGATAGCCGTGCAGGCCAAAGTAGTCGACGAGGTAGGAGCACGTGCTGAGGACGAACAACCAGCCCCAGACCACGAGGTAGAGCTTGATCGGGTGCTGTTGCCCCTTGGCGTGAACGGCTCCCGTTGCGCCATGCGCCGGAGCGTGGAGCTGTCCTTCCATGTGTACCGCCGCGTTTGTCATGCGCCGACCTCACCAAAGATAGAAGAATGCGAAGATGAACACCCACACGAGATCGACGAAGTGCCAGTACAGGCCCGTGATCTCGACGATCTCGTAATACCCCTTGCGGCTCGTGAAGAAGCCGCGCCTCTCGACGTCGAAGTCGCCGCGAAAGACCTTTCGCGCAATGGCGATCAGGAAGATCACACCGATCGTCACATGGGTGCCGTGGAAGCCGGTGATCATGAAGAAGCTCGCACCAAACTGCGGCGCACCCCATGGATTGCCCCAGGGTCGGACGCCCTCCATGATCAGCTTGGTCCATTCGAAGGCCTGCATCCCGACGAAGGTTGCGCCGAAGGCTGCGGTGATCAGCATCAGGATTGCGGTTCTCACGCGGTCGCGGCGGTAGCCGAAATTGACGGCCATCGCCATCGTGCCGCTGCTGCTGATCAGGACAAACGTCATGATGGCGATCAGGATCAGCGGAATGTGCTGTCCGGCGATGTTGAGAGCGAAGACCTCGCTGGGATTGGGCCAGGGTACGGTCGTCGACATCCGCGCCGTCATGTAGGAGAGCAGGAAGCAACTGAAGATGAAGGTGTCGCTGAGGAGGAAGATCCACATCATGGCCTTGCCCCAGGACACGTTCTTGAAGGCGCGCTGATCGGACGCCCAGTCGGCGGCGATGCCGCGCCAGCCTTCAAGCCGCGCAGGCGATTGCCCCGGATTTGTCAGCACGGTCTCAGCCATCTGGTCTCGCCTCCCTAGCTCAGCAATTGGCGGCAGATGTTGACGAAATCGTCGGTCCAGCCGGTGAGAAGACCGAGCAGGACAAGCCAGACCAACAGCAGGAAGTGCCAGTAGATGGCGCACAGCTCGACGCTCAAGCGCATGTCGGCGATCTCGGCGCCGCGCCACACCTTGGCTGAGGTTCGGCCCAAGGCCACCAGACCGCCCGTCAGATGCAGGCCATGCACTGCGGTCAACAGGTAGAAGAAGGAATTCGCCGGGTTGGACGCCACGAAATATCCCGCAGCCCCAAGCCGTTGCCAGGCCAGGAGCTGCCCGGCGAGGAAGATCACGGCAGATGCTCCGCCGGCGAGCAGACCGATCATGACGGTCTCAGTATCGTGGCGCCGCGCGGCCGCGTACGACCATTGCAGTGCGACACTGCTCAGGACAAGGACGCCCGTGTTGACCCACAGCAGCCGCGGTATCGGCAGCGGCCGCCAGTCCACCACGCTCATGCGCATCGAGTAGGCGCTGATGAAGAGGACGAACAATGCGCTCGCGACAGCGAGAAACACGCCAAGTCCGACCTTCGCTGCCGGCCAGGTCATGGCATCGCCGCCGGGGAAGTCGCCGGCCGCGCCTTCCTCCAGCCAGGGCTTGGCCGTCAGTCGCTGCTGCGACAGCCACCATCCGGCGATCACCGCAAGCACAGCCAGGAACAGGATGACGGCGCTCACGAAGCAGCTCCTTGAGCGAGCTGCGTCGCGCGCGGCGGCTGGTTCTGCGGAATGAAATCCTCCGCGGCGCCGGGCACACTGTAGTCATAGGCCCAGCGGTACACGACCGGGAGCTCCTTGCCCCAGTTGCCGTGCCCCGGGGGCGTCTCCGGCGTCTGCCACTCCAGCGTCGTCGCCCGCCACGGGTTGCCGCCTGAGGCCTCACCTTTGAACAAGCTCCAGACGAGGTTGAACAGGAACACCATCTGGCTGAAGCCGACGGTCAAGGCCACCACCGAGATGAAGGCGTTGAGTGAATGGGCCGAGGACGGGATGAACGTCGTATCTCCGAGCTCGAAATACCGGCGCGGGACCCCGAGCAGTCCAAGATAGTGCATGGGGAAGAAGATCAGGTAGGCGCCGAGGAAGGTGACCCAGAAGTGAAACTTGCCCATGGCCTCGTTCAGCATCCGCCCCGTGACCTTTGGGTACCAATGATAGATCGCGCCGAGCACGACCATGATCGGCGCGACGCCCATCACCATGTGGAAATGGGCGACCACGAACATGGTATCCGAGAGGGGCACGTCCACGACGACGTTGCCGAGGAAGAGGCCGGTGAGCCCGCCGTTCACGAAGGTGATGATGAAGCCGAGGGCGAACAGCATCGGCACCGTGAGATGAATGTCGCCGCGCCACAGGGTCAGCACCCAGTTGTAGACCTTGATCGCGGTGGGGATTGCGATGATGAGCGTCGTTGTGGCGAAGAAGTACCCGAATTGCGGGAACATGCCGCTCACATACATGTGGTGTGCCCATACGATGAAGCTGAGCGCGCCGATGGCTACGATCGCCCAGACCATCATGCGATAACCAAAGATGTTCTTGCGCGCATGCGTGCTGATCAGATCGGAGACGATGCCGAAGGCGGGCAGGGCGACGATATAGACTTCGGGATGGCCGAAGAACCAGAACAGGTGCTGGAAGAGCAGCGGGCTGCCGCCGCCATATTTCGAAAGCGTGCCCATCTCGATGAGGGAGGGCATGAAGAAGCTGGTTCCCAAGAGACGGTCGAGCAGCAGCATGACCGAGGCAACGAATAGTGCGGGGAATGCCAAGAGCGCCATGACGGTCGCCGTGAAAATGCCCCACACCGTCAGGGGCAGGCGCATCAAAGTCATGCCGCGCGTGCGCGCCTGCAACACCGTGACCACATAATTCAGCCCGCCCATGGTGAAGCCGATGATGAACAGGATCAGGGACGCCATCATGAGAATGATGCCCCAATCCTGCCCGGGCGTTCCGGAGAGGATTGCTTGCGGCGGGTACAGCGTCCAACCGGCGCCGGTGGGGCCGCCGGGCACGAAGAATGTCGAGGCAAGCACCAGGACCGCGAGCAGGTAGACCCAGTAGCTCAGCATGTTCACATAAGGGAAGACCATGTCCCGGGCGCCGACCATCAGCGGGATCAGGTAGTTGCCGAAGCCGCCCAGGAACAATGCGGTGAGCAGGTAAATCACCATGATCATGCCGTGCATGGTGATGAATTGCAGGTACTGATTGGCATCGATGAAGGAGAAGGTGCCGGGGAATCCCAGTTGCAGCCGCATCAGCCACGACAGCACCAGGGCCACCAGCCCGATGGCCGTGGCCGTCAGCGAATACTGAATGGCGATGACCTTGGCGTCCTGCGAGAAGACGTATCGCGTCCACCAGCTCCGCGGATGATAGAGCTCGACCTCAGGTACTTCGGCAGGCGGGATGCCGCGGATTCCTTCATATGGAATATCGACCATAGAGACCTCCTCGGTCGTTTCCATCGGGGGGTGAGGCGTCGGCCTCTTGCGCCCGATCTATCTCCGACGGCAGCTTGCTACTTGCCGCCGGATTGGTACGTCGCCTTCATGACGGCTTGCGCCGGCGATAACTCTGCGAACGTTTTTTGTTGCTCCAGCCAAGCGTGATATTCACCCTCTTCGTCGACGATGACCTTGGCCCGCATCTGATAATGAGCAGCGCCACAAAGCTCCGCACAGAGAACATCGAACGTTCCGGTGCGGATCGGCGTTATCCAGAAATAGGTCACCATGCCTGGAACCATGTCCATCTTGGCCCGGAATTCGGGCACGTAGAAATCGTGCAGGACATCAACCGAGCGGAGGAGAACCTTGACCGGCTTTCCGACTTGAAGGTGCAGGTCGCCGTTCTCGATCACGACATCGTCCTGCGCGTGCCGGTCGTCACGATTGAGGCCCATCGGATTGTCGGAAGCGATGTTGCGGACATCCGATGTGCCCAACTTCCCATCCTTGCCCGGAAGGCGGAAGCTCCACTGCCATTGCTGGCCCATGACCTCGATCTCGGTGGCATCCGCAGGCACCGTCACGAACTGGTGCCAGACCACGAGGCCAGGCGCCAGCATGGCCGCGACGCCAACGCCGGTCCCGACGCTCAGCCACCATTCGAGCCTTTTGTTTTCCGGATTGTAGTCCGCCCGTCTTCCCTCTTTGTGGTGAAAGCGGAAGACGCAGTAAGCCATGAAGGCGATCACGGCGACGAAAACAAAGCCCGTGATCCAGAACGTGATGTTGATGGTGTGGTCGATATAGGCCCAGTTCGTGGCGATCGGCGTCCACCACCACGGGCTGTAGATGTGAAACAGCACCGAGCCGATCGCGACCAGAAGCAGTATCAGTGCGACAGCCATCCTGATCCATCCTTGCCATCGAAGGCTACGGATACGAATCCAGGGCGGAGCTCATGTCTGTCGCGATGGCTGGCCTTTCTCGGCATATGCCATCGCCGGCCTCTTGCCTCGCCCATTCCACTGATCGCGAAATCAAGAGAACGCTCGCGACCATCAACTCTAAGGGCGTCTGCGTCTAAAATGATACCAGCCCAATCCGGCGTCAATAGAGCAATGTGGGTGCCCGAATTGGTGTGATTGCCGTGCTGGCAAACCAACCAAGAGCATCAAGTGCGCAGGCTTGGGTTTGGGTGATGCAACGCACAAATCCGTGCTGGTGCGCAATTCACCCAACCGTGAGTGCAGCCGTGCTCCGCGCGCGCTAAGCTTGCCAGGCAGGTCGCGACGGGTTCCGTCCGGCCAGGCTCGGTTGCTGAACCTGGGTTGCCGTACCCGACCCCTCGCGTTTCCTGCTCGTCAGGCGGACACGCGTGGCTGAAGAGCGCGTGTTGTCGAAACCGCGATTTTCAGCACGGGAGGGACCGTACATGGCCACTCTGTACTCCCACGACATCAGGCGGCACGCATTCGGCGAAGCGGCCTCCTATCCCATTCGCAAGATCAGCTTGTCCGACTTGACCGAGGCCCTGCGCCTGGGCTGGGAGGATTTCCAGGCGATGCCGAGTCACGCGATCGTCGTGTGCCTGATTTATCCCGTTCTCGGTCTCGTCCTGTTCAGGATGGTGCTGGGCTATTCGGTGCTGCCGCTCCTGTTTCCGCTGGCCGCCGGCTTTGCCTTGATCGGTCCTTTTGCCGCGATCGGTCTCTACGAACTCAGCCGTCGTCGCGAGCGCGGCGAGGAGGTCGAAGCATGGGATGCGATCAAGGTGCTGCGCGCACCGTCGTTCGGCGCCATGATAGAACTCGGCGTGCTCCTGCTGGTGCTGTTCGGGGCCTGGATCGGTGTCGCGAACGCAATCTATGTCGCGATCTTCGGCCACGCTGCGGCCGCAAGCATTCCCGACTTCGCAACGCGCGTGCTGACGACACCGGAAGGCTGGTCGCTCATCATCGTCGGTTGCGGTGTCGGCTTCCTGTTTGCGGTTGTGGCATTGTGCGTCAGCGTCGTGTCATTTCCGTTGATGCTCGACCGCCATGCGACTGCGATCGACGCGATCCGCACGTCGCTCCGAGCGGTCGCGGCGAATCCGGTTGCGATGGCCGGATGGGGTCTCATCGTGGCGGCGCTGCTCGTGATCGGCTCGCTGCCGCTCTTCGTCGGTCTCGCCGTCGTTCTGCCGGTGCTCGGTCATGCCACCTGGCACCTCTATCGGCGGGTGGTCGAGCCCAATCCGAACCCACCGGACGCACCGCTGCCGCCGCCGAAGGGCAGGCGCTACGCAGCAGACTTTCCGGCCAATCTCTTCCCGTGGAGCCGCGAGGGCGAGCCTTAACAGCGGAACGGCTGCGCTGGGACGCCTGCGCGGAGCATGACAGAAGTGACGGCCTACTTCTGCTGCTGCGGCAGGAAGGTCGGGCCGACCGAGCGGATCGGCTTGTTCTCTGAACCCGCCGCGGGCGTGCCGGCGTCCGCCGGCGGTGCCGCCGGTGCCGTGGCCGTCGTCGGAGGGGGCGCCGTGCCCTTCTTGGCATTGGCAGGCTGCGGCGCGCCCTTGTTGAGCCGCTGCTGCTGCATCTTCCTGGCACTTTCCTCGGTGACGATGATGTCGCCCTGCTGCTCGACGCTGGTCTTGTCGTCGGCGGATTTCAGCGCATCCGCCCAGGTCTGGCCTGCCGCCTTGCAGGAGCAGGACGGGTTGAACTCGCTGCGGAATTTGAATGCGGTCGGCAGCGCCGTGTAGGGCTGGCCGCCGATCGAGACCGCCGCGTTCATGTCCTCGCCGGGATTGCGATGGGTGTAGAGCACGGCTTCCGCGGCCGGACACAGCGCCTTGCAGGTCTTCTCGTCGTCGCCGAAGCGCGCCGGCACGGTGGCAAAGGAGATCGGGAAATAGGCGCCGTCGCAGGTGCGCACGCAGACGGTGCGGAAGGTGCCGGACTGCGGGCCGAGATCGGAGGGCGGCATGGCTTGCGGATTGTTCGGGTTGTTGCCGCCGAACAGATTGCTCAGGAAATTGCCGCCGCCTTGCGATTGCGCGGCGTTGGCATATTGCGGCCCGCAATTGTTCTGGGCCAGCGCCATCAGCACCGAGCGGCGCTGGCTGTCGCGCTCCGGGCTGGCGCCGCTACCGCCGCGCAGCCGCTCGAGACTGCCGGTGATCTGGTCCAGATTGGCGCGCATCTGCTGGATCTGGGTGTTGACGGGGCCGCACTGCGCCTGCTGGCCACCGAACAGCGAGAAGAAGCCGGAGGAATCGCAGCCCATGCGCTTGGCCTGCATGGTGACGCGGTCGAGCTCGGCCTGCTGCTTGGCCTGGGAATCCTGATAGCGGCGGATCTGCTCCTCGCGCGCGGCATCACCTCCGCCGCCGCGATCGAGGGCGGCGAGCTGGGCTTCCAGGCGCACGCACATCGGATTGGGTCCGAGCCCGTTCTGGCCCGGCTGGGGCAGCGGGCCGGCCTGCGCGAATGCGCCATTGGCGAGCACGACGGTGCCGAGGAGCACGGTGCAGGCAAGGAGGGAGCGGGCACGGAAGAGAGAGAGGAATTCAGGCATATCCGCCATTCTAGCGAGGTCACGGCCCAGCGTGATCGTCCAAGTGAGTTGGGGGCCGAAGCGCGCCCTCCCAATAGCCGCTTCCTGCGGCATCGTCACGTCGTTTCGGGGGCCGATGACTGGTCCTAAGGTCCGCCAGCTCCGAGCGAATTCAGCGCTGGCAGGTGATTGCGACATATTCGTCGCAATGGCCATGGGAGCAGTTTGTGCCCGTTTTGGGGACGGAGCCGGTAATTTCGTCGGGGTCGACCCGGCGATAGCTTGATGCCTTCGCAAAATCTCGTGACTGGCAATAGGTCCGCGCGGCGGAGGCGCCGCATGTGTCGTCCTTGGTGTCGCTCTTGGCCAGGCACTGGTCGGCGATGATGAAGACGCGGCTCTCGGCGCACGCCTGAGGTGCGGCAAGGAGCGAGGCGCCAAAAATGAGCGCGAGCAGGGATCGCATGAAAATACCGGGGCAAAAAATCGGGGAACCGCGGGTTCCAGAATGGGCTCAAATGGTTAGGGGATCGTGAACCCTTAAGGCCGGCCGCGCCCTTTGCGGAGACAAAAACGGCATTTTCGCGGCCCTTGACGCCGGGGCCCGTGGTGGCCCATATGTGGCCGCATGAACGGTCTCCTCGCCATTTGCGCCATTTGCCGCGAGATTACGAGCTAGCGATTCGCTGGCTGGAGCCGTCTTTTCTCAAACACATTGAGAGCCTTGGACGCCCGGCCGAGAGGGATGGGTTGTCATGGAATTGCGTCTTTACGATACGCTGAGCCGGGAAAAGCGCACCTTCGTGCCGCTCGATCCGAACAACGTCCGCATGTATGTCTGCGGACCGACGGTCTACGACTTCGCCCATATCGGCAATGCCCGGCCGGTGATCGTGTTCGACGTGCTGTTTCGCCTGCTGCGCCACCTCTATGGCGAGGCGCATGTCAAATATGTCCGCAACATCACCGACGTCGACGACAAGATCAACGACCGCGCCGCGCGCGATTTTCCCGGCCTGCCGCTGAACGAGGCGATCCGCAAGGTCACCGAGCAGACCGGCAAGCAGTTTCACGCCGACGTCGACGCGCTGGGCGCACTGCGGCCGAGCGTCGAGCCGCGCGCGACCGAGCATATCGGCGAGATGCGCGAGATCACCGAGCGGCTGGTCGCCGGCGGCTTTGCCTATGTCGCCGAGGACCACGTGCTGTTCTCGCCGCAGGCGATGAACGCGGCCAATTCCGCGCTGCCGCGCTATGGCGCGCTGTCGAAGCGCTCGCTCGACGAGATGATCGCGGGCGCGCGGGTCGATGTTGCGCCCTACAAGCGGGATGCGACCGACTTCGTGCTGTGGAAGCCGTCCAAGCCGGGCGAGCCGTCCTGGCCGTCGCCATCCGGCATCAAGGCGGAGGGGCGTCCGGGCTGGCACATCGAGTGCTCGGCGATGGCCTGGAAGCATCTCGGCGAACACTTCGACATCCATGGCGGCGGCATCGATCTGGTGTTTCCGCACCACGAGAACGAGGTTGCGCAGACCTGCTGCGCGTTCCACCGCGAGCGCATGGCGAATTATTGGATGCACAACGGCTTCCTGCAGGTCGAGAGCGAGAAGATGTCGAAGAGCCTCGGCAACTTCATCACGATCCATGAGCTGCTTGGGGATTGGCCGGGTGAGGTGCTGCGCCTCAACATGCTCAAGACGCACTACCACTCGCCGATCGACTGGACCATGAAGTCGCTGGAGGAGAGCGCCAAGACGCTCGACGACTGGTATCGCGTCGCGGCCGATGTCGCGCCCGGCGAGCCGGCTGCGCCCGTCGTCGAACCGCTGCTCGATGACCTCAACACGCCGCAGGCGATTGCGGCGCTGCACGGCCTGCGCGGCAACGATATCGCCGGTCTTGCGGGCTCGTTGCGGCTGCTCGGATTCCTGTCCGAGAGCGCAGCGCAGTGGGAAGGGCGCAAGCAGCAGGCGAGCGGGGTCGATGCCAAGGAGGTCGAGCGCCTGCTCGCGGAGCGGACAGCCGCCCGTAGCCGGAAAGATTTCAAGGAGTCCGACCGCATCCGCGATCTGCTCGCTGCGATGGGCGTTGCGATCAAGGACTCCAAGGAAGGCACGACCTGGGAGATCGCGCGATGAAGCGGCCCGACACGCCATTTCCGCGGCACTGGCTCTATTACATCGCGCTGAAGATCGCGCTGCTCGCCGGCGCGGTGGCGATCGCGCTCAAGCTCTATGGGATGTGGTGAGGACGATGGGACAGACTTTGCCAAAGCCCGCATTGAGGCCTTTCCTCCCGGCGGATGTGCCGATCCTCGCCGCGATCTTCGCCGCCAGCATCGAGGAATTGACCGGCGACGACTATAGCGAGGCACAGCAGGAAGCCTGGATGGCGGCGGCCGAGGACGAGGAGTTCGGCAAGCGGCTCGCGTCCGACCTGACGCTGATCGCGACGCTGGAAGGCTCGCCCGTCGGCTTCGCCTCACTGCGCGGCAACGATCATATCCGCATGCTCTATGTGCATCCGGCCGTTGCCGGGCAGGGCATCGCGACCATGCTGGTCGACGCGCTGGAGAAGCTCGCCGGCGGCCGCGGCGCCAAGAGTCTCTCGGTCGATGCCAGCGATACCGCGGAGGGCTTCTTCGCCAAGCGCGGCTACACTGCCCAGCAGCGCAACAGCGTCACTGTGAATGACGAGTGGCTCGCCAACACCACCATGAAAAAGACGCTCGGAGCGGGGCAATGAGCAAGGAGCGTCTCTATCTGTTCGACACCACGCTGCGCGATGGGGCGCAGACCAACGGCGTCGACTTCACGCTGGCCGACAAGCAGGTCATCGCGGCGATGCTCGACGATCTCGGCATCGATTATGTCGAGGGCGGCTATCCCGGCGCCAACCCGCTCGACAGCGAATTCTTCGCGACCAAGCCCAAGCTCAATCATGCGCGCTTCACCGCTTTCGGCATGACGCGCCGGGCAGGCCGCTCGGTCTCGAACGATCCGGGCGTCGCGGGCCTTTTGGAAGCCAAGGCGGACGCAATCTGCTTCGTGGCGAAGTCGTCGGCCTATCAGGTGCGCGTCGCGTTGGAGACCACGAAGGAAGAGAACCTCGCCTCGATCCGCGACAGCGTCGCGGCGGCGAAGGCGGCCGGCCGCGAGGTGATGCTCGATTGCGAGCATTTCTTCGACGGCTACAAGGAAGACGCGGCCTTCGCGCTTGCCTGCGCCAAGGCCGCCTATGAGGCCGGCGCGCGCTGGGTGGTGCTGTGCGACACCAATGGCGGCACCATGCCCGATGAGGTCGAGGCCATCGTCAGAGACGTGACCAGGCACATCCCCGGCGATCACGTCGGCATCCACGCCCATAACGACACCGAGCAGGCGGTGGCCAATTCGCTCGCCGCCGTGCGTGCCGGGGCGCGGCAGATCCAGGGTACGCTGAACGGCCTCGGCGAGCGCTGCGGCAACGCCAATCTCTGCTCGCTGATCCCGACGCTGAAGCTGAAAGCGGGGTTTGCCGAGGCTTTCGAGATCGGCGTCACCACGGAGAAGCTGGCAACGCTGGTCAAGGTGTCGCGCACGCTCGACGACATGCTCAACCGTGTGCCGAACCGGCATGCGGCTTATGTCGGCGAGAGCGCCTTCGTCACCAAGACCGGCATCCATGCCTCCGCCGTGCTGAAGGATCCGCAGACCTACGAGCACGTCTTGCCGGAGCTGGTCGGCAACCACCGCAAGGTGCTGGTGTCCGATCAGGCCGGGCGCTCCAATGTCATCGCCGAGCTCGACCGCGCCGGTATCTCTTATGAAAAGAGCGATCCGAAGCTGACGCGTCTCGTCGAAGAACTGAAAGAGCGCGAGGCGGCCGGCTATGCCTATGAATCCGCCAACGCCTCGTTCGAGCTCCTGGCGCGCCGCACGCTCGGCAAGGTGCCGCATTATTTCGAGGTCGAGCAGTTCGACGTCAACGTCGAGCAGCGCTACAACGCGCTCGGCGAGCGCGTCACGGTGGCGCTCGCGGTGGTCAAGGTCGACGTCGCCGGCGAGCATCTGATCTCGGCCGCCGAAGGCAACGGTCCCGTCAACGCGCTCGACGTCGCGCTGCGCAAGGACCTCGGCAAGTACCAGAAATTCATCGAGGGCCTGACGCTGATCGACTATCGCGTCCGTATCCTCAATGGCGGCACCGGCGCGGTCACGCGCGTGCTGATCGAGAGCGAGGACGAGAACGGCGATCGCTGGACCACGGTCGGCGTGTCCCCGAACATCATCGATGCCTCGTTCCAGGCGTTGATGGATTCGGTGATCTACAAGCTGGTGAAGTCGGGGGCGCCGGCTTAGGATGATGATGTAGGGGACAGCGGCGCCACAAACGCCGTCATTGCGAGAGAAGCGAAGCAATCCAGACTGCCTCGGCGGAAAGACTCTGGATTGCTTCGCTTCGCTCGCAATGACGAGGGGAGGGAGCACGGCGCATGATCGATCACATCTCCGTCGGCGTCAGCGATCTCGATCGCGCCGCGAAATTCTACGAGGCAACGCTCGCCGCCCTCGGCCTCACGCGCCTCGTCACGCGGCCGCGGACGGTCGGGTTCGGCAAGGCCTATCCGGAGTTCTGGATCAATCTGCGCGAGGGCATGCCGCCTGTCGCGCCGGAGAGCGGCGTGCATATCTGCCTGCGGGCGAAAACCACGGCCGAGGTCGATGCGTTTCACGCAGCGGCGCTGTCCGCTGGCGGGGCTTCCGATGGCACGCCGGGCATCCGCCCGCACGATCGCGTGCGCTATTACGCCGCCTTCGTCACCGATCCCGACGGCAACCGGATTGAGGCGGTGACGTTCCCGGCAGAGTAGGCGTTACAACTTACGCGCCACTTCCGGCGCGAGATCGCGCTGGCTGTCGGGAATCTGCGCAGCTGCAGAGCGCAGCCGCGGGATGATCTCCTCGACCTTGTCCGCCTTGAGGATGTCGACCGAGAGGCCGGCGCGGATGAACTCGGTCTGGCGCATGTGGTACACCAGCGAGAACAGCGGCTCCCAGAAATTATCGATGTTGGCGAGCAGCACGGGCTTGGCGTGACGGCCGAGTTGCTGCCAGGTCAGCTGCTCCACCAGCTCCTCCAGGGTGCCGAGCCCGCCGGGCAACGCCACGAAGGCGTCGGAGCGCTCGAACATCAGCCGCTTGCGCTCGTGCATGTCGGGCGTGACGACCATCTCCTGCACGCGCGTCAGGGCGTTCTCGCGCATCCGCAGGAAATCAGGGATGATGCCGGTGACCATGCCGCCGTGATCGAGCACGGAGGTTGCGACCGCCCCCATCAGGCCGAGCGAGCCGCCGCCATAGACGAGGCGGATCTTGCTTTCCGCTAGCGCTCTGCCTAGCGCCTTCGCCGCTTCGATGAAGTTGGGATTTGTTCCAGGGCCGGAGCCGCAATAGACACAGACGGTTTTGATCGTGCTCATTGGTGCCATGATGCATTGCAGCGAAGTGGCGTCAAGCCCAAACGGTGATTCGGAGCTTCCGGGAATTTACCGGTAAATCGCGACAAGCAATCCAGGATTCGCCATCTGGCGGGGTGCGCGGGCATCGGGAAGGCTCTATATGACGGGCGAAAATCGTTAATCGCAGTTGGGCCCGCATCCGGCGGGCTTTCAGGTTTCTTGATGGACCAACCTCAATCGCTCGACGGCGCCGACGTTCCTGATCCTCCCGCGGCAGGACCGCAGGCCGGGGCCACGCTGATGGGCACGCTCGCGCATCTGTGGCCCTATATCTGGCCGGGGGACCGCTTCGACCTGAAGATGCGGGTGGTCTGGTCGCTGGTGCTGCTGCTCGCCGCCAAGCTGATCACGCTCGCGGTGCCGTTCAGCTTCAAATGGGCGACGGATGCGCTGACGGGCGCCAACACCGCGCCGGTCGCGGCCGACAATTGGCATCTCTGGGTGATCGCCTCGCCTTTGCTGCTGACCGCGAGCTACGGGGTGATGCGCATCCTGATGGCGGTGCTGACGCAATGGCGCGACGGCATCTTCGCCCGCGTCGCCATGCATGCGGTGCGCAAGCTCGCGACCCTCACCTTCATCCACATGCACGAGCTGTCGCTGCGCTTCCACCTCGAGCGCAAGACCGGCGGCTTGACGCGCGTGCTCGAGCGCGGCCGCGAGGGCATCGAGGTCATCGTGCGCATGGTGATCCTGCAGCTGATCCCGACCATCGTCGAGGTCTCGCTGCTGCTGGCGGTGCTGCTCTGGCAATTCGACTGGCGTTACGTGGTCGCGACCCTGATCACGGTCACGCTCTACATGTACTACACCTATATCGCGACCGAGTGGCGGATCGGCATCCGCCGCAAGATGAACGATTCCGACACCGAGGCGAACACCAAGGCGATCGACTCGCTGCTCAACTACGAGACGGTGAAGTATTTCGGCGCCGAAGCGCGCGAGGCGCAGCGCTACGACAAATCGGTCGAGCGCTACGAGGAGGCGAGCGTCCGCACCTATACGTCTCTCGCCGTGCTCAATACCGGACAAGCCGTGATCTTCACGCTGGGCCTGACCGCAACCATGCTGATGTGCGCGATCGGGGTGCGCAACGGCACCAACACGGTCGGCGATTTCGTGCTGGTCAATGCCATGATGATCCAGCTCTACCAGCCGCTGAACTTCATGGGCATGGTCTATCGCGAGATCAAGCAGGCGATCATCGACATCGAGAAGATGTTCGGCGTGCTGGGCCGCGAGGCCGAGATCAAGGATGCGCCTGGCGCGAAGCCGCTGGTCGTCTCCGCCGGCACGGTGCGCTTCGAGGAGGTGCACTTTGCCTATGAGCCGGCGCGCCCGATCCTGAAGGGCATCAGCTTCGAGGTGCCGGCCGGCAAGACCGTTGCCATCGTCGGCCCCTCCGGCGCCGGCAAGTCGACCATCTCGCGGCTGCTGTTTCGCCTCTATGACATTTCCGGCGGCCGGATCCTGATCGACGGCCAGGACATCCGCGAGGTCACGCAGGCCAGCTTGCGCGCATCGATCGGCATGGTGCCGCAGGATACCGTGCTGTTCAACGACACCATCCGCTACAACATCCGCTATGGCCGCTGGGACGCCAGCAATGCTGAAGTCGAGGAGGCCGCACGGCTGGCGCAGATCGACCACTTCATCCGCATGGCGCCGAAGGGCTACGAGACCCAGGTCGGCGAGCGCGGCCTGAAATTGTCGGGCGGCGAGAAACAGCGCGTGGCGATCGCGCGCACGGTGCTCAAGGCGCCGCCGATCCTGGTGCTGGACGAGGCGACCTCGGCGCTCGACACCCACACCGAGCACGAGATCCAGGGGGCGCTTGACCGCGTGGCCAAGAACCGCACCTCGCTGGTGATCGCGCATCGGCTTTCCACCATCGTCGGCGCCGACGAAATCATCGTGCTGGACCAGGGCCGCATCGCCGAGCGCGGCACTCACGCGAGCCTGCTCGCGCAGGGCGGGCTCTATGCCAGCATGTGGAACAGGCAGCGCGAGGCGGAGGCGGCCCGCGAGAAACTGGCCAAGATGGCCGACACCAATGCCGCGCCCAACCGGGAGCCGCCGCCGGTCGACGACATCCTGACGACGCCCGCGGCGGCGGAGTGACCTTGTCTCCGGTCCCAAGTCTGGCCTAAACAGGCTGGCCTAAACAAGCCCGCGCAACGACCCGTGCCATCAACCCCGAACGGCAGATAGCGATGTCCATTCTCGATTCGATCCAGCGTCAGATCCCGCCGATCCACAAGGAGGGCTATCCCTTCATCGGCGGCTTTGCGGTGGCGAGCCTGATCCTGTTCTGGCTGTGGTCGCCGCTGGGCTGGATCGGCACGGTCCTGACCGTGTGGTGCGCGCTGTTCTTCCGCGATCCCGTCCGTGTGACGCCGGTGCGCGAAGGTCTCGTGGTGTCGCCGGCCGACGGGCGCGTCTCGATGATCACCATGGCACTGCCCCCGGCCGAGCTCGGGCTCGGCGACCGGCCGCTGCCGCGCGTCTCGATCTTCATGAGCGTGTTCAATTGCCATGTGAACCGGGCGCCGGTGGCGGGCAGGGTGGACCGCATCGCCTATCGGCCCGGCCTCTTCATCAACGCCGAGCTCGACAAGGCGAGCGAGGACAACGAGCGCAACTCGCTGGTGATCACGACCCCGACGTCGCGGATCGGCGTGGTCCAGATCGCCGGCCTCGTCGCCAAGCGCATCGTCTGCTTCGTCAGGGAGGGGCAGGCGATCGGCGCCGGCGAGCGCTTCGGCCTGATCCGCTTCGGCTCCCGCCTCGATGTCTACCTGCCCGTGGGCACCAAGGCGCTGGTCTCGGAAGGGCAGACCGCGATCGCCGGAGAGACGATCCTGGCCGACCTTGCCGGCGACGACCCGGGCCGCGCGTTCCGCGCCAATTAACCAATAGTCGGTGCTTGCAGGCCTTCCGCCGCAATGGCGGAGGGCGGCGCGGCTTGCTATATCTCGCCTCGAGATAAGGACGAGCCATGACGCCTTACGACTCTAGGGATCCCGACGTCCGCCGCCGGCGGTTCCGCCCCATTCCGGTGCGGATGCTGGTGCCCAACGTCATCACGCTGCTGGCGATCTGCGCCGGCCTGACCTCGATCCGCCTGTCGATCGAAGGGCGGATGTCGCTCGCCGTCTACGCCATCGTGTTCGCGGCCGCGCTCGACGGCATCGACGGCCGCATCGCGCGCATGATCAAGGGGCAGTCCAAGTTCGGCGCCGAGCTCGACAGCCTCGCCGACTTCGTCAATTTCGGCGTGGCGCCCGGCCTGATGCTGTATTTCTGGCAGCTGCACGAGCTCGGCAATGCCGGCTGGATCGCCGCCATGGTGTTCGCGATCTCCGGCGGCCTGCGGCTCGCCCGCTTCAACGCCACCATGGACGATCCGAACAAGCCGGCCTTCGCCGCCAATTTCTTCACCGGCGTGCCTGCGCCCGCCGGCGCGATCACCGTGCTGCTGCCGATCTATGTCGCGTTCCTCGATCTCGGCCGCACGCCTGCGGCGGTAACCGCGGCCTACACGCTTCTGATCGCGTTCCTGATGGTGTCGCGCCTGCCGGTGTTCTCCGGCAAGACCAAGCGCATGCGCGTGCCGCCGGAGCTGGTGCTGCCGGCCTTCGTCGCCGTGATCGTCTTCATCGCGCTCCTGATCGCCTATCCCTGGCACGTGCTGTCGACCGGCACGGTGCTGTACCTTCTCGCGCTGCCGCTCGGCTACAAATCCTATCGCGACCAGGCGCGCGCGGTGGAAGCCACCGCGCCGGCGGGAGGCGAGGTCCCGTCGCCGCCGTCGGCACCGACGCTGGCGAATTTGTCGGAGCCGCCCCAGGACGACCGGCCCGGGCGGCTGCACTAAAGCGCGATGGGATTCCTCGCGCTTTAGGTTGTTGTTTGAGCATGATCTTTTCGGAAAACCGCTACACACTTTTCCGGATCATGCTCTAACGGCCGCATGCGGATATCTGCCATGAGGCCTGCCTGAGTTGGGTCGAGGCCCGATCTCGGCTATATCGCCCCTTGTGCCGGCGGCATCGCGCAATCAACCGCCGCCAATCTGGGAGAGAACGCCGTGACCAATTCCGCGACCGGGCTGCTGCCCGCTTCCGTCCTCGAAGCGCTGGGCCGCTACGACACGCCGACGATCTGCAATGCCATGGAGATCGTGGCGCCCGAGCGGCGGCTGATCGGCTACACCACCAAGCAACTGGTCTGCCCGTTCCCCGACCTGCCGCCGATCGTCGGCTATGCCCGCACGGTGGCGATCCGCTCGGTGCTGAAATCATCGCTTCCGGCCGAGGAGCAGTCCAGGCGCCGCATCGAATATTACGAATATGTCGGCACCGGCCATGGCCCGCGCATCTCGGTGATCCAGGACATCGACGGACCCGATGTCGGCTATGGCGCGTTCTGGGGCGAGGTGCAGAGCAACGTCCACAAGGCGCTCGGCTGCCTCGGCGTGATCACCGACGGCTCGATCCGCGACATCCCGCAATGGGCGCCCGGCTTCCAGGCGCTGGCCGGCTCGATCGGCCCGTCGCACGCCTGGGTGCACGCGGAAAGCTTCGGCGGCGAGGTGCGCGTCGCCGGCATGACCGTGAAGTCGGACGATCTCATCCACGCCGACCGCCATGGCGCCATCGTGATCCCGCTCGACGTTGCCGCAAAGCTGCCGGAGGCCGCCGAGCTCTGCGGCCGCCGCGAGACGCCGATCCTGGAAATCGCCCGCAGTCCGGATTTCTCGCTCGAGAAGCTGAAGGCGGCGCTGAGGCGCTCGGCGGAGATCCACTGACGGCCGACGGGGCGATCTACGGCCGCGATTCCGGCCGTAGATCGCCTTGCTCGGTCAGAAACAAGGCGGCCTGATCAGGCTCGCCGAGCACGGCGGCGGCGCATCCGATCAGGGTGAAGCCGCCGGCAAAATCCCACAGTGTTAGGTCATCTGCGCTGTCGGGGCTGTGCATCAACCGTGCTGCGATCACGGCGAAGGCGGCCTCGACGAAGAGCAGCACGCTGAACGCCGGAAGCACGAGCTCCGGCTCGAGCAGGTGGAACGCCAGCGCCGCGGGCAGCGCCGTGAGAAGACTGAACAGCGTCAACATTGCGATGGCTCCACGATCGGCCATGTCGCAACGCCAGCAAACACCAGCTGATCCCCGGCCACGATGTGGCGGAGGGCCGCAGCCGATGTGACGTCGTGGCGCGGCTGCTTATGGTTAGCGAAGTGTTGAAATTCCTATCGCTGGACGGCAATTGCGGCGGTGGGCGGCACGCGGTCCAGACTTAACCTTTACGCGGCTTTAAGGGCGGCGCTCTAGGGTTTCCGATGCGGTTCGGGGTTGGGCCGCGCCAGCGGCCAGGACGGCCGTTGTTGCGTACGCGTCGGAGTTTCCCATGGATATCATGACGAGCGTCGGGCTCATTGCGGGCACCATCGTCATCGTGGCGATGATCTTCATGGGCGGCGATCTTCACATGTTCATCTCCGAACATGCGATGATCATCATTTTCGGCGGCTCGATCTCCGCCACCATGATCCGGTTTCCGCTTTCGGCGCTCCTGCACGGCCTTCCGCTCGGCGCCAAGTTCGCCTTCACCATGAGCCGGCTGTCGGCGCACGACCTCGTCGACGAGCTCGCCCGCATCGCCGAGATCGCCCGCAAGCAGGGCCCGGTCGGACTGGAAAAGGTCGAGACCGACGAGCCCTTCCTCGCCAAGGGCATCCGCTACGTCGCCGACGGCTACGACCTCGACTTCATCCGCGACAATCTCGAGCGCGACCGCGACAATTTCCTCATGCACCTCGACGAGGGCAGCAAGATCTACCGCGCCATCGGCGATTGCGCTCCGGCGTTCGGCATGATCGGCACCTTGATCGGCATGGTGCAGATGTTCGCCAACATGACCGATCCTTCCAAGCTCGGCCCGTTCATGGCGACCGCGCTGCTCGCCACCCTTTACGGCGCGCTGGTCGCGAACCTGTTCTGCCTGCCGATCGCCGACAAGCTGCACGGCAAGCTGCTGGACGAGGAGACCAACCGCACTCTGATCATCGACGGCATCCTGATGATCCGCGACTCCAAGAGCCCGACGCTCGTGCGCGAAATGCTGCTGGCCTATCTGCCGGAGAAGCATCGTCACGCCGATGGCGAGCCGGTGCCGGCGTAAGCCGCCCGCCGGGATTTGAGACATGGCCAAGAAGAAACGCGGCGATGCGCATGGAGGCGGTCACGGCTGGTTCGTGACCTTCGCCGATCTGATGGGCCTGATGATGAGCTTCTTCGTGATGCTCGTCGCGTTCTCGACGCAGGACGCCAACAAGCTGAAGATCGTCGCCGGCTCGATGCGCGACGCTTTCGGCGTGCAGAGCGAGGCGCGCTACGCCGGTATCGTCGAGTCCGACGGCCTGCCGACCCGTCCGCGGCTGAAGAACGTCGATCACATCCAGCCCGAGGACGCCTCCAATACGCCGACGCCGGACCAGGAAGACCGCGACAAGACGTCCGGCGCGAAGATCAAGGTTGATCGCAATTTCGCGCTCGCGGCAGCCTCGCTGCGCCAGGCGCTGCAGGACATGCCGGAGCTGACCGAGATGTCCAAGCACATCATGTTCGAGGAGACCAAGCAGGGCCTCAACCTGGAGATCGTCGACCAGGACGGCCGCTCGATGTTCGCCGACGGCTCCAAGGTGCCCTACGACCGCACCCGCCGCCTGATCGAGAAGCTCGCGGTCCCGCTCAAGGCGACGCCGCTCCGCGTCTCCATCGCCGGCCACACCGCGGCGGGGTTCGTGCCGACCCGCAGCGACTACGGCGCCTTCGATCTGTCGGCCGACCGTGCCAATGCGGTGCGTCAGATCCTCGAACGCGAGGGCTTGCCGGCCTCGCACATCTTCGCCGTCTCTGGCAAGGCCGATACCCAGCCGCTGTTTCCGGACGATCCCTCGCTCGCCGCGAACCGGCGGGTGACCATCACCCTGATGCGCGAAGATCCGCCGCTGCCGCCGAATCTGAAGCCGTAACCCCCTTGCGCTACCATCTTACCTGAGGCATGTCGTCGCGCTGGCGATGAACGTTGCAGCCGCGTCACAGCTTCTGTCCCTGCGCCTGCTAAGGTGATGGGCGATTGACAGGCGCGGCGGAAGCGTCAAAAGGCGCCGGATCAAAATCAGGGACGAAGCGTTTTCCATCCTCATGACGGCGAGCATCACATCGACTGAGACCCATGAAGGGCCGGTCAAGTCGGGCTTTTGGTCCCTTACGCTCGGGAGCATCGGCGTCGTCTTCGGCGATATCGGCACTTCGCCGCTCTACGCATTCCACGAGGCGGTCAAGGCCGCGGCCCATGGCGAGCCGGTCTCGCGCGTCATCGTACTGGGCGTCCTGTCGTTGATTCTGTGGGCGCTTCTGATCGTCGTCACCGCCAAATACGTGCTCTTGCTGCTGCGCGCCGACAATAACGGGGAGGGCGGCACGCTGTCGCTGATGGCACTCGGCCAGCGCGCGCTCGGGCGGCGAAGCTGGGTTCTGCTTGCGCTCGGCGTGATCGGCGCCTCGATGTTCATCGGCGATTCCATGATCACGCCGGCGATCTCGGTGCTCTCGGCGGTGGAAGGTCTGAAGCTCGCAACCCCCGCGCTCGAGCACTATGTCGTGCCGGTCACCGTCCTCATTCTGGTGCTGCTGTTTGCGGTCCAGAGCAAGGGGACCGCGCTGGTCGCCTCGGCCTTCGGGCCGGTGATGGTGATCTGGTTCACCGTCATCGCGGTCATGGGGGCGGTCCACATCGCCGACGACCCCTCGGTGCTGGCGGCCATCAATCCCTATTACGCGGTGCAGTTCGTGCTGTCGCACGGCACGATCGGCCTCGTGACTCTCGGTGCCGTGTTCCTGGCGGTGACGGGGGGCGAGGCGCTCTACGCCGATCTCGGCCATTTCGGCCGCAAGCCGATCCAGTCGGCCTGGATGTTCTTCGTGCTGCCCGCGCTCCTGATCAACTATTTCGGGCAGGGTGCGCTGGTGCTGTCCGATCCCAGCGCGATCCAGCATTCCTTCTATCGCATGGTGCCCGACAAGCTGGTGCTGCCGCTGGTCGGGCTCGCGACGGCCGCCACCGTGATCGCGAGCCAGGCGGTGATCACCGGCGCCTATTCGCTGGTCTATCAGGCCGTGCAGCTCGGCCTCCTGCCGCGTTTCGAGGTGCGCTACACCTCCGAATCCCATGCCGGCCAAATCTATCTGCCGCGCGTGAACCGGCTGCTGCTGATCGGCGTGATGCTGCTGGTGCTGCTGTTCCACACCCCCAGCAATCTGGCCTCGGCCTACGGCATTGCGGTTTCGACCACCATGGTGGCCGACGGCATCATGGGCTTCGTCGTGATCTGGAAGCTGTGGAACTGGCGTGCGGCGGCGGCTGCGGCGGTGATCATCCCCTTCGTCGTCGTCGATTTGAGCTTCTTCAGCGCCAATCTGCTCAAGCTGCTCGAAGGCGCCTGGGTGCCGCTGCTGTTCGGCATCGTCATGGCGGGGACGATCTGGACCTGGCGCAAGGGCTCCGCAATCCTGGTGCAGAAGACGCGACGGATCGAGGTGCCGCTGGACGATCTGATCCGCAGCCTGGAGAAGCGGCCGCCGCACATCGTCAAGGGTACCGCGGTGTTCCTGACCAGCGATCCCTCGTTCGTGCCGACCGCGCTCCTGCACAATCTCAAGCACAACAAGGTGCTGCACGAGCACAACGTGATTCTGACCATCGAGACCGCGCAGACGCCCCGGGTCGATCTGTCGGAGCGGTTCAGGATGGAGAAGATCAGCGACAAGTTCTCCAAGGTCCGCCTGCGCTTCGGCTTCATGGAGCAGCCGAACGTGCCCAAGGCGCTCGCGATCGCGCGCAAGCAGGGCTGGCAGTTCGACATCATGTCGACGTCGTTCTTCGTGTCGCGACGATCGCTGAAGGCCTCGGCGCAGTCGGGCATGCCGCTCTGGCAGGATCATCTGTTCATCGCGCTGAGTCGGTCGGCCAACGATGCCACCGACTACTTCCAGATCCCCACCGGCCGGGTGGTGGAAGTCGGAACTCAGGTCACCATCTAGAATGCAACTGGCGCAGCCATGCTTATCTGCATGGCTATGGCCCAGAATCGGGCTAGGCTATGCCGGTGGCGCAGGACTATAAGCCGCGCGCTCTTCCGCCATTGTGCAGTGAAGCATTCTAGAGGCCACTGGGCTCTCCCATGACAAGCGACATAGCAGTTCCCGCCCCGGAAACGGTGGCGGCTAATGGGCATGGCGATGCCCACACCACCGCCCGTTTCGGCGCGCTGACGCTCGGCAGCATCGGCGTTGTCTACGGCGATATCGGCACCAGCCCGCTCTACGCGTTCCGCGAGGCCGTGATGGCCGCCTCGGGCGCGGACGGGTTGCCGACGCCGGCAGCCGTGCTCGGCGTGGTGTCCCTGATCCTGTGGGCCCTCATCGTGGTGGTGACGCTCAAATACGTCGTGATCCTGCTCCGCGCCGACAATAATGGCGAGGGCGGTACTCTGGCGTTGATGGCCTTGGCTCAGCGCGCGGTCGGAACCGGCGGGACGACCATCGTGCTGCTCGGCGTCATTTCCGGAGCTTTGTTCTACGGCGATGCCGTGATCACGCCGGCGCTCTCGGTGCTGTCGGCGATCGAGGGCATGAAGGACGTCACGCTGAGGTTCGAGCCCTACATCGTTCCGCTGACGGTGGTGATCCTGGTCGGCCTGTTTGCCGTGCAGTCTCGCGGCACGGCGCGCGTTGCCGCCTTTTTCGGCCCGATCATGTGCGTCTGGTTCGCAGTCCTCGCGGCCGCAGCGATCCATCCGATCATCCAGCAGCCGCAGGTGCTGTACGCGCTGAACCCGCTCTACGCCGTGAACTTCATGCTGCACCATGGCATCATCGGCTTCGTGACGCTGGGCGCGGTGTTCCTGGCCGTGACCGGCGCCGAGGCGCTCTATGCCGATCTCGGCCATTTCGGCAAGCGGCCGATCCAGACCGCCTGGCTGTTCATCGTGCTGCCCTCGCTGGCGCTGAATTATCTGGGGCAGGGTGCGCTGGTGCTCGGCGATCCCGGCGCGATCGTGAGCCCGTTCTTCCAGCTGTTCCCGCAAGGCTTCTTCCGCGGCTGCATGGTCGTGCTGGCGACCATGGCGACCGTCATCGCGAGCCAGGCCGTCATCACCGGCGCCTATTCGCTGACGCGCCAGGCGATCCAGCTAGGGCTGCTGCCGCGGTTCGAAATTCGCCATACGTCGGAAGCCCATTCCGGCCAGATCTTCATTCCGCGCATCAACCAGCTGCTGCTGGTCGCGGTGGTGCTGCTGGTGCTGCTGTTCCGCTCGTCCAGCGCGCTGGCGTCCGCCTACGGCATCTCCGTCACCGGGACCATGGTGGTCACGGCGATGATGGGCTTCGTCGTGGTCTGGAAGGGCTGGCGCTGGTCAGGGCTCGCCGCCGGCGCGCTGATTGCGCCGTTCCTGTTTCTCGACCTGACCTTCCTGACCGCGAACCTGTTGAAGGTGTTCGAGGGCGGCTGGGTGCCGCTGGCCCTCGGTGCCGTCATGATCATCCTGATGTACACGTGGCGGCGCGGCAGCCGGCTCTTGTTCGAGAAATCGCGCAAGCTCGAGTTCCCGCTCGCAGATCTCGTGGCCATGCTGGAGAAGCGGCCGCCGCAGCGCGTGCCTGGTACCGCGGTGTTCCTGACCTCGGATCCGCTCAGCGCGCCGACCGCGCTGATGCATAGTCTGAAACACTACAAGGTGCTGCACGAGAAGAATGTCATTCTCACCATCGAGACCGCGCAGACCCCGCGGATCGATCCGGCCGAGCGGGTGAAGCTGGAGCAGATCTCACCGACATTCTCCAAGGTGACGCTGAAGTTCGGCTTCATGGAATCGCCCAACGTGCCGAAGGCCCTCGCGATCGCCCGCAAGCTGGGCTGGCAGTTCGACATCATGTCGACCTCGTTCTTCCTGTCGCGCAGGGCGCTCAAGCCCGCCGCCCATTCCGGCATGCCGCGCTGGCAGGACCGGCTGTTCATCTCGCTCAGCCGCTCCGCCAACGATGCCACCGACTATTTCCAGATCCCTTCCGGCCGCGTGGTCGAGGTCGGAACGCAGGTGACGATCTGATTCCACCGCTGTCATCGCCCGGCTTGACCGGGCGATCCAGTATTCCAGAGGCCGGCGTTGAAGAGCTCGCTCTCGCCGCATCCGCCGCGGCGTACTGGATCCCCCGCCTTCGCGGGGGATGACATCGAGTGTGAGCCCCGAAAGCCGGACTTCAAGTCGCTGCGATTTAGCTTTAACTTGCGCTGCGCGGCTCAAGCCTTTGTGGCGCTTGATTTTCGTCTCCCGAGAGGCGAGGTTGCCGCCGGCCGGGATCGCCCCGGCACGCGGCCCGCGACGTTGGAGGATGATGTGGCAAATCAAGTGCAGGATCTGACCCCGGACGAGGTCGCCAAGGGTGTCGCGGAAGGGCGCTATCTCCTGGTCGACGTCCGTGAGCCGAACGAGGTCGAGGCGGAGGCCTATCCTTACGGCGTCGTGGTTCCGCTCTCGACCTTCGATCCCAAGGCGATCCCCGATCCCCAAGGCAAGGAGGTCGTGTTCGCCTGCCGCTCAGGCAAGCGTTCGGTGACGGCCTCGCTGGCGGCACAGGCGGCGGGCCTGCCTTACGACAAGCATCTGGCCGGCGGCATGCTGGGCTGGAAGGCGGCGGGGCTTCCCAGCAAGGTCGGTGGCTAACCGCGCAATGACGACCAAGAGCTCTTCGCTGAACAAGGTCTTCGCCGACCTTCCCGTCACCATCTTCGAGGCGATGTCGCAGGCCGCGCGCGACAACAATGCCATCAATCTCGGCCAGGGATTTCCTGACGATCCCGGCCCCGAGGATATCCGCCGCGCCGCGGCCGACGCCTCGCTGAACGGCTACAACCAGTACCCGTCGATGATGGGCCTGCCGGAGCTGCGCCAGGCGATCGCGACCCATTACGGCCACTGGCATGGCCTCAAGCTCGACCCGATGAGCGAGGTGATGGTCACATCAGGCGGCACCGAGGCGCTGACCTCGGCGATCCTCGCGGTGGTCCAGCCCGGCGACGAGGTGGTCTGCTTCCAGCCGGTCTACGATTCCTATCTGCCCATCATCCGCCAGGCCGGCGGCATTCCGCGCCTGGTCCGGCTGGAGCCGCCGCACTGGCGGCTGAATGAGGACATGCTGAAAAGCGTGTTCAATTCAAAGACCAAGGCGGTGCTGTTCAACAATCCCTTGAATCCTTCGGCGGTGGTCTATCCGCGCGAGGACCTCGAGCTGCTGGCACGCTACTGCCAGGAGTTCGACGTCATCGCGATCTGCGACGAGGTCTGGGAGCACGTCACCTTCGACGAGCACAAGCACATCCCGCTGATCACCATCCCCGGCATGCGCGAGCGCACCATCAAGGTCGGCTCGGCCGGCAAGATCTTCTCGCTGACGGGCTGGAAGATCGGCTTCGTCTGCGCCGCGCCACCGCTCTTGCGCGTCGCCGCCAAGGTGCACCAGTTCCTGACCTTCACCACCGCGCCGAACCTGCAGGCCGCCGTCGCCTACGGCCTTGGCAAGTCCGACGATTACTTCCTGTCGATGCGCAAGGATTTGACGCGGAGCAGGGACCGCCTGACCAAGGGCCTGGAGAGCCTTGGCTTCCCCGTGCTGAAGTCGCAAGGTACCTATTTCCTCACCGTCGACCTGTCGCCGCTCGGGCTCAACGAAAGCGACACCGAGTTCTGCTGGCGCATCGTGAAGGACTACAAGGTCGCCGCCATTCCAGTCTCGGCGTTCTACGAGCAGGACCCGGTGACCTCGGTGGTGCGCTTCTGCTTTGCCAAGAAGGACGAGACGCTGGACACCGCGCTGGAGCGGCTGTCGGACGCGGTGCGTGGACGCAAGAGGTAGATCGAGATGACGAACGTCGGCCGCTCCGGGATTGGTTTCGCGATCGCCGCGGCACTGACGTTGCTCTCCGCTCCCGCCGGGGCCGAGGAGCGGGTCGTCAACTTCTACAACTGGTCCAACTACATGGCGCCTGACGTCCTGGAGGCCTTCACCAAGGAGACCGGCATCAAGGTGGTCTACGACACCTTCGACGCCAACGAGACGCTGGAGACGCGCCTGATGGCCGGAAAGTCCGGCTATGACGTCGTGGTGCCCACCGCCTATTTCCTGCAGCGCCAGATCAAGGCGAACATCTTCCAGAAGCTCGACAAGTCGAAGCTGCCGAACCTGGCCAATGCCTGGCCCGTGGTGACGCAGCGCCTCGCCACCTACGATCCCGGCAACGTCTACGCCGCCAACTACATGTGGGGCACGACGGGCATCGGCTACAACGTCGCCAAGGTGAAGCAGATCCTCGGGACGGACGCCAAGATCGACAGCTGGGACATCGTCTTCAAGCCGGAGAACCTCGCCAAGTTCAAGGATTGCGGCGTGCACATGCTCGACTCCGCCGACGACATCTTCCCGGCGGCGCTGAGCTATATCGGGCTCGATCCGAACTCGACCAAGCAGGCGGACCTGGAGAAGGCCGCCGAAATCGTCGCAAAGGTTCGCCCGTCGGTGCGGAAGTTTCACTCGTCCGAATATCTCAGCGCGCTCGCCACCGGCGAGATCTGCTTCGTGGTCGGCTGGTCCGGCGACATCATGCAGGCCCGCGCCCGCGCGGCGGAGGCCAAGAGCGGCGTCGAGATCGGCTACACAATTCCGAAGGAGGGCGCGCAGATGTTCTTCGACAATCTCGCGATCCCGGCGGATGCGAAGAACGTCAAAGAGGCCTACGAGCTGATCAACTATCTCTACCGCCCCGACGTCGCCGCCAAGAATTCGGACTTCCTGTCCTACGCCAACGGCAACCTTGCCAGCCAGAAGCTGGTCGATCCCAAGATCCTGGGCGACAAGAACATCTATCCGGACGAGGCGACGCTTTCAAAACTGTTCGTCATCACGGCGCGCGAGCCGGCGACCCAGCGGATCATCAACCGTCTGTGGACGAAGGTGAAGACGGGGCGGTAGTAGCGCTTGTCATTGCGAGGAGCGAAGCGACGAAGCAATCCAGACTGGCTTCCGCGGAACGACTCTGGATTGCTTCGCTGCGCTCGCAATGACGGAGTATTTACCGCCACCTTCTATGCAGCCAGAGCCACTGCTCGGGATGCTCGCGCACCCAGCTTTCCACCACGCTGGTGATCGCCTGCGTCGTGCCCTGGATGTCGATCCTGCCGTCGGCATCGCGCACCGGCTGGATCTCTTCGGTGAGCTCGCCGCGGAAGCGGCCGTCGGGCAGGCGGATGATGCGCACGCCGTGGATCGGGCATTCGACCTGGCGCAGGAGGCGCGCCAGCATCGGATTGGCGCGGGTCTTGCGGCCGAAGAACGTGACCTCGACGCCAGCGGTGAGATACTGGTCGATCAGCATGGCGACGTGCTTGCCGTCCTTCAGCGCCTGCGCGAGCCGCAGCGGCGCCTCACGGCCGGCCGGGATCAGCGTGCCCATGTTGACCTGGCGCATCTCCTGGATGATGCGATCGGCCGAGGCGATGTTCGGGCGCCGATAGAGGATTGCGGTGTCCAGTCCATGCGCGACCGCGGCGAGCGCCGGCAATTCCCAATTCGCAAGATGCGCGGCGAAGATCAGCGCCGGCTTGCCGTCGTCGCGGATCTGGTCGAACAGCTCGATGCTGCGCGGGGAAATCTCGATTCGACTCTTCTCCGGGGCATCGCGCTCGTAATTCCAGACCTGGTCGATATGGGCGAACTCGGCGCCGACGCGGCCGAGATTGTCCCAGACGCCCATCAGGATCCGTTCGATCTCCTCCGGTGACTTCTCGGGGAAGGCGGCGGCGAGGTTGGCGCGGCCGATGCGGTGCTCGCGCAGGCGCGGTCCGATCAGCTTCACGGCACGCGCGAAAAAGTCCGAGGTCTTGGCCGGATCGAAATAGCGCGTGGTGCGCAGCATCGCGACCGTCGCGGCGCCGATCAGGCTGCCGCCGAGTGACTTGGCAGCCTCCCGCGCGCGGGCCTTCGTGCTCGCAGGAAGCAGCCTCATGCGTCCGGTCAGGCCGGTTCGCGGGTCAGGATCAGCGAAGCGTTCTGGCCGCCGAAGCCGAACGAGTTCGACATCACCGCGGTGACACGGGCATCGCGCGCCTTGTTGCCGACGACGTTGAACAGGATCGTGGGATCCGGATTGTCGTAGTTGATCGTCGGCGGAATGCGCTGATGCTCGAGCGTGAGCAGCGAGAAGATCGCCTCCACCGCGCCGGCGGCCGAGATGGTGTGGCCGACCATCGACTTGTTGGAGGTGACCGGAATCTTCTGCGCGAGCTCGCCGAACACGGCCGACGTCGTGTTGAACTCCATCTTGTCGTTCTCGGGCGTCGCGGTGCCGTGCGCGTTGATGTGGTCGATCTGGTCCGGCGTCATGCCGGCGTCGGCCAGCGTCTTGTTCATGCAGCCGATGATCGGCTTGCCGTCGGGCGAGGAGCGGGTGCGATGGAACGAATCCGTGAGCTCGCCGCAACCGGCGATCACACCGAGAATCTTTGCGCCGCGCGCGGTGGCGGCTTCATAGCTTTCAAGCACGAGCGCGCCGGCGCCTTCGGCCATGACAAAACCGTCGCGGTTCTTGGAGAAGGGACGGGAGGCCGCCTGCGGCGGGTCGTTCTGGGTCGACAGCGCCGACAGCAGCGAGAAGCGCACCAGCGCTTCCGGGTTGACGGTGCCGTCGGTCGCGACGCACAGCGCCGCATCCGTCTCGCCGCGGCGGATCGCCTCGACCCCGAGCTGGATCGAGGTGGCTCCGGAGGCGCAGGCCGTCGACAGCGAGATCGGCGAGCCCTTGGTGCCGAAGGTCTCGGCGAGATGGGCGGCAACCGAGCCGAACATGAAGCGATGATGATAGGCGCTAAACTTGCCGCCGCCGGAGATGCGGAGCAGATCGTCGTAGCTGATGTCTTGCTGGCCGACGGCGCGACCGAGCTCGCGACGCTGCGGCCATTCGACCTCGACCGGTGCAACCGCGAGGAAAAGCGGACCCGGGAAATCGGCCTTGGCGCCGATGCCGGCCTGCTCCAGCGCTTCCTGCGTCACCAGCTCGGCCATCCGCTCGGACAGGGCGGTGGAGGAGAACGGATCGGCGCTGACGAAATCGACCGTGCCGGCCATCGTGGTCTTGAGGCCGTCGACCGGAAAACGCGTGATGGTGCGGATGCCGGATTCGCCGGCGACGAGCTTTGCCCAATTGTCGGATTTGCCGGCACCGAGCGAGGTCATGATGCCCATGCCGGTGACGACGACGACGGGACGCCCGAGTTTGTCGCGTGGTGCAGTCATGTCGATCCCCGCTTGAGCTGGTTAAACCGCCTCGACCAGCGCCATGCCTTCGCCGCGCCAGTGTCCGGCTCCCACCACCACGATCTGGGTGGGCGCGCCCTGCATTTCAATCTCGGTCCCCGTGGAATCATTCGGCGGGAACAGCGCGCCGCGCGAGATCGACAGTGCGGCGAGGGCAATGCCGAGCGGAAATTGCGTTTCCATGGCGTGGCCGAACACCGTGCCGGTCGAGCGCACCGGAAAGTCGGCATGGCTCTTCAGGAAGTCGCGCTCGTCCGAGGTCGCGGGCTCCGCGCCGGTCGCCCCGGTGATGATCGCGCCCTTGCCCTCGCGCCTGGGCAGCTTGGCCCACAGCTTCTCGAGCGTCGCGGTCATGTCTCCGGGCTGCTTGCGTTTGGCGAGGTCTGCAACGACGCTCGACAGCTTTGCGAACGGCTTGGCGCCGCGCGCTTCCGCATGCGCCTTCGACTCCAGCACCAGGAAGGCGCCGGCCGAGCCGAGCGCGAAGCCGGGATGGTCCTTGCGCGCCCAGACGGGCGCGAACTTGTCCTTCAGGTTGAAGTCGCCGAATTCGTAGAGGACGAGCAAGTCCTTGCGCTCGCCATTGTGCGAGCCGCCGACCAGCGCGATGTCGCTCTCGCCAGAGGCGATGCGCGCGAGCGCGATGCGGGCGGCATCGGCGCCGGCGACCTCTTCGCCCATGAAGGTGCGCGAGGTGCCTCCCAAGCCGTGCACGATGGCGATGTTGCCGGCGAGCAGGTTGGAGAGCTGGGCCAGGAACAGCGTCGGCCTGAGATCGCTCATCAGCCGCTCGTTGAGGAAGCCCGGCGCGTTGGCGCCCTTGGCCTCGGCGGTGAGAATGCCGCTGTCGACGTTGATGTCGCGCTCGCCGCCGCCGGCGGCGACGACCATGTCGATCTTCGACAGGATGTCCTTGTTGCCTTTGATGCCGGCGGAATCGAGCGCAAGACCGGCGGCATAGGTGCCGATGCGCTGCCAGGCTTCCATCTGGCGCTGGTCGCCCTTCTTCGGAATCTGGCTGTCGAAGGATACCGGCATCAAGGGATGCACGATGTAGGGCGCAAAGACCTTCTCGTCGACATTGATGCGCTTCTCAGCAAGCGCGGCCCAGTTGGCGTCGAGGCCCTCGCCGAGCGAGGTGGCGAGCCCAATGCCGGTGATCCAGACCTCGGTCTGGCCGGGCCTCGAAGCGGTGTTAGTCATTGCGATAGGACCTGTTGCGGAAACCCGACGCGCTCGGCGACCTTCGCCATGTATCCGCGCATATCCGCATTGGGGAAGGGGATCAACGTGAAGGTGAGCGCGGAATTGGCGCGCAGCTTGCCGCCGACCCTGATCTTGGCTTCGGTCATGGCATAGCCGGAGCCTTCATGGGTGAGGCTCGCCTCGATGCTCATGAGGTCGCCCGGGAAGACCGAGCCGCGGACCTTGGCCTCCTTCACGGCGGCCAGGATCGGCATGCGTTCGAACCTGAACACGCCGAGTTGAAGCCAGCCCGAGGCCTGCGCCATCGATTCGATCAGGAGCACGCCGGGCATCAGGGGATAACCGGGGAAGTGCCCCTCGAAAATGGTGCTTTCCTGCGGGACCTGCGCTTCGACGACGATCGTCTTCTCGTCGACCTTGAGGTCGACGATGCGATCGATCATGTGGAAGTATTCGAGTTGCATGACTGCGCCCTTAGGCGCTCGCGCCCTTGGCCGCAACCAGTTCGTCGATGCGGGCGCACAGGTTCTTCAGCACGAAATATTGCTCGGTGGTCGCCTTGCCGTCGTTGACCTCCTGAGTCCACTTCTCCAGCGGCAGCTTGATGCCGAACTGCTTGTCGATCGCAAAAGCGATATCGAGGAAATCGAGGCTGTCGATGCCGAGGTCATCGATGGCATGACTATCCGGCGTGATCGTGTCGCGCGGGATGTCGCAGGTTTCAGCGATGATCGTGGCGACCTGATCGAATGTGGAGGACATCACTAAGCCTTTGATATATTGCAGGTATTTGTCAGATTGTCCAGAGTGGCACGGTGGCTGGGCATCGCGCCCCTGATGACGCCCTCAAACCCCCCTCTGGCCGGGTCGAAAGCCCGTATATCGGAGCGCCGCCCTGAGTTCAATGGAGCCGGGCAGGCCCCGGGGGACAGCAACGGACGGGGCTGGGGATGCCGGCTGGGACCCTTCCGCCGCGAGGTCCGCGCCGGGCCGGTCCTAAATGTGCGGTGTCGTGATCTTGGCGCAGTCGCGGCGGCCCATCAGCACGCAATCCTGAGTCCGGCGCAGGTCGGCGATGCTGACCGCGAGCCAGATCCCGATCGCGGTCAGCGCGATGGTGAAGGCGAGCGCCGCGATATTGGCAAGCATGCGCTGGCGGAAATTATCGGGCTCGGCGCGCGGCTGCTCGTAGCGCGACAGGTCCAGCCGTTCGGGCGTGGCGCGCAGCGGCTGCACGCTGGCATCGCCGCGCTGGACCCTTGGGGAAGGCGGGGTGCGCGGCCTGAACTGGAGCACCCGGTGCTCCTCATCAGAGCTTATGGGCCGCTGGTTGTTCATGGGGCGGGGATCACTCCGAAGCAGCAATTTAGATAGCATAGGTGAGGCGCGCGTTGCAGAAAAACTTCTCAATGCCCGCGTGTATTCGTGCGTTCGTACCATTTGTGCACGGGCCGGTGCGCAGCGATCTGGAAACCGGCCGTCGCGCCCGTGATCCGCGCGTTGCGCTGCAATGCGGGCACAGCGACAGCCGTTGAGGTCGTCCTTCGTCCGATCGGTATCGACTTGTGATCTGCGCGGGCTCCGAACGGATTTTGCCGCCGTGGGGCCCATGGCATAGTCGCGGGAACCCGAACCGCTAGTTGCATCCATCCGAGGGACTTCGATCATGACCACGACCAACGCGCGCGAGCCGAGAGTGCATCCGGTTCCGATCCTGTCGCTCCGGCCGACGCAGATGACGGTCGGCATGCGCGAGGTCAAGGAGAAGCGGAAGCGCTGGCGCGAGCATGACAAGAAGAAGCAGGCGGATCTGCTCGGCAAGCACATGATCCCCGTCGTTTACGGCCCCGATGCACGTTACTACGTGATCGACCATCATCACCTCGGCCGCGCGCTGCACGATGAAGGCGTCAAGGAGGTGCTGGTGACCATCGTGGGCGACCTCAGGATGGTGGAGCGCGAGGCCTTCTGGGGCGTCATGGACAACAAGCGCTGGGTCTATCCTTACGACGCCAAGGGCGAGCGGCGGTCGTTCCGCGACCTGCCGAAATCGGTCGCCGACTTGAAGGACGATCCATTCCGCAGCCTTGCCGGCGAATTGCGCCGCATGGGCGGCTTCGCCAAGGACACCACGCCATTCTCCGAATTCCTGTGGGCCGACTTCCTGCGCCGGCAGGTCTCGCGCAAGGCGGTGGAGGCCGATTTCGACAAGGCGATCGAGAAGGCGATGGCCGCGGCCAGAAGCAAGAATGCGATCTATCTGCCCGGCTGGTGCGGCCCGGCGGACGACGATTAGGTGTATCTACGTCAGTCGCGCTGGAAGATCCTGGCGCCGGGGTAGGCGCGGCGGGCGTAAGTGACCACCAGCGCACGGTCCTGGGTGTCCTGGAACGGCGTTCGGATCTGGCTCGATCCAACGATGAGGTGCCACAGGCCATTGAGCTTCTGGATCACGATCTTCATTTGCGTAGTCCTCGATGACTCCCCATTCCAGCGAATGTTGCTTGTCGCCGCAGTGCCTGGAATCGCGGTCGCGGATACGGAATTCCCAACACGGCCGGCGCTCCAAAACACGTCGACCCTTGTTAGATGGTTACGGAATGCCCCCAGATAAGCCGGATCTCATCACAGCCGCTTGAGCGAAATCAATTTCCGCGCCCACGACACCGTCCTGAAACAGAGCCGTCCCATTTCTATGGGGTAGTCGAGCTCACACAGGAGGCGAACATGCGCCGTCTGGCTTTCGTAGTTGCCTTGCTCGCGGTCGCTTCGGCGGGAATCTCTGCATCCTTTGCCGCAGTCCACCACGCCAAGACGTTGACGTTCGCGGAGCGCTTTGCTCCGGCGCTCGAGTTGATGGCGAAGCGCTAGCGGCATAGCGCTGCGCAGCCGTGAGCGCGGCTGCGCGCTGCCAGGTGGACATCGCGTCGCACCTGTTGACCGGCGATTGCGACGGCAGCCTTGACCTGTCGCAAATCTGCGTCGGCCCGACCGGCTAAGGTCTGCCTGCATGGTTGCAGAGACAGCGTTGTGCCCCGATGCCGAGGGCCCGGGCTCCAAGTCATGCAGATTTTGGAGGCACGGCCATGAGCGTCATCTTTCGCATCCTCTTTGTCCTCGCCGGCGCGATCACGGCGCTGTTCGTCGCGCGTGACGCGCTAAATTTCACCATCATCCAGACCTTCGTCGCAGTCCTGCTCGCCACCGCAATCGTCGGTGCCGGCAGCTTCTGGAGCCTGCGGCGGAAATCGTGAGCGAGACGGAACGCCGCAGTTCGGCCGGCCTGAGCGAGACCGAGGCCCGGGCGAGGCTTGCGGCGGACGGCCCCAACGAATTGCCTCGGCCGGAACGACGCAGTCCCCTGCGCATCGTGGTTGAAGTGCTGCGCGAGCCGATGCTCCTGCTGCTGCTTTGCGGCGGGCTGATCTATCTCGTGCTCGGCGATCTCAAGGAGGCGCTGATCCTGCTGGCGTTCGGGGCGATGTCCATCGTGATCACGGTGGTGCAGGAGACCCGGACCGAGCGCGTGCTGGAAGCCTTGCGTGACCTGACCAGCCCGCGTGCGCTGGTGGTGCGCGATGGTGCACGTCGGCGCATTGCCGGCCGCGAGGTCGTGCAGGGCGACCTTCTCGTCCTCGGTGAAGGCGATCGCGTCCCCGCCGACGCCGCGCTCGTCGAGGCGCGGGACTTGCAGATCGACGAGTCCCTGCTGACCGGCGAGTCGATGCCCGTTCGCAAGAAGACGGCCGACAAGGTCACCGAGGCCGGTCACCGGCCCGGCGGCGAGGATCAGCCATTCGTGTATTCCGGTTCGCTCGTCGTGCGCGGCGAGGGGCTGGCGCTGGTCGAGGCCACCGGGGCGCGCAGCGAGATCGGGAAGATCGGGCTGTCGCTTCGCGGCCTGCAGGCCGAGCCGCCGCGGCTTCAGCAACAGACCGCAAGGCTGGTGCGGCTCTGCTTTCTCGGCGGCGCCATCATCAGCCTGGCCGCGATTGTGCTCTACGGCGTCTCGCGCGGCGATTGGCTGCAGGCACTGCTGGCAGGCGTCGCCATCGGCATGTCGATGCTTCCGGAAGAATTTGGCGTCGTGCTCACGGTGTTCATGGCCATGGGCGCGTGGCGGATTTCGCAGGCTCGTGTCCTGACGCGGCGAGCCGCCGCCATCGAGGTCCTCGGCTCGGCGACAGTCCTGTGCACCGACAAGACCGGGACGCTGACGCAGAACCAGATGTCGGTCGCCGAGCTGCGGCTGCTCGACGGCGCGCGCCTGTGTGCGGAGGCGGCCGGAAAGGATCACGTCGGGCCCGAATTCGCCGAGCTGGCGCGCTGCGGGGCGCTCGCAAGCTCTCCGGAGCCGTTCGATCCGATGGAGAAGGCGCTGCACGCGTTCGCGCGTGATGCCTTGCGAGACGGAGACGCGATGGATGGCGGGCGGACGCTGGTGCGTACCTATGGTCTGCGCCCCGAGCTGCTCGCCATGACCCAGGTTTGGCGGACATCCGCAGCGGCGGATCTCATCGCATGCGCCAAGGGCGCGCCGGAAGCGATTGCGCGGCTGTGCAGGCTGAACGAGGCCGATCGGGAGGCCGTGCAAGCTGCCGTCGGGGCCATGGCGAAGAACGGGCTTCGCGTGCTGGGGATGGCGGTTGCCGCGTGTGATGACACTTCCCTGCCGACATCCCAGGAGGCTTTCGTATTTCGCCTCGTTGGCCTGGTCGGACTCGCGGATCCGTTGCGGCCTCACGTTCCGGAGGCGGTTCGCGAATGCCGTTCGGCCGGCATCCGCGTCGTCATGATCACGGGCGACTATCCGGCGACCGCCATGGCGATTGCCGGGCAAGCCGGGCTCGACGTCAATGAGGTCGTGACCGGGGAGCAGATCATGCTCGCTGACGACACCGAGCTCGAGGCACTCGTCAGGAAGGTGAACGTCTTCGCGCGGGTTCTGCCGGAGCAGAAGCTGCGGATCGTGCAGGCGCTGAAGCGCGGCGGCGAGATCGTTGCGATGACGGGGGACGGCGTCAACGACGCGCCGTCGCTGAAGGCCGCCCATATCGGGATCGCGATGGGTGGCCGCGGCACCGACGTCGCCCGCGAGGCATCCTCGATCGTCCTGCTCGACGACGATTTCAGCTCCATCGTCGCATCCATCCGCCTCGGACGCCGGATCTACGACAATCTGCGCAAGGCCATGGCCTTCATCTTCGCCGTTCACGTGCCGATCGCGGGTCTTGCGCTGCTTCCCCTGCTGCTTGGGCTGCCGCTGGTGCTCGGCCCGGTTCACATCGCCTTTCTGGAGCTGATCATCGATCCCGTCTGCTCGCTGGTTTTCGAAGCCGAGCGCGAGGAGCGCGACGTCATGAAGCGTCCGCCGCGGCGTGCCGATGCGGAGCTGTTCTCGTGGCCCCTGATCGCCTGGAGCGTCCTGCAGGGCGCGATGGCCTTCGCCTTGATCGCGGTGATCTTCGTCGCAGCGCTTCGTTCCGGGCTTCCGCCCGATGAGGCCCGCACCCTCGCATTCATTGCGCTCGTCGTTTGCGTGCTCGCGCTGGTGCTGGTCAACCGATCCTTCAGCGCATCCTTCTTGTCTGCGTTCTTCCGTCCGAACGCGGCATTGCTCTGGATATTCCTTTTGATTGCGCTTGTTCTCGCCACAGCCTTGTTCTGGCCGCCGGCGTCCGGTCTCTTTCGCTTCGGTCCCCTGCATCTTGACGATTTGATGATCACGCTCGGCGCTGGACTATTGGTGCTCACGGCGCTCGAACTGCTGAAGCCGTTTTGGGGCCGGCGGTTGCGATTCTAGATCGTGCCGCGGCAGCCCGGCCATGCGCCGAGCGCGACGAGTCGACGTCCGGAAATCATGCAGGCCGCGGAAGACGCGTGCGAGATGCCGACGTCATTTCATTAGAACGGATCCAGTCTACATAGATTCTACGACGCGAACGTCCGAAACACTTTGATTGTGCGCTCGGAGTCTCTGCATGGTCGTTCCCGAAAGTTCGGGGACTGGGAATGCTGGAATTGGTGTTTGACGCACGCGCAACGAAGCGCGGGCGCGTGTCGATGTTGTGCGGTCTTGTCGCGCTTCCTTCCGCCATCGCCTTCGGCCAAGACGCGCAGGCTCAGAGCGCGAGCGGGGCATCGGTTCTTCCTCCCGTCGTGGTCGAGCAAAGCCGCCCGAGCAAGCGCCAGGTCACCACACCGCGCAACTCGCGATCTGCGAGCGCCCGCCAGACGCGATCGCGTGCGGCAGGACAGGCAGTCCAAGCAGCTTCCCAGCCGGCTGCCGCTGCAGCGGAACGCGGTACCGATCCGGTGAGGGGGTTTGTACCCGTCGTCAGCTCGGCTGCGATGAAGTCCGACGTACCGATTCTGGAGACACCGCAATCCGTTTCCGTCGTCAGCCGCGACCAGCTCGATGCGCGCTCGGTCACGACACTGGTCGAAGGATTGCAGTATGTCGCAGGTCTCTCCATCCAGCCCGGCGGCAAGGATCCCCGCTTCGACAACGTCTACATCCGCGGCTTCGACAACAATGGCTATGGCGCCTATCGCGATGGACTTCGCGAGGTCGGCGATCCCGCCTTCTTGTCGCTGTTCCGCAACGAGCCCTACGGCTTCGAGCGCATCGACGTCATCAAGGGTCCGAGCTCCGTCATGTACGGGCAGGGGGCGCCGGGCGGTCTTGTCGACGTCATCAGCAAGCGCCCGCCCGACAAGGCCTTCGGCGAGATCGTCGGTCAGTTCGGCAATTACGATCGGTTTCAGGGGGCATTCGACTTCGGAGGTCCTGCGACCAAGGATGGCTCGTTGCTTTACAGGCTGACCGGCGTGTTCAGGGATTCCGATGCGCAGATCGCCAATTTCTCGAATTTCGTGAAGGACAACCGGACCTATATCGCGCCCGCCGTGACCTGGAAGCCGACCAACGATACCACGCTGACCATCCTCGCCGACTACACGCACGATCTGACCGGCAACGCCTTTCCGTTGTCGATGGCGCATCTGAGCGGCGGGAAGGTCACCGGCATCACGGCGCTGCCGATTTTCCTTGGCGATCCCAGCTACAACAGGTTCGATCAGGAGCAGGAGCGTGTCGGCTACCAGTTCGAGCATCGCTTCAGCAACGATCTGATCTTCGAATCGAAGGCTCGCTACGGCCACACCGAGCTCGACTATCGCTATCTGACGTTCATCGGAACCCCGCTCGATACGGCCACGGTCTTTCCGCGTCGCGCGATGCGCATCCAGGAGCAAGTCGATACCCTCTCGACCGACAACCACCTGATCAGCAAGTTCGGCACGGGGCCGCTTCAGCATACGGTGGTCTCCGGCGTCGACTATCTGACGTTCAACATGACGGACCGGACCTATTCCGGAAATGCGCCGCCGCTCAGCAGGATCAATCCGGTCTACGACCAAGCCATCGCGGCTCCGACTGCGCTCGTCACCCCCTCGGCGAACCAGACGATCAATCAGGTCGGCGTCTATGTGCAGGACCAGATGAAGATCCAGAACTGGATCCTTACATTGGGCGGCCGCTACGATGCCTCCGAACAGAACACCTACGCCTTGGCGACCAACAAGACGACCGACACCAAGGACACGGCCTTCACCAAGCGCGGAGCGGTCTCGTACGTGTTCGATTCCGGAGTGGCGCCGTATTACAGCTATTCGGAATCGTTCCTGCCGACGCCGGGCACGGATTTTGCGGGAAGTCCGTTCAAGCCGACGACCGCGCAGCAGCACGAGCTCGGCGTGAAGTACCAGCCGTCGCGGACCCTGCTGATGACGTTGGCGCTCTATGATTTGACGCGGCAAAACTCGCTCACGAGCGATCCATCGCATCTCGGCTTCTCGGTCCAGCTCGGCGAGGTGAATTCGCGCGGCGTCGAGTTCGAGACGCTGGCGCAGATCATGCCCGGACTGAACCTCGTGGCCACCTACACCAACCAGGATGTGAAGGTGACGCAAACCACCACCGCCGCCGATCTCGGCAAGGTGCCGACGCTGGTGGCCCGCCAGATGGCATCGGCCCATCTCGACTACACGGTCCAGGGCGGGACATGGGACGGCTGGGGGCTGGGCGGCGGCGTCCGCTACAACGGGCCGACCTTCGCCGACACCACCAACACCATCGTCAACGAGGGCTACGTCGTGTTCGATGCGGGCCTGCACTATCGGCAGCCCAAGGGTGTCAACCTCGCGCTGAACGTGAAGAACATCGCCGATCGCGTCACCGTTGCGTGCACCACGAATGGCGGTTGCCAATACACCAGCCCGCGCACCATCACGGGCACGGTCAGCTATCGCTGGTAAGGATCGCCATGGTTCAGGCCCGCACAATCCGGCTATGGTCCCGCATTCACACCTGGACCTCCCTCGTGTGCATGCTGTTCCTGCTGATGCTGTGCGTGACGGGACTTCCGTTGGTCTTTCACGACGAGATCGACGATCTGCTCGAGGACGAGATCACGGCGCCCGCGATGCCGGAAGGAACGCCGCGTCTGTCGCTCGACCGGATGATCGCGGCGGCGCAAGCGCGTTTTCCCGGACAGTATGTCCTGCTGCTCAATCTCAAGCAGAACGAGCCACTCGTGACTGTGGCCGTTTCTCCGACCGCGGTCCCGGCGCCGGGCAACTTCCATCGCCTGACGTTCGATGCGCGAACGGCCGAAATGCTCGGCGAGGAAGCCTCGCATCAGGACGTCATGGATATCGTGCTGCGGATACACAAGGACATGTTCGCAGGGCTCCCCGGCGAGCTGTTTCTCGGGGCGATGGGACTGGTGTTCGCTGTGTCGATCATCTCCGGCGTCGTTGTCTATTGGCCGTTCATGCGGCGGCTGGATTTCGGGACGATCCGTCGGCGGTCGTCGCCCCGGCTCAAATGGCTCGATACCCATAATCTCCTCGGCATCGTCACGTTGACGTGGACGTTGGTGGTCGGTCTCACCGGCATGATCAACACGCTGGCGACGCCGTTGTTCGACCTGTGGCGGGCGCAGCTCATCCCCGTCTTGCTGGCGCCTCATCTGGGCAAGCCCGTGGCTCCGATCCCTTCGGTTCAAGCCGCCGTCGAGCTCGTCCGCACCAGATTTCCGGATCGCCTCGTCACCTCGGTGACGATGCCGACCGCGGCGCGTTTCGGCAGCCCGCAGCACCTCGTTGTCTGGACCAAGGGAGCGACGCCCTTCACGGCGCGCATGCTTCAGCCGATGCTGGTCGATGCCAATGACGGCAAGACGATCGTGGCGCCCGAGGTGCCGTGGTATCTGAAGACGCTTCAGGTCTCGCGTCCGCTGCATTTCGGCGATTACGGCGGGCTTCCGTTGAAGATCGTCTGGGCGGTTCTCGACATCATGACGATCATCGTTCTCGTCAGCGGAATCTATCTCTGGGCGGAAAGGCGAAAGCCGTCGGTCCGCAAGCCGCTGCGCACAGAGCGGACCGCGGCAGTCGGTGTCTGATCCCATGCGTCCTCCCGTGTCCAAGGCGGACGCTCCGAACCTGGCCCGGCACTACAGAAGCGTGTGGGACGTGTTCCGGGCGCCGCTCCTGGTCGGCTTGGTCTGCGCCGTGGGGCTCGGTCTGGCGCTCGTCGGAGATGGGATCTGGGACGGCCTGTCGTGGCTGGCTCTTTCGCTGCCGGTTGGGCTTGCGGCGTTCTACTGGCACCGCGCAGGCCGCCGGCGCTGACGGCGAATCCGCCGAACCGACGGCTATCGGTGCTGCTCTTCCGGGGCGCCTTCGACCTCATGCGCCTCGTCCTTGCCGCCAAGCATGCGATGAAGCCGGCGCTCGAGGCGGCGGCCGATCGTCAGCAGGACGAAGGCCAGCGCAAGGGCGACGACGACGATCCTCCACTGTCCGGCGCCGCAGACGATGCCGAGGCAGGCGGCAAGGAAAGTGCAGGCGGCGCTGGTGAGGCCCCGAACGCGAAACCCCGTGCTTTGGTGCACGATGACGCCAGCACCGAGAAAGCCGATGCCGGTGAGGATGCCCTGGATGACACGGCTGGCGGCGTCGACGACCCTGGCCGGTTCGGCGAGCTGCAGCGCGAGCAGAACCACGCTCGCGGTGGAGAGACCGACAATGCCGAGCGTCTTCAGCCCGATCGGCTTGCCGTGCAGGTCGCGGTTGAGGCCGATCGCGCCGCCGGCGAGCGTCGCCGTGCCGAGGCGCAGCAGGATTTCGTGCCAATCGAGCTCGGTCATGGCGCCTCGATCATGTCTTCGGCAGGCGGCCCATCAGATAGAACTCCTCGTTCGGCCGCATGCCCGTGAAATTCGCCAGCCGGTTCGACAGCGCGAAGAAGGCGGAGATCGCGGCGATGTCCCAGATGTCGTCGTCGCTGAAGCCGTGCGGCGCCAGCGCGGCGAAATCGTCCTCCGAAATCCGCTGCGCGTCAGCCGAGACCTTCATGGCAAAATCGAGCATCGCCTTCTGCCGCGGCGTGATGTCGGCCTTGCGGTAGTTGATCGCGACCTGGTCGGCGATGAGCGGGTTCTTGGCGCGGATGCGCAGGATCGCGCCATGGGCGATCACGCAGTATTGGCATTGGTTCGCCGCCGACGTCGCCACCACGATCATCTCGCGCTCGGCCTTGGTGAGGCCGCCGTCCTTCTCCATCAGCGCGTCGTGATAGGCGAAGAAGGCGCGGAACTCGTCGGGGCGGTAGGCCAGCGTCAGGAATACGTTCGGCACGAAGCCGCTCTTCTCCTGCACGGCAAGGAGGCGCGTACGGATGTCGTCGGGCAGGGTGTCCAGAGCGGGGGCGGGAAAGCGTTGCGCGGCGGTCTTTGTCATGGGCATGGATTCCGGCTTGGGGCGGGAACCATAGTCGATGCGGGTGGCGGGCTCAATCTGCCTGCCCGAAGTGGCCGCGACAAAGGTGTCAGGTGGGAAGGACGTTCCATCCTCCGACATTGCGAGCGCAGCGAAGCAATCCATCCCCCGGCGGAAAGACTCTGGATTGCTTCGCTACGCTCGCAATGACGATGTGGATGGAGCGGGGCCTTACCGCAGCGGCTTCTTCAACAGCGAGAAGCGGTCGGGGTCGAGGCCCATCGACGGCTGCAGCATCGGCGCTTCGACGCTGGACATGGTTTTCGCCGGCGGTGCCGAGAACACCGGATCGTTCGGCACGTCGCGCTGCGAGGTGGCGCCGCGCCAGCGTTCGAGCACGGCGCTGACGAAATGCATGTCGTGACCGGAGGTGACGGACGGCACGCTGGAGATGGTGGCCTCGCCGCGCGGCAATTGGTGCGGCGGCACTTCCTTGAAGCGCAGGCGGGTGGGCAGCGCCACGCCTTCGCCGAACGCCAGCACCTCGCGGGTGCCGAGCGACGGAACGAAGGAGAGCAGGTTCGCGGCGGCATCCGACACCGCGGCGCGCAGCAGCGCCTGGTCGCGGTCGTTGGCGAGGCGCATCGTGAACAGCGTGTTGCATTGGGAGATGATGGTGGCGTCGAGCTCGGCGGGGCGCTGGGTGATGAGGCCGAGATAGACGCCGTATTTGCGGCCTTCCTTGGCGATGCGCGACACCGCCTTGCGGGTCGGGCCGAAGCCGATGTTGCGGTCGGCGGAGGCATAGCGGTGCGCCTCCTCGCAGACGAACAGCAGCGGCGAGACGCCGTCGCTCCACAGGCCGAAGTCGAAGGCCATGCGGCACAGCACGGATACGACGGAATCGATCACCTCGGCCGGGAAGCCGGCCAGCTGCATCACCGTCATCGGCTTGCCGTTGGCGGGCAGGCGGAACAGATGGCTGATCACCTCGGCCATGGTGTCGCCGCCGACATTGGCGTTGTCGAACATGAAGGCGTAGCGCGGATCGTTGCGCACCGCCTCGATGCGCGAGATCAGCTTGTGATAGATGATGCGCGAGGAGCGGTTCTCGAGCTTGCCCATGCGCTCGTCGATCAGCGACAGCAGGTCGACCAGGCGATAGGGCACCGGCGTGTCGACGGTGTAGCCGATCTGCTTGGGATCGATGCGCTTGAGGCCGATGCGGTCGGCGTTCTGGTATTGGGTGTAGACGCCCTTGGCGAGCGGGATCACCTCGGCGAGGATGTCGAGTTCCTCGGGCACGCCGGCGCGGCCGCCGAACAGCACGTCGACGATTTCCTCGAAGTTGAACAGCCAGAACGGCAGCTTCAGGTTTCGCGGGTTGAGCACCAGCGCGCGGTCGCCGAAGCAGCGGCCATATTCGTTGTGCACGTCGAGCAGGAAGATGCGCAGGTTCGGCCGCGCTTTCAGGATCTCGTTGAGCAGCAGCGAGACGCCGGTCGATTTACCGACGCCGGTCGATCCGAGCACCGCAAAATGCTTGGACAGCATTTCCTCGACGTCGACATAGGCGATGACCGAGCGGTCCTGCTGGAGGAAGCCGACATTGATCTGGTCCGAGCCGGTCGGCGCGTAGATCGTGCGCAGCTCCTGGCTGGTGATCAGGTCGACGGCATCGCCGATGGTCGGATAGTTGGTGACGCCGCGCTGAAACTTGGCCTTGTCCGCGGCATTGAGGATCTCGCCGAGCAGGTCGACCGAGGCGATCGCGATGTAATTGTCTGAGCCCGACAGGTTCTCGCAGGAGACCTCCGTGATCATCGCAACGATGACCGAACTGCTGCAACGGATGCTGACGAAGCGTCCGACGGTGGCCCGCACCTCCGAGATCGGCATCCGGCTTTCCGCCAGAAGCCCGACCCGGGCGAGCGATCCGCGAACCGAAATCACGCGTCCAAAGGATGTCACGATGAATGAACCTGGCAAGAGCGAGGGATTTGCCCGGACTATGCCCGGCCGTCGCTGCACAAACGGTTAAACGGCGGGCGCGCCCGCTCCGTTAAATCCGTGGTAATTCGGTCCGGAGACTTGTCGCCGATGGCTGCTCGTGGGCGAAATTGCCGGGAAAATACTGCATTTCCGGACCTTGGGGCCGAGATGGTCCTTCAGGAAAAGTTTACCATTCGAGCAGGCCCTTTCGTCCGGCGGCGGACCGCCATTGGTCGGACAGGCGCCGTTCGCAGCAGCGACGCTGGTTGCTTTGTTGACGGGACCTAATGATTTGTACATTAGTACAAATGAGGCCCGTCACTGTCGGCACCGCGCACAAGGGCCCGCCCGCGCGTTGTGCCGTGCGCGTTTCAGTTGCGCCGCCCGGACAGGCGGATCGCAGCCATGCTCTAGGAGGAAACCATGCAGCCCGAACCGATCCTCGATCTCGCCCATCTCGGCCACATGGAGCTGCTGACGCCGAAGCCGGACGAGAGCCTGAAATTCTTCGTCGATGTGATGGGCATGACGGTCAGCGGACAGAAGGGTGAGTCGGTCTATTTGCGCGGCTGGGACGATTACGAGCGCTATTCGCTCAAGCTCACGGCATCGAAGACCTCGGGCATGGGCCACATGGCGCTGCGTGCGCGCAGCCAGCAGGCGCTGGAGCGGCGCGTCGCCGCGCTGAAGGGATCCGGCTTCGACATTGGCTGGATCGACGGCGACATGGGGCAGGGGCCGACGTTCCGCTGCCGCGATCCCGATGGCCATATCGTCGAGCTCTATTACGAGACCGAATGGTATCAGGCGCCGCCCGAACTCAAGCCTGCGCTGAAGAACCAGGCGCAGCGCTTTCCCGCCCGCGGCGTCAATGTCCGGCGGCTAGACCATCTCAACTGCCTTGCCGTCGACATCAAGGCCAACCGCGAGTTCTTCGAGACCTATCTCGGTTGCCGCCTCACCGAGCAGATCGTGCTCAACGACGGCCGCGAGGCCGCGATGTGGCTGACGATGTCGAACAAAAGCTACGACTTCGCCTATTCCCTCGATCACTCGGGCGTGCCGGGCCGCTTCCACCACGTCACCTATGCGCTCGACAGCCGCGAGGAGATCCTGCGCGCCGCCGACATCTTTCTCGAGAATGGCGTGCACATCGAGACCGGGCCGCACAAGCACGCGATCCAGCAGACCTTCTTCCTTTACGTCTACGAGCCCGGCGGCAACCGCGTCGAAGTCGCCAATGCCGGCGCACGCCTCATCCTCGCGCCCGACTGGAAGCCGATCGTGTGGACCGAGGAGGAGCGCAAGAAGGGCCAGGCCTGGGGATTGAAGACGATCGAGTCCTTTCACACCCACGGCACGCCGCCGGTGGAGGTGAAGCACGGTTAGAGTTGTCGCTCTGACGTTTCAGTCAGTGTCATTCCGGGGCGACGCGAAGCGGCGAGCCCGGAATCCATAACCCCGGCTGGTGGGTATGGATTCCGGGCTCCCTCGCTACGCTCGGGCCCCGGAATGACGGAATTGCATGAGCTATGACACTAGTGGGCTGAACTCCGCACCCTTGCGATCGTCTCGCGCACGCCGGTCCAGGCCGGCTTGTCCGGCGCGAACTGCCGGCGCAGGAAGCTGACGAGCTCCTCGATCTGGGTGTCGCTCATGCTGTTCCTGAACGCGGGCATGTAGCCGAGATCGCTCGAGACGGGCTCCGGGACGCCGTGCAGGATCACTTGCACCAGATTGTCCGACGTGGCGCTGTGCAGGTTGCTGTTGAGCGCGAGCGAAGGCCTGGTGCCGAACAGCGGCAGGCCGCCGACCTCGTGGCAGACGGCGCAGGCGCCTTGATAGAGGCGCGCGCCGGCGGAGGAGGCGACGGTCACTTGCGTTGCATTTTCGAGCTTGGCGGCCAGCGCATCCTGCGCCTGTTGGTCGACCGCAGTGTCATTGAACGAGTTGAGATAGACCGCCATCGCACGGATGTCCTGGTCGGGCAGCGCCTTGAGGTCCCGGACAACAGGCGCCATCGGGCCGGCGGCGACGCCGTGGTAACGCGAATGGCCGGTGCGCAAATAGGCGTACAGCTCATTCTCGCTCCACGGGATCGGCGCGTGCGAGAGCGAGGTCAGCGACGGCGCTTCCCAGCCCTCTGCGAAGCCGCCGGCGAGATAGGCGTTGCGTTGCTCGGCGCCGAGCGCGTTGCGCGGCGAATGGCAGGCGCTGCAATGGCCGAGGCCCTCGACCAGATAAGCACCGCGATTCCAAGCCTCGGACTTTGAGGGGTCGGGCTTGAAGTCGGGCGTTCGGTGGAACAGCGCATTCCAGCCCGCCAGCAGCGGGCGCAGATTGAACGGGAAGGCGAGCGTGTTGGCCGGCGTTGACGCGCGCACCGCAGGCTGCGCCATCAGGTAAGCGTAGAGCGCCTGCAGATCGGCATCGCCAGTCTTTGCAAAATGCGTGTAGGGGAAGGCGGGATAGAGCTGGCGTCCGTCGCGATGCAGGCCATCACGCATGGCGCGCTCGAAGGCGGGGTAGGACCAGGCGCCGATCCCGGTCTCGACGTCGGGCGTGATGTTGGTCGCGTAGATCGTGCCGAACGGTGTTTCCAAGGCGCGACCGCCGGCATTTGGTGCGCCGCCGACGACGGTGTGGCACTCGGCGCAATTGCCGAGCGCGGCGAGCTGCTCTCCGCGCGCGATCGTTGCCGCTGAATAGACCGACGGATCGGGCCGCGCGATCGGCGCGATCGCGCGCCCGGGCAGAAGCGCGGCGCCAATTCCGATCGCAGCCGTGCAGACGGCTGCAATCGTTGCGAAGATGCCGGCGCGCTTGGCGAACGGATTTTCCCAGATTCGAGACGGAGGCGAGGCTGCGGGCAGGGGCAGGGACTGCGGCGTCGCCGGTGCTTCGCCGTGCAATCCCCTGAGGATTCGCTCAGGCGTGAACGGTGGCTCGCGAAAGCGCACGCCGGTGGCATCGAAGATGGCGTTCGCGATCGCGGCTGCGCTCGGCACCGAGGCGGACTCGCCGACGCCGAGCGGCGGCTGATCCTGCCGCGGCAGCATCAGCACGTCGATCTTGGGAACGTCGGGGAAGGGGATGATCGGATACGCGCCCCATTCGCGCGCGGCCACCGTGCCGCGCTCGAACGAGACCTCTTCCATCAGCGCGCGGCTGGTGGACTGGATGACGTTGCCCTGGATCTGGTGGCGCACGCCGTCCGGGTTGATCATCAATCCGGAATCCTGCCCGGCGACGACGCGCGTCACGCTGACGTCGCCGGTCGTCTTGTTCACCGCGACGTCGGCAACCCACGCCGACCACGCCGCGCCATAGCCGGGAAACTTGCTGTGCACGTAGAGCGCATAGGCAAAGCCGCGGCCGTGCACGACCTCACCGTCCTTGTCCTCGCGGACCGGCCGCGGCATCCAGCCCGCGCGCTCGGCGACCGCATTGACCAGATCGACCGCGCGCGGGTCCTTCAGATAGCGCAGGCGATATTCGATGGGATCGACGCCGGCTTCGGTTGCGGCCTCGTCGATATAGGATTCATGCGCAAAAGTGTTCGGCAGGGCCGAGACGCCGCGAAACCAGGAGGCACGCACGATCGGCGGCATGTCGTGGGCGACGACGCGCATGTGCTCGTAATCGTAAGGCGGGATCGCGGTGCGGTCGCCCATCTGGAGCACCGTTGGATCGGGCGCGATGCGGCCAGTGAGCAGCAGCGCCAGCGTTGGCGCTGCGTTCGAGGGATAGCGCGTCGCGAGATCGTAGGCCGCGATGCCTCCGTCGGCGTCGAGCCCGCCGTTGACGTCGATAAGCTGCGCAGTCCCCTTGGGCTCCCAGGCGTGCTCCTGCTCGCGCGTCAGCTGCACGCGGACCGGACGGCCGACGGCACGCGACAGCAGCAGCGCATCGGCGGTGACATCGTCAGCGCAGTTGCGGCCGTAGCAGCCGGCGGCCTCCAGCCTGACGACCTCGATCTCGCTCTCGGGGCGCTCGATCAACAGCGCCAGATCGCTGCGCAGCACGTGCGGATTCTGCGTGCCCGACCAGACACGGATATTCCCGTCCTGGAAGTCGGCAACCGCGCAGGAGGGGCCGATCGAGGCGTGCATCTGATACGGCCAGACGTAAGTGCGCTGCATCGGCTTGGCCGCGCCCGAGATCGCAGCTTCGACGTCGCCCCTGTCGATCAGCGTGCGCGGTGTCGATGGATTGGCGCGCAGCGCGGTCTCGACATCGGCGAGGTCGGTCAGATCAGGCGTCGGCTTCCAGCTCGCCTTGAGCCGCTCTGCGGCACGGATCGCATTCTCCTCGCGCTCGGCGACCACGCCGACGAAATCGCCGATCCGCACTACGGCCAAAAGGCCAGGAATGTCGTGCACGGAGGATTCGTCCACGGCGATCAGGCTGGTGCCGACGAACGGCCCGGCATCGACGCCGGCATAGGGCGGCCGCACCACGCGTCCGTGCACCATGCCTGACACGCGGATGTCGTGCACGAAGGTCAGCTCGCCCGTGGCTTTGGCAGGTAGATCGACGCGCGGCACCGACTGGCCGACGATGGCGTAATCGCCGACCGGCTTGAGCTGCACGTCATCGGCCAGCTCGAGGCGGATCGCCTCCTCGCCGATGAGCTCGCCATAGCTGACGCTGCGGTTATCGTGGCCGCGAACGAGTCCGTCCTCGATCTTGAGCCCGGATTCGGGCAAGTCCAGGTGTTCCGCCGCGCGCGCGATCAGAAAGTGCCGGGCTTGCGCCGCGGCCTTGCGCAGCGGCACGGCCGTGATCTGGATGGTTTCGCTCGCGATCGTCGCGCCCTGGTTCGGCACCTCAGCCGTGTCGCCGAGCACGACGACGACGCGCGCAAAGGACACATCGAGCTCTTCGGCGACGATCTGGCCCAGCGCAGTGCGGATGCCGGTGCCGAGATCGACATGGCCGTTATAGGCCGTGACCGAACCGTCCGCGGTGATGCGGACGAAGGTCTCGGATGTGACCTCGTCCACGCTGCGGGCGACGATGAGCGAACCTGAGCGCTCAGCTCCGTTCCAAACATAGGAGGCCATCAATCTGCGGCCTCGGTGAGCTGGCTAGAGGCGCGCATCACCGCGCGGAGGATCTCGACATGTGTGCCGCAGCGGCAAAGATTGTAGCGCAGCGCCGCCAGCGCCTCCTGCTCGGTCGGCCGCGGATTGATCGCGAGCAACGCCTTGGTGGTCATGATCATGCCGTTGAGACAATAGCCGCATTGTGCGGCCTGCTCGTCGATGAAGGCCTGCTGCACGACGTCGGGCTTGTCGCGGGTGCCTAGGCCTTCGAGCGTCACGATGTCGCGGCCGGCGCAGCCGGTCACCGGAATCACGCAGGAGCGTGCCGCCAGTCCGTCGATCAGGACAGTACAGGTGCCGCATTCCCCCAAGCCGCAGCCGTATTTCGGGCCGTTCAGCGCGAGGTCATTGCGCAGCACATAGAGCAGCGGCGTGTCCCGCGCTGCCGTGACCTCGTGGATCCTGCCGTTCACGGTGAGGCGGATCAGTGTCTGCGTCATCCTCGTTCCCAAGCCCAAGACAAAGCCAAGAGACAAACCCAAAATCATGCGATCGCGAAAAATTCGACGCCGCGACGATACCGTTTGTACACAAACGTGCAAGCCGTGCATGCCGCACTGCAACGCGACTGCCTTGTTTGTGGACAGAGCGGATAGGCAAATGAGGTTTTATGCGGCAGCGGCATCTTTTGCGCTGCACCGCCGCTTGACAGCCCCGGGGCACCGCGCGCAACATCGTTCGTATACGAATGATAACTGCGATGTCCGCCGGCTCCGACATGGTGACAGAAACGACGAGCGCCGTCATCGACAAGATCCGCTGCGATGCTTGTCCGGTGATGTGCTACATCAAGCCCGGCGCGGCGGGGGCCTGCGATCGCTATGCCAATCACGACGGCAAGCTCGTCCGCGTCGATCCGCACGTCATCCTGGAGCGCACCGTCTCGCATGGCGGCAAGCTCGTCCCGTTCAGCCGCACCGAGGACTGGGACGGCAAGATCGTCCATGAGCCCTCGACTTTCGTGACGGCGATCGGCGCAGGCACGACCTATCCCGACTACAAGCCGGCGCCGTTTATCGTTTCGGCGGAGGTCGACGGCGTCGACATGGTGACCGTCGTCACGGAGGGCATCTTCTCCTATTGCGGCATCAAGGTGAAGATCGATACCGACCGCTATCTCGGCCCGGAGACCGCGACCGTCCGCGCGCAGGGCGAGGCGGTCGGCCATGTCACGACCAGCGAATACGGCTCGCAGATGCTGTCGCTCGGCGGCGTGCATCATCTCACCGGCGGCTCCAAGAGGGAGGGCCGCGTCACCTGCGACACGCTGATGGACCTCGCCAATTGCAAGGCGGTGGAGCTCACCATCGACGGCGGCGCCAGCGTGGTGGTGCAGGCCGGCCAGCCGCCGATCGTCAACGGCGTGAAGGAAGAACGCATGCGCGTCGGCTGCGGCTCGGCGACGATCGGCATGTTCGCCAAGCAATGGCACGGCAAGGTGGATGAGGTCGTCGTGGTCGACGACCACATCACCGGCGTGCTCTCGGAGCACCAGGCCGGCAAGCTGCTCGACATCGCCGACACCGGCATCAAGATGAAGGGCCGTCGCTCGACGCCCGGCCGCTATTTCCAGGTGGCCGATCCCGGCACGGGCTGGGGCGGCACTGACATCTCCGATCCCTTGTCGATCCTCGGCCCGTTCGATGCCAAGGAAGCAAAGCCCGGCCTGACCATGCTGATGGTCTCCACCACCGGCGAGCATTCGTCCTATTACGTGCTCGACGGGGCCTTGAAGCCGGTCGAGACCGAGATGCCGGCCGACTTGAAGTTCTCGGTCGAGCGTATCCAGGAGAATTGCGAGCCGGCGCTGTGCACGGTGCTGTTCATGGCGGGCGCGGGCGGCTCGCTGCGCGCCGGCGTCACCGACAATCCCGTGCGTTTGACCCGCTCGGTCAAGGATGCGCTGACGCGTGTCACCAGCGGCGGTGCGCCGGTCTATGTCTGGCCGGGCGGCGGCATCACCTACATGGTCGACGTGACGCAGATGCCGTCAGGCGCGTTCGGCTATGTGCCGACACCGGCCCTGGTCGCGCCGATCGAGTTCACGATGAAGCTGTCCGACTATGCCGCGCTCGGCGGACACATGGATTATGTGAAACCGCTCTCCGAGGTGCAGAACGGCGACGATGTCCGCCAGTTGCCCTGGCAGAACCCGATTCCGGGGCCCCGCACATGACCAGGCGCCCGCAAATCGCATTGCTGTCTGATGGCCGGCGGCTGCATTTGCAGGATGGACCGATCGATCTGATCGTCGAGGCGAGGGGACGTACGGATGCGGTGCGAGCGGCCTATGAGGCTGCGGCGCTGCGGTTTACCGGATTGCTCGACGAGCTTTGCGCGGAGCTGCCGGAGCTGCGTGCGGCGGCCGAGGAGAAAACCTTGCTAAAGGGCGTGGTCGCGCGTCGCATGCACGCCGCGGTAGCGCCCTATGCCGCCGATTGCTTCATCACGCCGATGGCGGCCGTTGCCGGTAGCGTCGCGGAGGAAATTCTGGCTGCGATGCTGCGTGCTGCAACGCTCGATCGGGCTTACGTCAACAATGGCGGCGACATCGCGCTGCATCTCGGCAAGGGCGAGCAGTTTTCGGTCGGGCTGATGGATCGCCCCGACCGCGACGGCGTGATGCAGACGATGCGGATCGATGCGGACGATCCGGTGCGGGGCGTTGCGACCAGCGGCCGGCACGGCCGCAGCTTTTCGCTCGGGATCGCCGATGCCGTGACCGTGCTGGCGGCGACCGCTTCGCAAGCCGATGCGGCCGCGACCGTGATCGCCAATGCCGTCGATCTTCCCGGACATCCCGCCATCATCCGAAAGCCTGCGAACGAGCTTCAGCCCGACAGCGATCTGGGCGGGCGCCTCGTGACGTGTGATGTCGGCGAGCTGTCTCACCATGAGATCGCCGCCGCGCTCGAATCTGGCGCAGAACGTGCACGGCATTTATTCGATCGTCGGCTGATCGAGGGTGCCGTGCTGCAGCTTTGTGGTGATATGCTTGTCATCGGACCGAAAGATGTTGAGCGGCTGGAATCGCGCCCGCGTCAGCTGGAGAACGCGGTTCATGCCTGAGCAGGGAAGTGTCCGGAGGAAGCAGCCATGAGCGCGATCATCCGCAAGATCGTCACTGTCGTCGAAGAGACGCAGATGGAGATGGGCCGACAGGTATCACCGCCGACCCGGCGTGCGGCGGCGATTGCCGTCATCGAGAATCCGTTTGCCGGAAAATACGTCGAGGATCTTTCGCCGTTGATCGCGATCGGCGAGGAGCTGGGCGAGCTCTTGTCGAAACGCGCGGTGGCGGCGCTCGGCATCGATGGCGCCAAGGCGCACAGCTACGGCAAGGCCGCGGCGGTCGGCGAGAACGGCGAGCTGGAGCATGCCGCCGCGATCCTCCACCCCAAGATGGGCGCGCCGGTGCGCAAGGTTCTGGGCAAGGGCGCGGCGCTGATCCCCTCGTCGAAGAAGCGCAGCGGCCCGGGCACGACGCTGGACATCCCGCTCGGGCACAAGGACGCGGCCTTCGTGCGCAGTCATTTCGACGGTATGGAAGTGCAGATCAACGACGCGCCGCGTGCCAACGAGATCATGGTCGCGGTCGCCGTCACCGACAGCGGCCGTCCGCTGCCGCGCGTCGGCGGGCTGACGGTTGCGGAGATCAAAGGCGAAGACGGTCTGAGATAGAAGTCATAAGCGAGTTCAAACTGGAGGTTGGGATGCGAGCAAGAAATTACTTCGTCGGCGCGGCCTTCGCGCTTCTGGCGAGCGGCATGGCTCATTCGGCCCTGGCGCAGGACATCAAGATCGGCGAGATCAACAGCTATTCGCTGCTGCCGGCATTCACCGAGCCCTATCGCAAGGGCTGGCAGCTTGCGGTCGAGGAAATCAACGCCGCGGGCGGCATCAACGGCAAGAAGCTCGTCGTCATCTCCAAGGACGACGGCGGCAAGCCGGCGGACGCGCAGACTGCGGCCAACGAGCTCGTCTCGAGCGAGGGCGTCGCGATGCTCGCCGGCACGTTCCTGTCGAACATCGGTCTTGCGGTCTCTGACTTCGCCAACCAGAAGAAGGTGTTCTTCCTTGCGGCCGAGCCGCTCACGGACGCCATCACCTGGTCCAAGGGCAACAAGTACACCTTCCGCCTGCGTCCCTCCAACTACATGCAGGCGGCGATGCTGGTGGAAGCCGCCAGCAAGCTGCCCGCAAAACGCTGGGCGACGATTGCGCCGAACTACGAGTACGGCCAGTCGGCGGTCGCGGTGTTCAAGAAGCTGATGTCGGAGAAGCGCCCCGACATCCAGTGGGTCGACGAGCAATGGCCGCCGCAGGGCAAGATCGACGCCGGCCCGGTGGTGCAGGCGGTTGCCGCGGCAAATCCGGAAGCGATCCTCAACGTCACGTTCGGCGCGGACCTCGTCAAGCTCGTGCGTGAAGGCAACACCCGCGGCCTGTTCAAGGGGCGCGAGGTGGTCTCCTTCCTGACCGGCGAGCCCGAATATCTCGACCCGCTCAAGGACGAGACCCCGGAGGGCTGGATCGTCACCGGCTATCCCTGGTACTCGATCAAGACGCCCGAGCATGATGCGTTCCTGAAGGCGTATCAGGCCAAGTACAACGACTACCCGCGCCTCGGCTCGATCGTCGGTTACCAGACCATCAAGTCGGCGGCCGCGATTCTGGCGAAGGCCGGCTCGACCGATCCGGAGAAGCTGATTGCCGCGGCGGAGGGGCTGACGACGCCGTCGCCGTTCGGCGAGATCACCTTCCGCAAGATCGACCACCAATCGACGCTTGGCGCCTTCGTCGGCAAGACCGCGCTGAAGGACGGCAAGGGCGTGATGGTGGAGTCGTCCTACAAGAAAGGCGCGGACTATCTGCCTGGCGATGCCGAAGTCGAGAAGCTGCGTCCGAAGGATTGATTGCCGCTGCCGTAGGGTGGGTTAGCCCTGCGACTGCGCGTAGCGCAGACCGCTTGGCGTAACCCACCACTTTCGGTGCCACACGAGAAAAGGCGGTGGGTCACGCCGAGCAGATGTGCTCTGCGCATCTGCAGGGCTAACCCACCCTACGATTTCAACGAACCCGGACCGCCGATGGCCTTTTACGTCGTACAGTTTCTGACCGGTCTCGCCAGCGCGGCGTCGCTGTTCCTGGTGGCGTCGGGCCTGTCGATCATTTTCGGCGTGACGCGGATCGTGAATTTCGCGCATGGCGCCTTCTACATGATCGGCGCCTACATCGCCTTCACGCTGACCGAGCGCCTGTCCGGCGCATTCGGCTTCTGGGGCGGCATCGTGCTGGCCGCGTTCGCGGTGGCGCTGATCGGCGTCATCGTCGAGATGGTGCTGCTCCGGCGCATCTATCATGCGCCCGAGCTGTTCCAGCTGCTCGCGACCTTCGGCCTGACCTTGATGGTCGAGGATCTGGTCGTGCTGATCTGGGGGCCGGACGACCTCGTCGGGCGCCGCGCGCCGGGGTTCAAGGGCGCGATCGATTTCTTCGGCCAGAACATTCCGAGCTACGATCTGTTTCTGATCGTGCTCGGACCCGTCGTGCTCGGCATTCTCTGGCTGCTGTTCCAGCGCACGCGGTGGGGCGTGCTGGTGCGTGCGGCGACGCAGGACCGCGACATGGTGGCCGCGCTCGGCGTCAATCAGAAATGGCTGTTCACATCAGTGTTCGCCGTCGGCGTCTTCCTCGCAGCGCTCGGCGGCGCGCTTCAGATCCCGCGCGATGCCGTGCATCACGCCATGGATTTGCGCATCATCGTCGAGGTGTTCGTCGTGGTCGTGATCGGCGGCCTCGGCAGCATCGTCGGCGCCTTCGTCGCGGCGGTGCTGGTCTCCGAGCTGAATGCCTTCGGCATCCTGATCTTCCCGAAGATCTCCATCATCCTGGTCTTCCTGGTGATGGCGGTGGTGCTGATCGTGCGTCCCTGGGGCCTGTTCGGCAAGCCGGAAGCCGCCGCGCGCAAGACGCCGGGCCTCACCGTCAATCCCTGGCGGCCGCTGACCTCGAGCGAGCGGCTGATGGCGCTTGCGGCGCTCGTGATCGCAGCGATGCTGCCGCTTTTCGCGGGCAATTATCTGCTGACCGTGGGCTCGGAGATCGCGATCTTCGTGATCTTCGCCGTCAGCCTGCACTTCCTGATGTCGGTCGGCGGGCTCGCCTCGTTCGGCCACGCCGCCTATTTCGGCCTGGGCGCCTATGGCATCGCCTTTCTCGCCAAGATGGCGGGACTGCCGATGATCGTCTGCCTGCTGCTCGGCCCGCTGCTCGGCTGCATGGGCGCGGCGGTGTTCGGCTTCTTCGCGGTGCAGCTCTCCGGCGTCTATTTCGCGATGCTGACGCTCGCCTTTGCGCAGATCGTGTGGTCGATCGCGTTCCAGTGGGTGAACGTGACCGGCGGTGACAACGGCATTCTGGGCCTCTGGCCCTCGAGCTGGGCGGCAAGTCCGTCGCGCTTCTACTGGCTCTCGCTCGGCGTCGCGGCGCTGGTGACCGTCGCGCTGCGGGCCATGGTGTTCTCGCCGTTCGGCTACGCGCTTCGTGCCACGCGCGACTCGGTTCTGCGCAGCGAAGCGATCGGCATCGATGCCAAGCGGATCCAGTGGACCGCCTTCGTGATCGCCGGCACCACCGCCGGTATCGGCGGCGCGCTGTTCGCCTATCTCAAGGGCAGCGTGTTCCCCGACAATCTCGGCATCTCGCTCTCGGTCGACGCGCTGGTCATGGTGCTGCTCGGCGGCGTCGAGACGGTGTCGGGCGCGGTGATCGGCGCCATCGTCTACAAGGCTTTGAACATCTGGCTGGTGAGCCAGACCGATCTGTCGAAGCTCGTGCTCGGCGGCTTCATCATGCTGATCGTCGTCGTCTTCCCCAAGGGCATCGTCGGCACGCTTGAGATGCTGGCGCAGCGCCGGAAGAAGTCATCGCCGCCGGGATCCACCTTGCTCGCCAAGCCGATCGAGTCTGCCGAATGAGCGTTGCACCCCCACTTCTCGCGGTCGAAGGCCTGACCAAATCCTATGGCGGCATCCATGCCGTGCGCGGCGTGTCGTTCTCGCTGCGGGCCGGCGAGATCCTGGCGCTGATCGGGCCGAACGGGGCGGGAAAAAGCACCTGCTTCGACATGCTCAACGGCCAGAACAAGCCTGATAGCGGGCACGTCCGCCTGCTCGGCGAGGAGATCACGGGCCGGAAGCCGCGTGAGGTCTGGCGGCTCGGCGTCGGCCGCACGTTCCAGATCACCGCGACCTTCGCCACCATGACCGTGCGCGAGAACGTGCAGGTCGCGCTGATCTCGCATGGGAAGCAACTGTTCAATCTGTTCGGCTCGGCGCCGAAGTTCGACCGCGCCGAGGCCGGCCGCCTGCTCGAGCTGGTCGGCATGGGCGGTTATGCGGACCGGCCCTGCGGCGAGCTTGCCTATGGCGATCTCAAGCGGCTCGAGCTTGCGGTCGCGCTCGCCAACCAGCCCAAACTGCTGCTGATGGACGAGCCGACGGCCGGCATGGCACCGCGCGAGCGCGTCGAGTTGATGCGGCTGACCGCGGGCATTGCCCGGGAAAAATCCATCGGCGTGCTCTTCACCGAGCACGACATGGACGTGGTGTTCGAGCATGCCGACCGCATCATCGTGCTCAACCGGGGGACGTTGATCGCGGAGGGCTCGCCGGCGGACGTGCGCGGCAATCCCCAGGTGCAGGCGGTCTATCTCGGCGAGGGCCTGGTCTACGATGCCCGCCACCGCGAGGGAGCATCGGCATGAAGCTCACGGTGCAAGACCTCAACAGCCATTACGGTCCGGCGCATATCCTGTTCGACATCGGCTTCGAAGTCGGCGAGGGCGAGGTGGTGGCGCTGCTGGGGCGCAACGGCGCCGGCAAGTCGACGACGTTCCGCTCGATCGTCGGCCTCGTCGCGCAGCGCTCCGGCCGCATCACGTTCGAGGGCAAGGACGTCTCGTCGAAGCCGACGCACGAGATCGTGCGGGAGGGCCTCGGCTACGTGCCGGAGGAGCGGCGCATCTTCACGGACCTGACCGTCGAGGAAAACCTCGAAGTCGGCCGCCAGCCGAAGCGTCCGAACGCGCCGCATTGGACGCGCGAAAAGCTGTTCGCGCTGTTTCCGAACCTGGGCGAGATGAAGAACCGCCCGGGCGGACGCATGAGCGGCGGCGAGCAGCAGATGCTCACCATCGCGCGTACGCTGATGGGCAATCCCTCGCTGGTGCTGCTGGACGAGCCGTCGGAGGGCCTGTCGCCGAAGATCGTGGAGCAGATGGTCGATGCCATCCTGACCATGAAGAAGGAAGGCGTCAGCATCGTCGTCTCCGAGCAGAATCTGCATTTCGCGCGGCTGATTTCGGATCGCGCCTACATCATCGAGCGCGGCCGGATCTGCTTCGGCGGCACCATGGCCGAGCTCGACGCGCGCCCGGATATCCGCGACGCGCATCTGTCGTTGTGAGGGGAAGGGCGGGGGACGGATGGCGAGAAGCGTCGCGGCAAAGAAGAGCGTCAAACCGGCGAAACCGCCCTACGTGCTCGACGAACAGGTCGGCTTCATCCTGCGCCAGGTCTGGCAGCGTCACAGCTCGATCTTCACCCGCGACATCGGCACCAATCTGACGCCGACGCAATGGGCGGCGCTGTCGAAACTGGCCGAGACCGGGCCGTGCTCGCAGAATCAGCTCGGGCGCCTGACGGCGATGGACGTCGCGACTATCAAGGGCGTGATCGATCGTCTCACCGCGCGCGGCCTGACCGAAACGAGCCAGGATCCGGAGGATGGCCGGCGCCTACTGGTGAGCCTGACCCGCGCCGGTCAGCAGCTTGCCGAAAAGCTCGCGCCGAATGCGCTGGCGATCACCCGCGAGACGCTGGCGCCGCTCGATGCGAAAGAGCGCGACACGCTGATGGCGCTGCTGAACAAGCTCAGATGAAGGTGCCGTAGGGTGAGCAAAGCGAAGCGTGCCCACCATCTTTTCTCGAATCGCAAAAATCGTGGGCACGCCGCTTCGCGCCTTTTGCCCACCCTACGGCAGTTGAACAAGGTGCCGGAACCGGCGACTAACCTCGATGAAGGATTTATCGAGGTTTTGGCCATTAGAGTTGCGAGGCGCTTTGCAGTTGTCTTGTCTCTTGCCGCCGCGCTAGCCGGCCAATGCGCTCCTGCCCTTGCCGCGCAGCCTTACGAAGGCTTCTGGGCCTCGACCAAAAAGGACTGTCGCAACGAGGATAGCCCCAACCGCATGAGCATCGAGGGCGGCAATCGCCTCTACTGGTACGAGACGCGGTGCCGCGCCAGCGAGATCACGGCCGACGGAAGGCTCGGCTGGAAAATGAAGCTGGCCTGCGAAGGCGAGGGCGAAAAGTTTCGCTCCAACACTCGCGTCTCCATCGCTGCGGACGGCAGATTGGTGATGGACAACGGTCCAGTTGGGCAGGTCAAGCGCCAGACCTATGTGCGCTGTGAGATCGCAAAGAAGCGCTGATCTCTTACGTCTTTCCCGGCCATTTGGCGCGGTAGCGGATCTCGCTGCCGTCACCAAGCCGCCGCCACGTTCCGAATTCCGGCGTATGCGGCGCCCGGGCCGTCAAATCGATCGGATAGATCCGGCTCGGCTGGCCCTGGATGTTGACGGCGAGCCGCCGGTACGAGGTTCGAAACGCCAGCTCGACTTCGCCGGCGATAACGGCCTTGTCGCCGTCGCGATAGAACGCGGCCGGCCTGACTTCGCCCGGCATGGTGTTGAGGTCAGTCTGCAATTCGATGGTGATGCCTTGGGCCGACGTTGGCACCGTGACCCCCGCCGGAAAGCGGACCTCGAACAGGAGCAGGGGATTGGCGCCGTTGCGGTTGAGCCAGGGCGTGGCGGTCGCGTAAGCGTAGGCAATGTAGGCGCCGATCCCGGCGGTGCAGAGCAGGGCGACGATGCCGAGCGACTTCAAGCTGTTCCGCGCGACGCCGATGCCTACGTCCTGCCCTGTATCTTTGCCCGAACGCGTCACGAGCCAATTGGCGAGGACCGCGCCGGCGATTGCACCCATGGGTGAGTAGACGAACAGTCCCAGCAGACCCGATGCGATCGGGTCCGCCCGGTTGCCGACACCGAGCAGGGAGAACAGCACGAAGATCGCGATATAGCCCGCCACCGCGCCAGCAACGCCGGCGGCTATCCGTGATGAGTTCTTCATGTCTCCTCGATGGTGGAACAATGCGCTGCCGCCGCCGAGGGCTGCCTGCGTTAGACGCAACAGGCTTGCGACTTGTTCAATGCCTTCGAGGGACGATGCGGAGCGGCGGGCCGCTCCGGCTGCGTCACTTCGCCACCACCTCCGGCACCTTGCCGGCCGGCGGGGTGTTGCGGCTGCGCTGGGTGCGCACGATGCCGTCGATGATGGTCATCCCGATGCCGGGGAGGTCGCCGAGCTGCACGCTCTCCAGGATGTTCTTGCCCGGCGAATGCTGCGCCTTGTCCATGATGACGAAGTCGGCGGAGCGGCCGACCTCGATCAGGCCGCAGTCGAGCTGCCGCATCCGCGCGGTGTTGCCGGTGGCAAGGCAGAACGCGATCTCGGCCGGGAGGTCGCCGAGCGAGGACAGCATCGAGACCATGCGCAGGATTCCGAGCGGCTGCACGCCGGAGCCGGCGGGCGCGTCGGTGCCGAGGATGACGCGGTGCAGGTCGCCCATCTCGCGCGCGGTGCGCAGCGTGAACAGGGCCGAGCGCTCGTTGCCGTTGTGCACGAGCTCGAGGCCGCGCTTGCAGCCCTCGCAGATGCAGCGGATCTGGTCGTCGGGCAGGGCGGTGTGGCCGCCGTTGATGTGGCCGACCACGTCGGTATCGGCCTCCAGCACCACGTCCTTGTCGATCAGGCCGGAGCCGGGGATCGACGGGCCGCCGGTGTGGATGGTGCTTTGGATGCCGTATTTGCGCGCCCAGCCGACCATCTTTCGCGCGGTCGGGCCGTCCTTGACGCCGCCGAGGCCGACCTCGCCGAGCAGCTTGACGCCGTTGGCGGCCATCTCCTTGAAGTCTTCTTCCACCATCTCGCATTCGATTACCGGCGCGCCGGCGTGAACCTTCACGCCGCCGGGACGCAAGGTCCAGAACGCGCGCTGGGCGAACACGGCCATCGCCTTGAGGCCGACGACGTCGCGGGGGCGGCCGGGCATGTGGACTTCGCCGGCGGAGATCATGGTGGTGACGCCGCCGTGCAGATAGCTGTCGATCCAGTTGATCTGGTTCTGGCGCGGCGTCCAATCGCCGGCGACAGGGTGGACATGGCTGTCGATCAGGCCCGGCGCCACCGTGGTGCCATTGGCGTCGACGATGGTGGTGGCGCCCTCTATGTCGACGTCCTTGAAGCGGCCGATCGCGGTGATCTTGCCGTTCTCGGCGACGATGGTGTCGCCGTCCAGGATCGGCTTTTCCAAAGCGCCGGACAGGATCAGGCCGATGTTGCGGATCACCAGCTTCGAGGGTCCGGTGGCCTGGGGTGCGTCATGCGCCATGGAAGGGGCTCCTTATTCGTAACTGCAACGCTTCCGATCTTGGGCAGCCTTGACCGCGGGATCAAGCCGGATTATTTATTAGTATACGAATGATCGTGTACAAACGACGCATAGCTGCCGGCCTCGGAACCGCAATTGACGCGACAGGGAAGGTGAGATGAGCAATTTCAATCAGGAAAGCGTTTTGAGCGTCCACCACTGGACCGACACGCTGTTCTCCTTCAAGACCACCCGCAGCCCGACCTTCCGTTTCCGCAACGGCGAATTCACCATGATCGGGCTCAAGGTCGGCGAGAAGCCGCTGCTGCGGGCCTACAGCGTCGCCAGCGCCAATTACGAGGACACGCTGGAGTTCTTCTCGATCAAGGTGCCTGATGGACCGCTGACGTCGCGCCTCCAGCACTTGAAGGAAGGCGACGAGATCATCGTCAGCCGCAAGGCCACCGGCACGCTGGTGATCGACAATCTGGAAGAGGGCCGCAACCTGTACCTGATCGGCACCGGCACCGGCCTTGCGCCGTTCCTGAGCGTCATCAAGGACCCCGAGACCTACGAGCGGTTCGAGAAGGTGGTGCTGCTGCACGGCTGCCGGCACGTCAAGGAGCTCGCCTATGGCGAGATGATCACCGAACATCTGCCCAAGAACGAGCTGCTCGGCGAGTACATCCAGAGCCAGCTGATCTACTATCCGACCGTGACCCGCGATCCCTTCCGCAACCGCGGCCGCATCACCGACCTCATCACCTCGGGTAAGCTGTTCGCCGATATCGGCCTGCCGGCGCTGGAAGCAGCCCACGACCGCGTCATGATCTGCGGCAGCCCGGCGCTGGTGGCGGACACCCGCGTCCTCTTGGGCGAGCGCGGCTTCGTCGAGGGCAATCACGGCGAGCCGGCCCAGTTCGTGGTCGAGAAGGCGTTCGCCGAGCGCTAAATTTCTACGCGAGAAGATCGTATTTTCGCCACCGCCGGGGCGTTGCGGCGCCGATTCGGCGCGCGATACTATGTGGGACCGAATCAGCGGAGTTCCCACATGGTTGCGGACAGCGACAGCAACATCGCCTGGCACCGGGTTCAGTTGAAGAAGAACCGCGCCGAGCTGAAGGCGCTGGAGACCGCGCGCTTCACGATGGGCGAGATCGCCACCTCGAAGCGCAATGGCCAGACGCAGAAGACGATCACGGAACTCAAGCGCAAGATCGCGCAGTCGGAGCGTGTGATCGCCGATCACGACAAGCGCACGCGCCGTCCCCTCGCAACGGATCTGCAGAGCCTCAGCAATGGCAGCTGGAGCCATTGGGACGCCTACACCCAACAGCAGCGCAAGAGCGGCCAGCGCTCCTCCGGGCGCGGATAGAGCTCTCCACGCCTGCGGCCGACGAGCAGACGCGCCCTTGCGCCGGCCGCGCCGCGCACCATCTCGGTGATACGCGACCAATCGCTCCGGTGATCCCATGACAGTGCGCCTCAATTTCACCAGCGAGGCCTTCTTTCGCGATCCGCCCAAGGCGATCGCGAACTTGCGCATGTCTAGCCCTGTGGTCGCGACGCGGTTTCCTCTCGTCGGCGATGTCTGGATCACCACGACCCATGACGCCACCGCGCAGGTGCTGAAGGACGGCGCAACCTTCACGTTGCGCAAGGACGATGGCGACGTCGCGGGCTTGCGCTGGTGGATGCCGAGGTTCGTCAGGACCATCGCCAACAGCATGCTGACGATGGACGAGCCGGATCACACGCGGCTGCGCAGCATTGTCGACGAGGCGTTTCGCCGCCGCGCGATCGTCGCGATGGAGCCGCGCATCCGGGCCATCGCCGACGGTCTGGCCGACGAGCTGTTCGCGGAGGAATGCCCGGCCGATCTGGTCCAGCGCTATGCGCGCATCCTGCCGCTCGCGGTGATCTCGGAGCTGCTCGGCCTGCCGCTGGCAGATCGTCCAAAGTTCATCGCCTGGGCCAACGCGATGTCCTCGCTGACGAACGTCGTCAGCTTCTTGTCCCTGCTGTTCGCGTTCCGCAAGATGCGCGCCTACCTCGAGCAGCAGTTGCAGCTCGCGCGCGTGCAGGGCGGCGAGGGCCTGATTGCCGAGCTGATTCAGGTCGAGCGCGAAGGCGGCCAGATCACGCCGGATGAAATGGTCTCGATGGTGTTTCTGTTGCTCGCCGCGGGATCGGAAACCACCACCCATCTCATCAGCGGTTCCGTCTACGAGCTGCTCAGGAATCCCGAGCTGCGCGACTGGCTGGAACAGGACTGGAGCCGTGTCGGGCTCGCGGTTGAGGAGTTCCTGCGCTTCGTCTCGCCGGTGCAATTCTCCAAGCCGCGCTATGTGCGGCGCGATGTCGAGGTCGAAGGCGTGCGCCTGAAGAAGGGCGATCGCGTCATGGTGATGCTTGCCGCTGCGAACATGGATCCCGCGGTTCATGATCGTCCCGAGACCCTCGATCTCGAACGCAAGCCGAACCGCCACATCTCGTTCGGCACGGGAATCCATTTCTGTCTCGGCCATCAGCTCGCGCGCATCGAGGCGGCCTGCGCGCTGCAGGCGCTGTTCGTGCGTTGGCCGAAATTAAGTCTGGCCGTCGATTCCGCCGAGGTCCGCTGGCGCAAGCGGCCGGGCTTGCGCGCGATCGCGAAGCTTCCTGTCAGGGCAGAGGGCCGCGGAACAGAGACGACTTCACGCACGGGAACGAGAGACGATCGTTCCCTCACCGCGGCGAACTGACGTCGGCAACGCCCTTTCGGAAAATCTTTGCCGGATGTGAACGATCAGGAACGGTGTGCCGATCGTGCTGTTGTTATCCCGACATGACACGGAGGAGAGTTCCTTGAGCGCATGTCGCAGATCGACGTCTTAACAGGAGACAAGATCATGGCCAGCAAGATGCCACCTGTTCCACCGGACAATCAGAGCCACAAGGGAACTGGAGATCGCAAGCAAACGCCCGCCGATCAGATCCCGCACGGTCAGCAACGTGCGCAGAATCCGGATCAGCAGGGACAGCAAGGCAACATCAAGCAGAACACGACCAATCAAGGCTATCAGCAAGATCGCTGAGGAGGCGACATTGTCCACATCCACGAAGACACCGAGCAGCATTCGTCAGGGCGGACCCGGCGCCTCGCACGAGAACGCGAAGGCACCGCTTGAGGTGAAGAAGCCGCCGGCAGACGATCCGCAGCGCAGCCACAGCCGGGTTTCCGGTGGCGGTGGAGAGCGCGATGTCCATCACACGCACGACGAGGCTGGAAAAGGCGGAGGCAGGTGACGATTGGAGATCAATATGCAGGGCAAGAAGACACACGAACAGCAGGTGCGCATCCTCGAGCGGAAGCCCGATGTTCCGGATGCGCGAGAGCTCGAGCAGGCCGCCGGCCATAACCCGCAAGACCCGCGCGTCCATCGTGCCAACCCGGAGGTGCGTCACAGCGAGTTTCCGGTGAGCCGCGGCGGTCTCAACCAGGAAAGCGATCACAACAAGCACAACGATCCCGGCCAGAGCGGCCACAAGCCGCCCAAGCCGACGACGGCACAACAGAAGCACTAATCTTCGCAAGACGACTGCAAGAAGATCACTGCAAGAGGAGAGACCGATGCCAGGTGGCCACGGCAGCAAGACGCATTTCAGATCGGGCATGCATGGCAAGGGCGACGGCACCGGCGCGTTGACCGACGTGCCGAAGGAGATGATCGGCGACAACATGGTCCTGTCCAACCGAGACAAGAAACAGCATTCGGACATCCGCGGGATGGACAGCAAGGCCATTCAGACCGAGCAGTATCAGGATCACGCGGCCAACCGGCTCGAACGGGAGCCAGACGCCGACGAGACCTGAGAGGGGCGTTCCCCCCGCCAACTAGCGGACCGGCGTTCAGCCGGTCCGCTTTTTTGTGGACGCAAGATCGCGCTCCCAGCCGAACACCGAGCGGCCATCGAGATCCGGTGAGGCCGCACGCTCACCGGCGATGAAAGCCGCGACCGACGGGCCGCGCGCGGTCCGCTCCAGCCGCCGCGCCTGGTCGTCGAGGCGCTTGATCGCCTGCATCTCCTCCTCGCGTCCGAGCTTGGCGTTCTGGATCGCGCCTTTCAGCACCCGGATGGTCTCGTCATAGACCTTGATCGGAACGGGGTAGGGATGCCGGTCCTTGCCGCCATGGGCGAGCGAGAAACGCGCGGGGTCGGTGAAACGATAGGGCGCACCGTGCACGACCTCTGCGACCATCGCCAGCGAGCGCACAGTGCGCGCGCCGACGCCCGGCGTCAGCAGCAGTTCCGGAAAATCCGCCGGGCCGCGCTCGGCCGCCGCGGCCAGCGTGCCGTGCAGGCGGCGCGCGAACACGTCCTTCGGCCGCACATCATGATGTGTCGGCATGATCAGATGCGGCAGCATGCCTTGCGCCGGTGTGGACGCGGTCCCCGCGAGCCGTTCGAATTCGGAGACGATGCGATCCGGACCGAGATCGGAGAGCAGCTCGAGCTGTGCCGTCCGAGACATATCGGCGCGATGATCGGTGAGATTGACGATCTCTCCCTGCTGCGGCCCGTCGATTGCGCTATGCGGCGTATCGACAAAGCTCTTCAGTGCCTCGGAATGCCAGTGATAGCGCCGCGCCTGCCGCTTGTCGCCGTTCATACCCTGCTGCACCACCGTCCATTTGCCCTCAGTGGTGACGAAGAAGCCGTGCAGGTAGAGGTCAAAGCCGTCCTGGACCGCGGCACTGTCGACCTTGGCCACCAGACGGCTGGCACGCGTCAGCTTGATGCCGTCGAGTCCGACGCGCTCGCCGAGTTGCAACAGCTCGTCCGGCGTCTTGCGCGAATGCTGGCCGCGGCCGCCGCAGACGTAAATCCCGAGCTCGTCCTGGAGCGGTCCGAGCCCGCGCTTCAGCGCGCCGATCACCGAGGTGGTAATGCCGGAGGAGTGCCAGTCCATCCCCATCACGGCGCCAAACGACTGGAACCAGAATGGATGCGACAGCCGCTGCAGAAACGCGTCGCGGCCGTAATGATGCACGATCGCCTGGGTGACGATCGCCCCCAGGGAGGACATGCGGCTTGCCAGCCAGGGCGGAACCCGCCCGGTGTGAAGAGGAAGATCGGCGCTGCCGGTACGTCGAGTCATGCCGACAAGCCTAGCGCAGCTCAGCGACGGTTGCACCTGCGGGATGCTGCATTGCACGGAGCGGGGGAGCGAAGCCGGCCAGGAGGCGTTGTGCGGGTTGCGTGATTGCAATGATGGGGACGATCCATGGATTGGCAGGCCCTTACGGCCGAAATCGACGCGATGTTCGGCTGGATACCGTCATGGTTCATCGGGCTCAGCCTGGTTGCCGGTGCGATCCTTCTGGCCTTGGTGGCCTACCGGATCGCCACGTGGGTTCTCAATCGCGCTTTCGGAACGCGCCTTCCGCTGCTGAGCGTGTTCATCGAGCGGACGGCTGGTCCGGCGCAAATGGCGCTCTGCCTTGCCGCGGTCGCAATGGTGCTGCCGCTGGCGCCGCTGGACGACACGATCCGCAACCCCCTGACGCGGCTGTTCGTGGTAGCCTTCATCGCATTGATCGGCTGGATCTCGATCCGGATCGTCGACATGAGCGCGGCGCGCTACTTGCAGAACTTTCGCGATGTCACCGAGAATTTCGTCGCGCGCAAGCATGTGACGCAGGTGCGCGTGTTCAAGCGCGTCACCGACACCATCATCGTCATCATCACGGTCTCCGCCGCGCTGATGACGTTCGACTCCGTGAAGCAATACGGCGTCAGCCTGTTCGCCTCCGCAGGAGCCGCCGGTATCATCGTCGGTCTTGCCGCGCGCCCGCTGCTGAGCAATCTGATCGCGGGCCTGCAGATCGCGATCACCCAGCCGATCCGCATCGAGGATGCCGTGATCATCGAGAACGAATGGGGCTGGATCGAGGACATCGCCTCGACCTATGTCGTGATCCGGTTGTGGGACTGGCGCCGCATGGTGGTGCCGCTGTCCTACTTCATCGAAAAGCCGTTCCAGAACTGGACGCGCGACACCGCATCCCTCATCGGCGTCGTCGCGCTGCATGTCGACTATCGCGCCGATGTCCCGCGCATCCGGCGCTGGCTGGAGCAGGCGGTGAAGGCGTCAAAGCTGTGGGACGGGGAGGTGGCGAATCTCCAGGTGATCGATGCCGATTCGCGCACCATCGAGCTTCGGGCACTGGTCAGCGCCAGGAACGCGCCGCAATCGTGGGACCTGCGCTGCGAGATCAGGGAAATGCTCATCGCTTTCATCCGCGACGAGATGCCGGAGGCACTGCCGCGCGACCGCGCCATCCTGATCCCGTCGGGAAACGAAGACGGCGATTTTCGCGCGCGGCCTCCGGAGAAGATGCGGGCGAACGCCACCAGTTGAACAGCGCCGATCTCTTGCCAGGGCGCGCCTTGCCTCATTGCGCGCGGATGTTGGCGGCCTTCAGCACGGGCTCCCATTTGGCCGCCTCCGCACGCATATAGGCATCAAACTCCTTGGACGAGGAACCGACCGGGGTGGCGCCGATCCTGCCGAGCGTCGACAGCACGCTCGGATCTTGCAGCGCCGCCTTGAGATCGGTCTCGAGCTTCGCAACGATCTCCGGCTGCATCTTTGCAGGACCAAGCACGCCCCACCAGACCGAGACGTCGTAGCCGGGCACGCCGGCCTCGGCGATCGTCGGCACGTTTGGCAGGGCCTTGGAGCGTTCGGCCGAGGTCACGGCGAGCGCGCGCACCGGGCCGCCTTCGAGCTGGCCGATCGCTTCCGCGAGCGGATTGATGCTGAGCGGGATCTCGCCGGCGATCACGGCCGTCAGCGCCGGTGCGCCGCCCTTGTAGGGGATCGCGACGATCTTGGTGCTGGACATGTGCTTCAATAGCTCGCCCGCGAGATGCGCCGAGGTGCCGTTGCCGGACATGCCATAGGAGAGCTTGTCCGGCTCCTTCTTGGCGGCGGCGAGGAGATCGGCGAGTGTCTTGTAAGGGCTGTCCTTCGCCACCACGATCGCCAGCGGCGAGGAGGCCACCTCGGTGATGGCGGTGAAATCCTTGAACGTGTCGTAGGGCACGCTCGGATAGATGAACTGGTTGAGCGGATGACCGCTGGCGACCAGGATCAGCGTGTAGCCGTCGGGCGCGGCTTGCGTCAGGGCCTGCGAGGCGACGATGCCGCCCGCGCCGGGACGGTTGTCGATCACGGGCTGCTGCCCCCAGGTCTTGGCCAGCGCCTGGCCCAGCGTGCGCGCGAGCACGTCGACCGCGCCGCCGGCGGCGTAGGGGACGAGAATGTGGACCGGCTTGCTCGGATAATTTTCGGCCTGCGCGGCGCTCCCGGCCAGCAGCAAGCCGGCACCCAGCATCAAGCCGCCGATCTTCTTGTTCAAACCCAACATAAGTCCCAGCACTCCTTGAGGGCATTCGCGTCCATCGATGGTCTCCACGCCGTCCTGCCATCCACGTCCTTGTTGACGAGACCTGATCTTTTGTACGATAGTACAAATCACATGGTACGCAAGCCCACCACCAAGGAAGCGGCCCGCAAGCCGAACATGCGCGAGGCGATCCTCGCCGCTGCGGAGGAGCTGTTCGCCACCAACGGCTTCAATGCCGTGTCGGTGCGCGACATCGCGCAAGCGGCCGGAGCGAATCCGGGCAGCGTGACCTATCATTTCAAGACCAAGGACGGTTTGCTGCTGGAGATCTACCGGCGCCATTGCGGGCCGATGAATCTGCGCCGTTCCGAGCTGCTCGCGGCCGCAAAGCGCGTGCGCGATCTCCAGGACCGGCTCGAGGCGATCGTTCGCGCCTATGTGGTGCCGGCCTTCACCTCGGGCAGCGATCTCGCCGGTGGCGGGGCGCGTTTCACGCGGCTGCGCGCGGTGATGTCGGCGGAAGGCAACGAGGTCGCGCGAAAGATCATCGCACAGACCTTCGACGACACCAGCCACGCCTTCATCGACGCGGTCCAGGAGAGCCTGCCGCACATTCCGCGCACGGACATTGTCTGGCGCAGCCATTTCCTGCTTGGCGCACTCTATTATTCGCTGGTGACGCCGGAGCGCGTGTCGCGCCTGTCGCGCGGCGAGGGCGACGGCAGCGATGCCGCGGCCGCCATCGAGCAATTGGTGCAGGCCACCGTCGCCGCGTTTCAGGCGCCGGCGCTGGACCAGGCCGCGCCGGTACGGCGGCGGCCGGTCGTCGGCAGCAAGACGTGAAGCAAGCGAGCTCGCTTCGGCGGTTTACGTGATGACGATGATGTATACGCCGACCATTCCACCGCCCGATCCGAACACGCGCACGCCGAAGTTCAGGCTGCCGAAGCTGTCATGTGATGCGCATTGCCACATCTTCGGACCCGGCGCGAAATATCCTTACGCGCCGGAGCGTTCCTACACGCCGCCGGATGCGCCGCTGGAGGATTTTCGCGCGCTGCACGCCAAGCTCGGCGTGGAGCGCGCCGTCATCGTCAATGCCAGCGTGCACGGCACCGACAACAGGGTGGCACTCGATGCCATCGCTGAGAGCAATGGCGCCTACCGTGCCGTCGCCAACGTCGACGATACCATCACCGAGCGCGAGCTGCGTGTGCTGCACGAGGGCGGTTTTCGCGGCTGCCGCTTCAATTTCGTCCGCCATCTCGGCGGCGTTCCCGACAAGCGCGCATTCGACCGCATCGTCGCGATGGTCACGCCGCTCGGCTGGCACGTCGATCTGCATTTCGATGCGATCGATCTGCCCGAATATGCCGACATGCTGACGAGGCTGCCGCTGACTTACACCATCGACCATATGGGCCGGGTCAAGGCGGCGGACGGGCTCGACCAGCTGCCGTTCAGGATCCTGGTCGAGCTGATGCAGCGCGACGAGAAGTGCTGGGTGAAGATCTGCGGCTCGGAGCGGGTGTCCTCGAGCGGTCCGCCCTTCACCGATGCGGTGCCGTTCGCGCGAAAGATCGTCGAGACCGCGCCGGATCGCGTCATCTGGGGCACGGACTGGCCGCATCCCAACGTCAAGGTGATGCCGAATGACGGCGATCTCGTCGATTTGATCCCGCTGTTCGCGTCGGAGCCGGAGCTCCAGACGAAGATTCTGGTCGATAATCCCGCGCGCCTGTTCGAGTTCGAGACGTGACGACGTCTGCGCGATCGACACGCTGCGCGGACATGCGTAGCGGACGCCGGCGCATGCATACGAACGAAAAGGAGTAGCCCATGAAAACAGGCCTCGTCGTCACAGCCCATCCCGGCGATTTCGTCTGGCGCGCCGGCGGCGCCATCGCGCTGCATGCGAAGAAGGGCTATCGGATGAAGATCGTGTGCCTGTCCTTCGGCGAGCGCGGCGAGAGCCAATTCGCCTGGAAGGAGCAGGGCGCGACGCTGGAATCGGTCAAGGCCAGCCGCAAGGACGAGGCGGAGCGGGCGGCCAGGCTGCTTGGCGCCGAGATCGAGTTCTTCGACTGCGGCGACTATCCGCTGAAGCTGACGGAAGCGCATTTCGATCGCATGGTCGACATCTACCGCGAGCTCAATCCGAGCTTCGTGCTGACGCATGCGCTGGAGGATCCCTATAATTTCGACCATCCGAACGCGGCGCATTTCGCGCAGGAGACGCGCGTGGTCGCGCAGGCCATGGGCCACAAGCCCGGCGCGGAGTACAAATATTCGGCCCCGCCGGTATTCCTGTTCGAGCCGCATCAACCCGAGCAGTGCAACTACAAGCCGGACACCATTCTCAAGATCGACGAGGTCTGGAAAGAGAAGTACGAGGCGTTCCAGATCCTCGCCGCGCAAAAACATCTCTGGGGCTATTACGAGCGCGTCGCGCTCAACCGCGGCATCCAGGGCAGCCGCAACACTGGCGTGCCCATGACCTATGGCGAGGCCTATCAGCGCCTGTTTCCGACCGTGGCGGAGGAGCTCGCATGAAGCCGGTCGTTGTTCGCAACATAAAGCGGGCCGATCCCGCCGGTATGGCGGAGTACGGCGTCTCCACCGTGCACGAGGCCTTTGGCCGCGTCGGCCTGATGAAGCCTTACTTGCGTCCGGTCTGGGCGGGTGCGTCGATCGCCGGTCCCGCGGTCACCGTGCTGGCGCAGCCCGGCGACAACTGGATGATCCATGTCGCCGTCGAGCAGTGCAGGAAGGGCGATATCCTCGTTGTCGGCTGCACCACTGACAATACCGACGGCATGTTCGGCGAATTGCTCGCGACCTCGCTTCAGGCGCGCGGCGTGCAGGGGCTGATCATCGATGCCGGCTGCCGCGACGTCAAAGCGCTGCACGAGATGAAATTCCCGGTGTGGTCGCGCGCGGTTTCGGCCAAGGGCACGGTCAAGGCGACGCTCGGCTCGGTCAACGTCCCCGTGGTCTGCGCCGGCGTCAATGTCGACCCCGGCGACATCGTCGTGGCCGATGATGATGGCGTTGTGGTGGTGCCGAAGCGCTATGCGGCCGAAGTCGCGGAGAAGGCGAAGAAGCGCAACGCGGATGAGGGCGGCAAGCGCAAGCGCCTCGCCTCGGGCGAGCTCGGCCTCGACATGTACAACATGCGCGAGGCCCTGGCGAAGGCCGGGCTCGTCTATGTCCACAATCCCGAGGACGTCTGAGCGGAATAAGGGAAGCGGAGCGGGCGTATGGATCGTCTCAAGCTGAAGGCCGTTCTCGGCAGTCATCCCCATGTCCAGGCGGTGAAGAGCGGCGAGCTCCGCTCCGACCTGTTCGACCTCGACTTCGTCGCGTACATGCCGACCAACACGGCATTCAAGCCGATGGTGCGCGAGCAGGCCTTCGACGTCTGCGAGATGGCGATCGTCACCTATCTGATGGCGAAAGCGCACGGCAAGCCGCTGGTGCTGTTGCCAGCGGCCATGCTCGGTCGCTTCCAGCATTCTTATGCTCTCTATAATCCGACGCATGGAACGCTCGGACCGTCCGATCTCGAAGGCAAGCGCGTCGGCATCCGCTCCTTTACGACCACGACCGGCGCCTGGATCAGGGGCATCCTCGCCAACGACTACGGCGTCAATCTCGACAGGATTCGCTGGATCACCTTCGAGGATCCGCACGTCGCCGAATATGTCGACACCACTGAGCGCGCGCCGAAGGACAAGAAGATCCTCCAGATGCTGCTCGACGGCGCGCTCGATGCCGTCCTCGGCGAGACCTCCGATGATCCCAAGCTGAAGCCGCTGTTTCCCGACCCGGCCGCAGAGGCCGCCAGATGTTATTCGCGGCGCGGCGTGGTCCCGGTCAACCATCTCGTGGTCGTGACCGAGAGCCTAGCGAAATCGCGCTCCGACGTGATCGCGGGCGTTTATGATCTGTTGAAGCGGAGCAAGGCGCAGGCAGGGCCCGCGGCAACGCCCGACCTCGTTCCGTTCGGGATCGAGGCCAACAGGAAGCCGCTCGAGCTGATCATCGACTATGCATTCCAGCAGGCGCTGATCCCGCGCCGCTATGCGGTCGAGGATCTCTTCGACGAAACGACACGAGGACTGAACTGATGGCAGGTGATCCCAGGCGATGGCAGATTGGGCTGGTCGGCTATGGCGAGGTCGGCCGGATCCTGGCCGAGGATTTGCGCCAGCAGGACATCAAGGTCTGCGCCTACGACATCAAGCTCGGTGGCGAGCACGGCGCGCCGCTGAAGGAGCATGCGGCGAAATTCGGTGTCGCTCTTGCGACCTCTCACGCCGAACTGGCCTCAAGATCCGACTTCATCATCTCCGCGGTCACCGCGAGCCAGGCCGTTGCAGTGGCAAAGGCCTGTGCCGCGGCGATCAACCAGGGCACCTGGTTTCTCGATTTCAACTCGGCTTCTCCCGGCGCCAAGCAGCGCGCCGCGGCGCTGATCGATGGTGCAGCTGGGCGTTATGTCGAGGGCGCGGTGATGACCTCGGTGCCGCCTTATCGCATCAAGGTGCCGCTCTTGCTCGGCGGGCCCGGCGCCAGAGAGCTCGAGCCGCTTCTGAACGCGATCGGCTTCGCGGCCAAGGTGGCCAGTGACAAGCTCGGCGTGTCCTCGGCCGTCAAAATGTGCCGCAGCATCATGATCAAGGGCCTCGAGGCCATGGTCATCGAGAGTTTTACGACCGCGCGCGGCTATGGCGTCGAGGATGCGGTGCTGGCTTCGCTTGCGGAAACGTTCCCCGGCATCGACTGGGAGAAGCAGGGCGCCTATGTCTTTCAGCGCGTGATCGAGCACGGCCGCCGCCGGGCCGAGGAGGTGCGCGAGGTCGCCGAGACCGTGCGCGAGGCGGGGCTGACACCGTGGTCGGCGCAAGGCACGGCCGAGCGGCAGGCCTGGATGTCCGATCTCGCCGATGAGGGGCTGTTCGGGTTGAGGGGCAGCAGCGAGTTCGCCCGCAGTGCGGATTGGCGCACCGAGGCGGACCGGATACTTACCAGGATCAATCGGACGAAATAGTCAGCTCAGGACCGGATCGCCGGCTTCGAAGCTCACGACCTGGTCGCGCGCGCGTTCGATCAGGTCGATCAGATTGCGGGATTTACGGACGAGCTGCTCGGTGGCCGGCTGGGTGCGGAACTCCGCCAGCACGGCGCGCACGCACTTGCTGGCGGCATCGAGCGTCCAGAGCGTACGGTTCACGTCGGCCTGGGTCTGGATGGCCGAGATATCGAGACCCGAGAGAACGTGGCCGATGCCGTCCAGCCGCTTCACCGCCGCATCGGTCGGCGTTCGGGCCTGGACGGAATCATCGATGCTGGTGAATGCGCTGAACAGACTCATACTTCCCCACTGAACGCAGATGGTCAGTGCACGTCCTAGTTATGGCGGGCGTGACCTGCTTCGCAATGCGTTGGGCTACGGTCCGGGATTCTACCGAACTCGGGTGGGCGCCAACCGGCGGTAAAATAGAACTGTGGGAACGCTCCAACGGCATCGCGATCACCGATTCGGAATGTTCCGCGCGCACACGTGTCCCGGACAAGGTGCGGCACGAAGTGACGCGCCGCCGAGCCGGGACCCAGCTCTTCGTGAATTGCATTTCGAAACATGGGCCCCGGCTCTGCAGCGCATCACTGAAGGAGTGCTGCGTTGCGTCCGGGGCACGCGACCTATGTCTGAAAAAGGAAAAGGCAGGGCCGGGGAGATCGAGCGGGGTCGCTCTCAGCTCTTCGGACTGAACAGGGTCGGCCGTGCCCGCGCAAATGTCTGCCGGCCGCCCTTGAAGCCCATCAGGACGTCAGGCAACTCGGCGATGGCGAATCGGCTGTCCTTGGTATCGAGCACGATCAGATCGGCGGGATTGCCGACCTTGATGCCGTAGTCGGCGAGGTTCATCAGCCGGGCCGGCAGCTCGGTCACGAGGTCTAAGCAAACATCGAAGTCGCTGACCGAGGCGTGCGCGACATTGGCGTAGAAGTTCGCCATCCGCAGCAGCGAGGCATCGCCGAACGGCGTGAAAGGGTTGAGCACGTTGTTGGTGGCGACCGAGCAGAGCACGCCATCGCCGGCAAGCTTGTGGGCGAGGGTCAGCCCGCGCGGCGCGTTGTGCGTGGCCTCGCGCCCCATCAGATAGAGATCGGTCGCGGGCAGCACCGTGACCGCAACGCCCGATCTTGCCAGTTGCGCAGTGGCCGCCTTCATCCGGTCCGGCGGCAATGCCGACAGTTTTGTCGCATGGCCGATCGCGACGCGTCCGCTGTAGTTGCGCTGCTCGGTCTGGCGGCAGACCTCGTCGAGATGCCACCAGGATGGATCGAGGTCGAAATCGAGATGGAGATCGACGTCGACGTCGAATTCCTGGGCGAGATCGAAGATGCGCGCGAGATGGGCGTTCGGGTCGGTGTCCACGTAGGGACAGCCGCCGATGACCTCGCCGCCGTCGCGCAGCGCCTTGGCCAGCAGCTCCTCGGCTCCGGGATCGTTGGTGAGGCCTTCCTGTGGGAAGACGCAGAGCTCGAGATCAATCGCCCAGGCGTAATCGCGCTTCAGCGCCTTGACCGCCTCAAAGCCGCGGAGGCCGATGCGGGGGTCGATCTCGACATGCGTGCGCATGCGCGTCGTGCCGTTGACGACGGCGCGTTCGAGCACTCTGGCGCCGCGCGCGTAGACGTCCTCGATCGTGAAATCCTTCTTCATCGCGGCGACGGCGCGGATCGCCTCCGAGACGGTGCCGTGATCGTGGCCGCAGCGGCCGAGCAGGCAGGCCTTGTCGAGATGGATGTGGGTGTCGACGAAGCCGGGCAGGGCAAGGAGGCCGCCGAGATCGACCCCGGCGGCCTCGCAGGCCAGCTTTGGTGCGATCGCGGCGAAACGGCCGTCCTTCACGCCGATATCGACGGGTGCGGCGGAAGAGCGCAACAGCACGTTGCGGAAGATCAGGTCGAAGGCGGCTTGGGTGGTCATGGCGTTGGATTCAGCTGGGACAGCCTAGCGGAAGCCGTTGGAGTGGGCAGCTCCAGATTGTGTGCAGTGCTGGGGTCAGATTGTCCAAAAAATGTGCATGCACTTTGAGGTCCTGATTGTAGAATGGCGACATCCGGAGAACCCCGCGATGTCTACTCCCGCAAAAGCCGAAAGCCCGATGACTGACGCCGAGATCGTCGAAGCCTATCTCACCGCTTCGATGATACCGGATCCCGACGCCGCTGCGGCCTATATGAAGCCGGGCACGGTGATCACGTTCACCGGCGGTCGCGTGTTCGACCATCCGCGCGGGCCGACCGGCTTCAATGCGAAGCGCTATCGCTGGGTCAAGAAGAAGATGGACCGGTTCGACGTCTGCCCGGGCGCGGACGAGACCGTCGTCTACAGCGTCGGCACGCTCTACGGCGAATGGATGGACGGCACGCCGTTCGAGGGCAACCGCTATGTCGATCGCTTCGTCGTGAGGGGCGGGCAGATCGTGAAGATGGACGTCTGGAACGACAGCGCCGAGCGCATCCTCGTCCAGCGCGGGATCGAGGCCTAACTCCGTCGAGCCACCTTCGGCAGCTTGATCACCCGATTGCTCGTCACCTCGTCCGCGTAGGGTGCGAGGATGTCGAGCAGATCGCGGCCGCGCTGCGGCGTGGGGGCGACCAGCGCACGATTGGCCACGGAATCCAGGTGATGATGCATCAATTCCATCACCTTCGCCGCGTCGCCCTTCGCCAGCGCTGCGATGATGGCGCGGTGCTCGTTGATGGCGCATTCGGTGGAATGCGGCCGGCTGTAGAGCGACAGCGTCAGGCAGCAGCGATAGGCGACCTCGCTGACATAGCGCACCAGGATCGGGCTGTTCGTCATGTGGGCGAGCAGGATGTGGAATTCGGTGGCGAGCCGGATCGACACCGCATCCGTGCCGCCGCGGGCGCGATCCTCGGCATCGACATGGGCGTTCAGCTCGGCGATCTGCGCCTTGGTCAGCTTGCCCGCGAGCTGGCGCACGACGAGGCGTTCGAGCTCGATGCGGATGTCGAAGGCATCGCGCGCCTCCTGCCAGCTCGGCGTCGCCACCACCGCGATCCGGTTGCGGCGGAGCTCGACGAGGCCTTCGGCGGCGAGTTGGCCCAGGGCATGGCGGGCAATGGTGCGGCTGACGCCGAAGCGTTCGCCGAGCGCATCCTCCGGCAGCTTGGCGCCGGGCTCCAGCGCCTGCTCGATGATCGCGCGCCGGAGCGCGCGGCAGATCACACTGACCTTGTCCGATGATTCAGAAGTCTTGCTGCTCGCGCGCGCCGGCATCGGCGAATCCTTGAGGGGAGATCGAAACCTCTCTTTAGCACAGGCCTGCGCCAATCCAGCGCTCCAATTGCATGCAGTTTGGCGTCTGGATTGCCCAAATCGTATCCGCTCAATCGGCGGGTCGTTTGGCCAAATCATTGATTTCGCGGGTATCGGCGGGCTGGCACCCAGCTTGCATGCACTTTGGCTGTGATGCGCATGCAAGCCAAGACCCAGTTTGACGGCCAGCCCGTTCCGGAAGGCGCTGCCGCGACCGCCATCGAGCTGTCCGAGGCGTCCGTGACCTTCGGACGCGGCGACCGCGCCGTGCCCGCTCTGTCGAAGACCAGCTTGCGGATCGCCGACGGCGAGTTTGTCGCACTGGTCGGTCCGTCCGGATGCGGCAAATCGACCATTTTGCGTCTGGTCAGCGGCCTGGTGCAGCCGACCAGCGGCGTCGTCATCGTCGGGGGCCGCGAGGTCGCGGCGCGGGCGATGCGGGTCGGCATGGCCTTTCAGAACCCGACCATGCTGCCGTGGATGACCATCGAGCGGAACATCATGCTGCCGCTGAAGATCGTCGAGCCGTTCCGCTCGAATTTCCGGAAGCTCCGCAAGACCGAGTTTCGCGACAAGGCCAACGCCCTGCTGGAGCAGGTCGGCCTCAAGGGCTTTGGCACTCGCTACCCCTGGCAGCTCTCCGGCGGCATGCTCCAGCGCGCCAATCTCTGCCGCGCGCTGATCCACGAGCCGCGCATGCTGCTGCTCGACGAGCCCTTCGGCGCCCTCGACCAGTTCACCCGCGAGGAGCTGTGGGCGATCCTCCAGAATCTCTGGATGACGCACAAGCCGACGGTGCTGCTGGTCACGCACGACCTGCGCGAGGCCGGCTTCCTTGCCAGCCGCATCTGCGTGATGAGCGCGCGTCCCGGCCGCATCCTCGACGACAGCCGCGTGGAGTTCGCGCGGCCGCGCACCGTGGCGATGACGTTCGAGCCGGATTTCGTCGCGCTGAACCAGAAGCTGCGCGCCTTCATCGAGGATGCACGCAGCGCCGCTGAGCAGGGGACAGGCTGATGTTCGGGATCGATGTCAGGCAGAAGGCGTGGTCGGCGGGGCTGATCGTGCTGTTCTTCGTCGCCTGGGAGCTGTTCTGCCTGATGACGGGCATGTCCGACCTGGTCCTGCCGCGGCCCTCGCAGGTGTTCGTAACGCTGGTCCAGCGCTTCCCGGTGCTGTGGCCGCATATCGTGCAGACGCTCGCCACCACCATGTTCGGCTTCGTGCTTGGCGTCGCGCTCGGCGTCGCCCTCGGTGCGATCATCGGCGTGTCGAAGACGGCCTATGACACCTGCTATCCGCTGCTGATCGGCTTCTCCTCGATCCCGAAGGTCGCGGTGGTGCCGATCTTCGTGCTGTGGTTCGGCTCCGGCACGGTGCCGGCGGTGCTGACCGCGCTGTCGATCTGCTTCTTCCCGATCGTCGTCAATATCGCGACGGGCCTTGCCACCACCGAGCCTGAGCTCGAGGACGTCTTGAAGGCGCTCGGCGCCAGCAAGCTCGACATCCTCTGGAACGTCGGCTTGCCGCGCACCATGCCGTTCTTCTTTGCTTCGCTCAAGGTCGCGATCTCCTACGCCTTCGTCGGCGCGGTGCTGTCGGAGACCGTGGCCTCCAACCGCGGCATCGGCAACGTCATGATGACCGCGTCCTCCAATTTCAACGTGCCGCTGGTGTTCGCCGGCCTGTTCGTGCTCGCCGGCCTCGGCGTCGCGCTCTACGTCGTGTTCTCGCTGATCGAAGGGCAGGTCACCGGCTGGGCCACCCGCAAGAACGACGTGATCGCCACCTGATTTCTTGAACCGTCACGCAACGAAGCTGAGGAGGTCTCGATGTTGAGGAAAGTCACCGCCGCGCTGCTGGGATTGGCGCTGTCCGCAGGGGCCGCCACGGCGCAGGAAACCACGATCAAGTTCACGCTGGGCTGGAAGACCCAGGGCAGCGACGCCGCCTTCTTCTATGCCAAGGACAACGGCTTCTTCAAAGAGGAAGGCCTCAACGTCGTCATCGACCAGGGCGAGGGCTCCGGCGCCACCGTCACGCGCGTGATGTCCGGTGCCTATGACGCCGGATTCGGTGACGTCAACGCGATCATCCAGAACGCCTCGACCAAGCCGCAGGAGGCGCCCGTCATGGTCTACATGATGTGGAATCAGCCGCCGTTCGCGATCGTCGCCAAGAAGACCAGCGGCATCAACACCATCAAGGATTTCGAGGGCCACACGCTCGGCGGCGCGCAGGGCACGCCGACAACGCGCCTGTTGCCGGTGTTCACCCGCAAGAACGGGCTCGACGGCGAAAAGATCAAGATCTCCAACATGGCGCCGAACCTGCAGGAGCCGATGCTGATCAAGGGCGACATCGATGCGGCCCTGGTCTTCAACATCACCAGCTATTTCAACCTGGTGCTCAACCGCCAGGATCCGGACAAGGACTTCAAATGGTTCTCGTTCGGTGAATATGGCCTCGATCTCTATTCCAACGGCGTGATGGTCTCCCGCAAGCTGATCGCCTCGAACCCGAAGGCCGTCGCGGGCCTGGTGCGCGCCATCAACAAGGGCGCGATCGCGGTTGCCAAGGACCAGAATGCCGGGATGAAGGCGGCGCTTAACTACGATAACCTCATCAACGCCGAAGTGGAGAAGCGCCGGCTGCAATATTCCTTCGAGAAGCTGATTGTCTCGCCGGAGATGAAGGAGATCGGCATCGGCGACATCAAGGACGACCGCATGACCCGCGCCATCGGTATCGTGGTCGAGGGCTATCAGCTCGCCCGCGCCCCGACGCCGGCGGAGGTGTTCTCGCGCGAGTTCCTGCCGCCGCGCGCGGAGCGGGAGCTGGTGTATACTGCCAACTGATTTCGGGGAGAGGATCATGGCCACGGAGATCTCGGCAACCAGCCTGTTCCGTGGCCCTGACCGTGGCGTCAGCGACAACGTCGTGCTGCGGCACGACGGCGGCGTGATCATCGATATCTCGGAAGGCGCCGGGCCGCGGCCGCGCTCCTTCGTCATCCCTGCCTTCGTCAACGCCCATGACCACGCCCGCGCCACCGCCTCGTCCTTCGGCGCGGTCGGCATGCCCCTGGAAAGCTGGATTCTGCGCACCGCGCTGGGCGCGCCCGTTGATCCCTATCTGACCGCCGTCTCTGCGCTGGCCCGCTCCGCCAAGGCAGGCTGCGCGGCGATGATGGTCCACTACACGCGCCCGAGCGGGACGATGCCGCTGGTGGACGAAGCCAAGGCCGTTGCGAAAGCCGCATCCGACGTCGGCATCCGCATCGCGTTTGCATTGGCGGTGCGCGACCAGAACCCCATTGTCTACGGTGATGCCGAGCCGGTGCTCTCAGGGCTCCCCGGGAGCGATCGCAAGACCATCGAGGATCTCTTCGTTCGCGCGCCGATGTCGCCAAAAGCCTATATCGAGCTGACCGATGCGATTGCCGCAGGCATCGCCGGGCCGATGGTCGACGTGCAGCTCGGGCCCGCCGGCGTGCAATGGTGCTCGAAGCCGCTGCTGGAGGCGGTGGCGGAGAACTCCGCGCGGACCGGCCGCCGCATTCACATGCATCTGCTGGAAACAATGTACCAGCGCGCCTGGGCCGACCAGCACTTTCCGGACATGGTGCGCTGGCTGCGCGATGTCGGCTTTCTCTCGGAGCGGCTGACGCTGGCGCATTGCATTCACGCCCGTCCCGAAGAGCTCGAGATGATCGCGGCCTCCGGCGCGCGCATCGTCACCAATTTCAGCTCGAACATGCATCTGCGCTCGGGCCTCGCTCCGATCGCCGCCGCGCACGGATGCGGCTGCGCCATCACCGTCGGCGTCGACGGCCTGGCGCTGGACGAGGATGACGATATCTTGCGCGAGATGCGGCTGGTGCAGATGGTTCATGGCGGCGTCGGCTTCAAGGCGACATGGACGCCGACCGAGATGTTTTCGCTCGCCATCCGCAACGGCCGCCGCGCAACCGGCGCGCCTGGAAGTGGCGAGCTCGCCGCTGGCAATCCGGCCGACTACGTCGCGATCGATCTCGATCGGCTCGATCGAGACCAGATCATGCCGGTCGATCCCATGGCGCTGCTGTTTGCGCGTGGCAATGCGTCGCTGGTGAAGGAGGTTGTCGTCGCCGGCAAGACGATCGTGCGGGACGGGATCTGCGCCGGCGTCGACCTGCCAGCCGTCGAGCAGGAATTGCGGGCGATGTACCGCGGCAATGTCGGCAAGCTCGACAGCTTCCGGCGGATGTGGCCGTCCCTGTCGGATCGGCTGAGCGGCTGGTTCGAGCAGCAGCTGACCTGCGAGTGACGCGCCGATGGGCCGCGACGGAATGTATATCAAACAGCGATAGCTGGTAGACGCAGCCGCGTCTGGCGCTCGACTGATCTGTAGGCTATCAGCTCCTCGATAGCTCGACGCCAATCCCCTTCGAGGAGCCCCTGATGCGCCTACCGACCGTTCTCCTGGCCCTGACATGTCTTGCGGGCGCAGCTTCCGCCGAAGACCTCACGGGCACGCTTCAGAAGGTGAAGGAGACCAAGAAGATCACGCTGGGCTATCAGGAGGCCTCGGTCCCGTTCAGCTATCTCGACGGCAACCAGAAGCCGGTCGGCTTTGCCATGGACATCTGCCTTGGGATCGTCGATGCCGTGAAGAAGCAACTCGGCATGCCCGACATTTCGGTCGAGACTGTCGCGGTGACGTCCTCGAACCGGATTCCCTTGATGGTCAACGGCACGCTCGATCTGCATTGCTCGGCGACCACCAATAATGCCGACCGCCAGAAGCAGGTCGCCTTCACCAACACGCATTTCCTCAGCGCGACGCGGTTCGCGGCCAGGAAGGCGGCGAACGTCAAGACCATCGACGATCTCAAGGGCAAGGCGGTCACGGCGGTGGCGGGATCTGTGAACCTGACGCAGCTCGCCAAGGTCAACACCGAGCGCAATCTCGGCATCAACATCATGCCGGCCAAAGACCAGGCCGAGGCCTTCCTGCTGCTGGAGACCGACCGCGCCCAGGCCTATGCGCTCGACGACGTCCAGCTCGCGGTCGCGATCGCGCGGTCGAAGGAGCCGCAGGCCTACATGATCAGCGAGGAGGCGTTCTCCAAGCCCGAGCCCTACGGCATCATGCTGCGGCGGGAGGATGCGCCGTTCAAGGCGCTCGCCGACCGCGCCACCGCCGAGCTTTATGCCAGCCCCGAGATCGAGGTGCTCTACAAGAAGTGGCTGCAATCGCCGACGCCGCCGAACGGCCTCAACTACAACGTCCCGATGTCGCCCGCCTTGCGCAACGCCTTCAAGAAGCCGAGCTCGAGCGCCGATCCTGACGTCTACGTTGTGAACTGAGGCGGGCTGGGCGCTGACGGGCGTCAGCCGACGCGGTACTCCCTGAAGCGTTCGCGCAGCGCCGATTTCAGCACCTTGCCGGTGCCGGTCATCGGAAATTCGTCCAGGAATTCGACGGCGTCCGGCAGCCACCAGCTCGCGATCTTCGGACGCATGTGCTCGAGCAGCGTCTTGCCGTCGACCGTCGCTCCCTTCTTGCGGACGACGAGGAGCAGGGGGCGCTCCTGCCATTTCTCGTGGCTGATCGCGACGACGGCCGCTTGCAGCACATCGGGGTGTGACAGGGCGATGTCCTCGAGCTGGATCGAGGAGATCCACTCGCCGCCGGACTTGATCACGTCCTTGGAACGGTCGGTCAGCGTGACGTGGCCTTGTGGGTCGATCACGGCCATGTCGCCGGTGATCAGCCAGCCGTCGCGGTCGAGGCCTTCGTCCAGCTTCATGTAGCCGGAGGCGACCCAGGGGCCGCGGGCGCGCAGATGTCCGACCGTCTTGCCGTCGCGCGGCAGCTCAACGCCGGCGTCGTCGACGATGCGCAAATGCGTGCCGAAGCAGGCGCGGCCGGAGACCTGGCGGCGGTCGAATTTCTCCGTCTCGCCGAGATGCTCCGAGCCCGGCCGCAGCCCCGGCATCGAGCAGCCCAGCGCCTCGGTCATGCCCCAGGCCTGGATGTAATCGACATTGTACTCGCGCTTGAGCTTCTCGACCATCGCGCGCGGCGGGGCCGAGCCCGATGACAACGTCGCCCGTAAGGTCGAGAATCTGTTGCCGGTCCGCCCGAGCCAATCGAGCAGGATCAGCCAGAAGCTCGGCACGCCTGCCGACAGCGTCACCTTCTCGCCTTCCAGCAATTCATAGAGCTTGTCCGGCTCGTAGTTGCGGCCGGGCAGCACCAGCTTGGAGCCGGTGTAGGGCGCGCTGAACGGCATGTTCCAGCCATTGCCGTGAAACAGCGGCGCCATCGGCATCATCACCTCGCGCACGCCTTCGACATGTCCCGACAGGAAGTCGAAATTGCAGCAGGTCATGGTCTGCAGGATCGCGGCGCGGTGCGAATAGATCACGCCCTTTGGATTGCCTGTCGTGCCCGAGGTGTAGCAGATGGTCGAGGCGGACTTCTCGTCGAACTCCGGCCAGGCGAAGCCGGAATCGTTCTCTTTTTCCAGAAGCTCTTCATAACAATGCACGTTCGTAAGCTTCGTCTCAGGCATCCGCTCGCGCGAGGACATCACGACATAGGCCTCGACCGTCTTCAGCTGCGGCGCGATCGCCTCCACGATCGGCAGCGTGGCGCGGTCGATGAAGAGCAGGCGGTCCTCGGCGTGGTTGATGATGTAGACGAGCTGCTCGGGAAACAGCCTGGGATTGACCGTGTGCAGCACGTAGCCCATGCCCGGCGCCGCATAGAACATCTCGAAATGCCGGTGCGTGTTCCAGGCCAGCGTTCCGACGCGGTCGCCTTGCCTCATGCCGAGCCGCTTCAGTGCCAGCGCCATGCGCCTGATACGCGGATGCGCGTCGGCATAGGTGTAGCGATGGATGTCGCCCTCGATCTCGCGTGCGACGATCTCGGCTTCGCCATGATAGTCGGCCGCATACTGGATCAGGCCGCTGATCAGCAGCGGCATGTCCATCATCAATCCCTGCATGGTCTCCCTCCGGATTGCCAGGTCGTTGCATGGCGTAGGCTTGTGATTTGCGCTTGAGGTTAGCGGAACGTCACGCAGCGTTCACGTAAAAAACAATCAGCGTGATTGCATGCCGCGCTTTTTCGGCGCTAACGTGCGGTGAGCTGCCGGCGAAGCAGCAAGCGCGGGAGGAATCGAATGTCAGCGGAAAGACACAAGACCGATGCAGCCGGCGCATCTACGGTTGATATTTCCGCCCTCCGTGCCCGCTATCGCGACGAGCGCGACCGCCGTCTGCGCGCCGAGGGCAAGGCACAATATGTCGAGGCGACAGGCGAGTTCGGCCGTTATCTCGACGATCCCTGGGCCGATCCCGGCTTTGCGCGAGCAGCCATCAGTGAAGCGACCGAAGTGCTCATCGTCGGCGGTGGGTTCGGCGGCCTGCTGTGTGGCGCGCGATTGCGCGAGGCCGGCATCGCGGATTTTCGTATCGTGGAAAAGGCCGCCGACTTCGGTGGCACCTGGTACTGGAATCGTTATCCCGGCGCCGCCTGCGATACCGAGAGCTATATCTATCTGCCGCTGCTGGAAGAGACCGGCTACATGCCGGTGCGCAAATATGCCCGGGCGCCGGAGATCTACGAGCATTCGCGCCGCATCGGCCGTCATTTCGGGCTGTACGAGCGCGCGCTGTTTCAGACCGTGATCTCGCAGATGACCTGGCAGGAGCAGGAAGCGCGTTGGCTGGTCGAGACCGATCGAGGCGACCAGATCCGCGCACGCTTCGTCATTCTCGCCGGCGGACCGCTCAGCCGTCCGAAGCTGCCGGGCATTCCCGGAATCGAAACGTTCAGAGGTCACAGCTTTCATACCAGCCGCTGGGATTACGGCTACACCGGCGGCAATGCGGACGGTGGCCTGACCGGTCTTGCCGACAAGCGCGTCGGCATCATCGGCACCGGCGCCACCGCCGTGCAATGCGTGCCGCATCTCGGCCGTTCGGCCAAGGAGCTCTATGTGTTCCAGCGCACGCCGTCCGCGATCGGCGTTCGCGACGATCGTCCAACGGAGCCGGACTGGGCGAGGAGCCTCAAGCCAGGCTGGCAGCGCGAACGCATGGACAATTTTACGGCCGTGATTTCAGGGGAGCCGTTCGAGCAGGATCTCGTGCAGGACGGCTGGACTGGCCTGCTCGGCGAGATCCTGCTGGCGCCGCGCCGGCAACCCCAGCCGGTGACCTCGCTGGAGGAGGCGCTGAAGGTGATCGAGCAGGCCGACTACCGCAAGATGGAGGAGATCCGCGCGCGCGTCGACACGGTGGTCAAGGATGGGGCGACCGCGGCTGCGCTCAAGCCCTGGTACAAGGCGTTCTGCAAGCGCCCCTGCTTCCACGACGAATATCTCGATACGTTCAACCGTCCCAACGTGCATCTGGTCGATACCGGGGGGAAGGGCGTCGAACGCATCACCGAGAACGCCGTCGTCGCCAATGGCAAGGCCTACGAGCTCGACTGCCTGATCTATGCCAGCGGCTTCGAGGTCGGCACCGATTACGCGCGCCGCATGGGCTTCGAGGTCTACGGCCGCGACGGCATGAGCCTGTCCGAGCGCTGGCAGGACGGCGTCAAGACGCTGCACGGCTTCTACAGCCGCGGCTTTCCGAACTGCTTCCTGATCGTCACGGTGCAGGCGGGACAGAGCGCCAATTTTCCGCACATCATCGATGAGCAGTCGCAGCACATCTCCTACGTCATCAAGCAGGCGCTAGCGCGCAAGGCACGCACCCTGGAGCCGACGCATGCCGCCGAGAACGCCTGGGTCGAGGAGGTCGTCAAGGCCGCGCTCGGCCGGCAGACCTATCTCGCCGAATGCACGCCGGGCTACTACAACAACGAAGGCGTGTTCGATCCGATCGCGGCAAGAAACAGCCAATATTGGCGCGGGCCGGTGGCATTCCTGCGGCTGCTCGAGAAATGGCGCAAGGAGGGCGATCTGGAAGGTCTGGAATTGAGCTATGGGACCGCCGCGCAGGCCCAGGCTTGAGCGGAATGATCCCGGCCCCCACAGGTGCCACGCGACTCTACGTCATCGTCGGCGATCCCATCGCGCAGGTGCGCTCGCCGGCGGGCGTATCGGCCGCCTTTGCCGCGCGCGGGCACGACGGTCTGCTCGTGCCTGTCCAGGTGACGCCAAGGGGATCTGCCTGACTTTCTCTCGGTGGCCGGGCGGCTGAAGAACCTCGACGGCATCGTCGTGACCATCCCGCACAAATTTGCCTGCCACAAGGCCTGTGCGAGCGCGACGGCACGCGCGCATTTCCTGCGGACCGTGAATCTGATGCGGCGGCGTCCCGACGGGGGTTGGCACGGCGACATGGTGGACGGCCTCGGCTTCGTCGGTGCGGCGCGGGCGAAGGGCATCGATCCGAAGGGCATGCGGGCGCTGCTTATCGGTGCGGGCGGGGCAGGCTCGGCGATCGCACTCGAACTGCTCGAGGCCGGCGTTCGCGAGCTTGCGATCCACGACAGTCTGCCCGAGCGGCGCGACGTACTGGTCGGCCAGCTCAACAGACTAGGCAAGGCACCGGTCCGGGTCGGCTCGGAGGATCCGGCCGGCTTCGACTTCGTCGCCAATGCCACGCCCGCCGGAATGAAGGATGGCGACCCGCTTCCGGTCGATGTGGCGCGGCTCGTACCGTCGACCTATTGCGGCTGCGTCATCACCAAGCCCGAAGTATCGCCCTTTATCGCAGCGGCCCGCAGGATCGGCTGCGTCACCGGGACCGGCACCGATATGTACCAGCAGCACCAGAGCATCATGGTGGATTTTCTGCTGGGCGCGGAGGGGACGTAAGGTGCCGGTGTCAAGGGCTTTGCTTGTATTGATTGTAGCATCCGGGACTTGAGCGAGTGCAACTGACGTAGGATCATGCGCTCGCGCGAGCCGGTCGCGCCATCCGGAGAGGTCGTAATGATGAAGGGCAGGACAGTCGCAACCGCGGTGATTGGCGCGACCGCGCTGCTTCTCTCGCTGCCTGTGGCCGAGGCCGCGCAATGCGGCAGCTCGCCGGCCGGCTTCGAGGCCTGGAAGCGCGAGTTCAGCGCGGAGGCGCAGGGCAAGGGCATCGGTCCCACCGCGCTGTCGGCGCTGATGCAGACGAACTATGCCAGCGCCACCATCGCGGCCGACCGCGGCCAGCGCAGCTTCTCGCTGACGCTCGACCAGTTCCTGGCCAAGCGCGGCGCCACCACGATCGTCGCCAAGGGCCGGCAGCTCAAGCAGTCGCAGGCCGCCTTGTTCGCCTCGATCCAGCAGCGCTATGGCGTGCCGCCCGGGCCGCTGATCGCGATCTGGGGCATGGAGACCGGCTTCGGCAGCCAGCGCGGCAACCAGAACATGCTGTCGTCGATCGCGACCCTCGCCTACGATTGCCGCCGTCCCGAATTCTTCACCGACCAGCTCTATGCCGCCCTGAAGCTGATCGACCGTGGTACGCTGTCGGGATCGACCCGCGGCTCCATGCATGGCGAGGTCGGCCAGACCCAGTTCATGCCCAAGAACATTCTGGCCTACGGCACGGGCAATCTCGAAGTTGCGGCCAATGCGCTGAACTCGACGGCGAATTTCCTCAAAGGCCATGGTTGGCGCGCGGGAGCCGGATACCAGCCGGGCGAGCCCAATTTCGCCGCGATCGAGGCCTGGAATGCTGCGGGCGTCTATCAGAAGGCGATCGCCCTGATGGGCCGGCAGATCGACGAGGGCGGGGGTGCTGCGGCCTCGCGCTGAGCTTTTGCTCAGCGACGTGTGATGCGACGGCGCGAGAAAGTTGTTGCTATCTGGAACCGACGGCACGAGGTTTGCTTTGATCAAGTTCAGGGCTGGGCATGAGGAGACTCAACATGGCTACCCAGATCGTGATGGACCAGACTGGCGATACGCGCCACGAGTTTGATCCTGGCAATGCCGAAGCGCTGGCGCGAGCCGAACGGCGCTTTCGGGAGCTCACCGGAGCCGGCTTCACCGCCGCGCTTCGAACCGGACCCGGCGAAGTGACCCGGATCCGATCATTCGATCCGACCGCGCAGGAAACGCTGTTCTATCCCCGCCTGGTCGGCGGTTGATCTGAGCTGCTCATGATCGCGGCAGTTTGGCTCCGCGCGCCAGCGCGTGCGCGTCTGCATGCGCTGCGTGAACTCTATCGCCGCTTCTTCGGCGAGAATACGCCGGATGCCCGCGGCCGCCGGCTTCTGGCCGAATGGCTGTCGCCGGCGCAGCGCGCGCAATTCGAGCAATACCGCTATTTCGACGTCGTCGGTTGCGACACCGGCAGGATCTACCGCATCCACTACGGCACCGCCGCCAACGTCCACGAGGTCGACAGTGACGGGCGTGCGACGATGGGGTGGTGCTTCGTCCCGTCAGGCTTCCTGGTGCCGGGCGACGTGATGTTGGCGCAGAAGATCGCGCTCGAAACGGACGAGAAGGGGGCGCTTGCGCTCGCCAACCGGTTTCCGCCGGCGACGCATTCCGAGCACTTCTACCGGCGGCCGTTCTAGCGTCGGGAAGGGGGCAACTTTCAGGAATGCGTGGTGCGGTAGGCGTCGAGCGCATGCGCCGCGAAGACGCCGACGCTGCACAGTGCGAGCAGGGCTGAGATCAGCTCGATCATCGCTCGTCCTCCCGTAGCGGCTGGGCAACGAGGTTCTGGCAGCACGAATATTCGTAGATCAGGTCGAGGATGAACTGCATGGTGGCCGTCCCTGTATTTATTTTGACAACCACTTAAGCCGCGATCTGTTTCAGGCGTGTTTCGTCGCATCGGGAAAGGGGTTTCACGAGGAACCTTGCGCTGGTTTGTGCGCTGCGGGCCCGCTATATCCCTCATGGCACAGGCGATTTTGAACCGTCTCTTCGGGAGCGGCGCATCATATTGCGAGGCAAAATCATGGCGCAGGTTGAGTGGTTCGACGATCTCACCATCGGAATGCGGTTCAAATCCCCCGAAGTCGTGGTCACCGAGGCCGACATCAAGCGCTTCGCTGCCGAGTTCGATCCGCAGCCGATGCATCTCGACCACGAGGCGGCGAAGCAGACCCTGTTCAAGGGGCTTGCCGCCTCGGGATGGCACACCGCCGCGATCGCCATGAACCTTGCGATCCAGACCCGTCCGTTCGGCCCGCATCCGCTGATCGGCGCCGGTGTGGACGGCCTGCGCTGGACCATGCCGGTGCGGCCCAACGACCGCCTGCATCTGGTCGGCGAGGTCATGAGCCTGACGCCGTCGAAATCGAAGCCGCAGGGGATCGCGCTGGTGAAATGGACCATGTTCAACCAGAACGGCGAGGAGGTTTACACCTTCACTCCGATCGCGATTGTGCCGCGGTCGGGATAGGACGGCCGCCGGCCATTCGCCTCGCCCTCTTGCGAGCTGCCGGCGGAGGTGGTCATCTCGGCGCGGGGAACGCGCTGGAGGCCGACATGAAACGATCTCTTCTCGCCGCCGGAATTCTCGCTTGCGCCTTGAGCGCAACCGTGTTGGGCCCAAGCGCTGCGCTTGCGCAACAATCCAAGGTCGGCGACTGGACCATCGAGAAGCGCACGCAGGACACCCACTGCAATGCCAGCCGCGGCTACAAGGACAAGGATGACGAGAATCGCGACTACGTCATCGTGATCACCTATTCCGAGCAGGCGATCGTGATCGTGATGATCTACGACGGTTGGGAATGGGACAAGGTCGGCGAGATCCTCCGGGCCGATGTCGGCACTGACGATGCCGACATCATGAAGAAGGCCAAGTGGGAGGTCATGGACAAGACCACGGTGCGCGGCATCTTCGCATACGACCAGTCGATCATGGATCGCCTCGCGAAGGCCAAGCGCCTCACGCTGGATTTCGAGGACGACGACGATGACAGCATCGAGATGCAGATCCCGCGGGCCGGCGAGGCGCTGGCGGCGCTGAAATTCTGCGAGGAGAACCGGAAATAATCGATCGACCTTGTTGGTCCCGGCGGGACGCTGTTCACTCGGCAGGCCCGTGGACCGGCGCCGCGCTGATGTCGCTGCCATGATGGATCAGCGGCTTCATGCCCGTGACGGTTCTGAGCAGCACGTAGAACACCGGCGTCAGGAACAGGCCGAACACGGTGACGCCGATCATCCCGGAGAACACGGCAACGCCCATCGCGCGCCGCATCTCCGAACCGGCACCGGTCGAGAGCACCAGCGGCAGCACGCCCATGATGAACGCCATCGACGTCATCAGGATCGGGCGCAGCCGCAAGCGACTGGCTTCGATCGCGGCCCGGATCGGCGTGCGCCCGGCGAATTCGAGCTCGCGCGCGAATTCGACGATCAGGATCGCGTTCTTGGCGGAGAGGCCGACCAGCACGATGAGGCCGATCTGGGTGAAGACGTTGTTGTCGCCCTTGGAGATCCAGACCCCGAACATCGCGGCGAGCAAGCCCATCGGCACGATCATGATGATCGACAGCGGCAGGGTCAGGCTCTCATAGAGCGCGGCCAGCACAAGGAACACCAGCAGGATCGCCAGCGGAAACACCCAGATGCCCGAATTGCCGGCGATGAACTCCTGATAGGTCAGGTCGGTCCATTCGAACGCAAAGCCCGGCGGCAGCACCTCCGCGGCGATCCGCGTCGCCGCCTCCTGTGCCTGTCCCGACGAGAAGCCGGGCGCGGCCGCCGCGTTGATGTCGGACGACAGGAAGCCGTTGTAGCGGATCGCGCGCTCCGGTCCCGCGCTCTGGCGGATCTTGAGCAGCGCCGACAATGGCACCATGTCGCCGGACGACGAGCGCACCTTCAATTGCCTGATATCGTCGGCGCGGGCGCGGAACGGCGCGTCGGCCTGCACGCGGACGGAGTAGGTGCGGCCGAACTTATTGAAGTCGTTAACGTAGTAGGAGCCGAGGTAGATCTGCAGCGTGTTGAACACCTCCGTCACGGGCACGCCGAGCTGAAGCGCCTTGGTGCGGTCGATGTCGGCGAACAGCTGGGGCACGTTGACCTGGAAGCTCGAGAACACGCCGGCGATCTCCGGCGCCTTCTGCATCGCAGCCATGAAGGCGTTGGTCGCCTCGTTCAGGGCGTCATAGCCGAGACCGGCGCGGTCCTCGATCTGCAGCTTGAAACCGCCGATGGTGCCGAGGCCGTTGACGGGCGGCGGCGGGAACATGGCGATGAAGGCTTCCTGGATCCCGGCATATTTCTTGTTCAGCTCGGCCGCAATCGCATTCCCGCTCAGGGCCGCATCCTTGCGTTCGTCGAACGGCTTCAGCGTCGAGAACACGATGCCGGCGTTGGAGGAGTTGGTGAAGCCGGAGATCGACAGGCCCGGGAAGGCCACCGAGCTCTCGACACCGGGCTGGGTCAGCGCGATGTCGCTCATCTTGCGGATCACCTCCTCGCTGCGGTCGAGCGTGGCGCCATCGGGCAGGCGGGCGAAGCCGACGAGGTACTGCTTGTCCTGGCCCGGCACGAATCCACCAGGCACCTGCTGGAACAGAAACGCCGTCAGCCCGACCAGCACCACATAGAGGCCCATCACCGCGGCCTTGCCCGAGATCACCTTGCCGACGGTGCCGCTGTAATTGTCCGAGGAACGCGTGAAGGCCTTGTTGAAGCCGCGGAAGAACCAGCCGAGGCTCTTCTCCATGATCAGCGTCAGCCGGTCCTTCGGTTCGTTGTGGCCCTTGAGCAGCAGCGCCGACAATGCCGGTGACAGCGTCAGCGAGTTGATGGCGGAGATCACGGTCGAGATCGCGATCGTCAGCGCGAACTGCTTGTAGAACTGCCCGGTGAGGCCGGAGATGAAGGCGAGCGGCACGAACACCGCGATCAGCACCAGCGCGATCGCGATGATCGGGCCCGAGACCTCGCGCATCGCTTGATAGGTGGCGTCCCGCGGCGACAGCCCCGCTTCGATGTTGCGCTCGACATTCTCGACCACGACGATGGCGTCGTCGACGACGATGCCGATGGCGAGCACGAGGCCGAACAGGCTGAGCGCGTTGATGGAGAAGCCGAATACGTGCATCACCGCGAACGTGCCGACGATCGACACCGGCACGGCGAGAAGGGGAATGATCGAGGCCCGCCAGGTCTGCAGGAACAGGATCACCACCAGCACCACCAGCGCGATCGCCTCCAAGAGCGTGTGGATCACGGCCTCGATCGAGGAGCGCACGAACTGGGTGGGGTCGTAGACGATCTGGTAGGACACACCCTCCGGCATGTTCTTCTTGATCTCCGCCATGGTGGCGCGGACGTTGTCGGAGATCTGCAGCGCGTTGGAGCCGGGCGCCTGGAAGATCGGGATCGCCACCGCCTGCTTGTTGTCGAGCAGCGAGCGCAGGCCGTATTCGGAAGCGCCAAGCTCGATGCGCGCGACGTCGCGCAACCGCACGACCTCGCCGCGCGTACCGGTCTTGACCACGATGTCGCCGAACTGCTCCTCGTTGGCGAGCCGGCCTTCCGCATTGACCGAGAGCTGGAGATCGATGCCTTTGACGTTCGGGGAGGAGCCGACCACGCCGGCGGCAGCCTCGACGTTCTGCGCCTGGATCGCCCGCACGATGTCGCTTGCGGTGAGCCCATGCTCGGCGGCCTTCTGCGGATCGACCCAGACCCGCATCGAATAGTCGCCGGCGCCATAGAGCTGGACGTCGCCGACGCCGTCGATCCGCGCCAGCCGGTCCTTGACGTTGAGCACGGCATAGTTGCGCAAGTACGTCATGTCGTAGCGGCCGTTCGGCGACAACAGATGCACGACCATGGTGAGGTCGGGCGACGACTTCTTGGTGATGATGCCGAGCTGGCGCACCACACTGGGCAGGCGCGGCTCGGCCTGCTGCACCCGGTTCTGCACCAGCTGCGTCGCTTTGTCGGGATCGGTGCCGAGCCGGAACGTCACCGTCAGCGTCATCGCGCCGTCGGTGGTCGCCTGGCTCGACATGTAGAGCATGTTCTCGACGCCGTTGATCTGCTCCTCGATCGGCGTCGCCACCGTCTCCGCGATCACCTTGGGGTTGGCGCCGGGATAGGTCGCGCGCACCACGACGGAGGGCGGCACCACGTCCGGATATTCCGAGATCGGCATCGCGAACAGCGAGATCAACCCGGCGAGGAAGATCAGGACCGACAGCACGCCGGCGAAAATCGGACGGTCGATGAAGAACTTTGAGAGATTCATGGCCTTGCCCCCTTCGTCATTCCGGGGCGCGCGCGAACCCGGAATCCAGAAGTGAAGTAATCGGAGTTTCGTAACTGCGAGATCCCGGGTTCGGGTTTCGCCCGCCCCGGGATGAACTAACTAGCGCTGCACCACGTCCTGGTTGCTGTGGTTTGACGCCTGCTGCGGCCCCCGCGCGCCCATCGCTGCCACCTCCGTCTTGAGGAGGGCGCCCGGACGCACGCGTTGCAAACCGTTGACGACGATGCGGTCGCCGGACTTCAGGCCCGAGGTGACGATGCGAAGTCCATCCACGGCACCGCCGAGGGTGACCGGCCGGTAGACGGCGCGGCTGTCGTCGCCGACCGCCATCACGAACTTCTTGTCCTGGTCGGTGCCGATCGCGCGCTCGTCGATCATCACCAGCGCCTGTTGCTTCGGCTGGCCCATGCGCACGCGCGCGAACTGGCCGGGGATGAGGCGCCCGTCGTCGTTGCGGAATACGGCGCGGACACGGATGGTGCCGCTCTGGCCGTTGACCTGGTTGTCGATGAGCTGGATGTGGCCCTTCGCGGACAGGCCGCCCGACGTCGTCATCTCGACCGGGATCTGGTCGAGCTTGCCGCGGCTGCCGGTGCTATCTGCGATCGAGTTCAGCGCGCGCAGCACCAGCTCCTCGTCCGCATCGAACGAGGCGTAGATCGGATTGACCGAGACCAACGAGGTCAAGACCGGGGAGGCGGTGCCGGCGGCGACGAGATTGCCGACGGTGACCTCGATCTTGCCGACGCGGCCGTCCACGGGGGCGCGCACCTCGGTATGGTCGAGATTGAGCTTTGCGGTCTGGAGCGTTGCCTCGGCCGCCTTGACGTTGGCGATCGCTTCACGATGGGCATTGTCGCGCTGGTCGTAGTCGCGGCGGGTGACGACGGCGTTGCCGACCAGCTGCGCGCCGCGCTCGAGCTCACTCTGGGTGAAGACGACGCGAGCCCTGGCGGCTTCGAGCTGGGCATTGGCCTTGTCGACCTCTGCCGCGTAAGGCGCCGGATCAATCTTGAACAGAAGGTCGCCGGCCTTCACCAGCGCGCCTTCGGTGAAATTGGTCGACAGGATCGCGCCAGCGACGCGCGGGCGCAGCTCGACGCGGTTGATGGCCTCGAGCCGGCCGGAGAAATCGTCCCACAGCACGGTCTGCCGCGGCTCGATCATCGCGACGGTGACGGAAACGGCTTGTTCGGCCGCAGCGGCCGGCGCGGTCGCTTGCGCCGGGTGAAGGTAGCGGCCGGTCACGATCGAGCCGGCGACAGCGAGGGCGCCCACGATGGCGACGCCGCCGAGAAGGCGGCGGAAACGTCCAGTGCGGGAGGTGTTTTGGGAGGGGTGCATTTGCGCGCTCCAGATATGTAGTGTTCACTACAGATGTGGAGCTGGATACCGCAGTGCAAGATACTTATGTACCATTCACTAAGAAAATTGTACGCCGATACCGCGACGATTGGAAGACACAGAAAAAGAAAGCTAGAACAAATAGATAGGATCCTGCGTTAGGCTGAGGACAAACGTCGATCCGAGGAGACAGGCACATGGGCATGGGACGCCCCCGGGAATTCGACGCCGAAATGGCGTTGGACCAGGCGATGGAAGTATTTTGGCGCCATGGTTATGAGGGCGCGACCATTGCCCAGCTCACCGAGGCCATGGGCATCAATCCGCCCAGTCTCTACGCCTGCTTCGGCAACAAGGAAGGCCTGCTGAAGGCCGCGCTCGACCGCTACACCAGGCTGCGCAACATCTGGATGGACGAGGTGGTGGCAGCTCCCACCGCCCGAGCCGTGGCCGAGCGCATGTTGATGGGCATCGCCGACAGGCAGACCGATCCCGCCAATCCGCCCGGCTGCCTGCTGGTGCAAGGCGGCATTGCCTGTGGCACAGGCTCCGAGAACGTCCCCTTCGAGCTCGCCGCGCGCCGCGCCCAGAACGAGGACCAGCTTCGCGACCGTTTCGTCCGCGCCAGGGCCGAGGGCGATCTCAAGGAGAGCGCCGATCCGGCTGCGCTCGCGCGCTATGTCTCGGCGGTGTCGGTCGGCATGGGCGTGATGGCGTCCTCGGGCGCCGATCGCGAAGCGCTGCGGCAGGTCGCGAGCGTGGCCGTGCAGGCCGTCGAGGCGCAGTCGGTCGATCGAACGTAGACCAGGGTTGGTCAGGTGCGCGCACAGCTCGCGCAGAGGCAGCCATGCCTTCCGATCGGTTAATCGCCTTCGCGTGAGCCACACGCGAGATGGCGGTCGCGCAATCGGGCCGCTGTTTTGCCCGACGCGTCAAGCGCTTCCGCTTGGCTCGACTGCGAGGTGAAATTCTTCAACGATTCCTACTGTGCATGGGGTTGTTTTCGCATTTTTGTTTTGGGTGACGGCCAGGGCATCATCGCCGAAACAGATCGACCAACGCCCCTAAGAGTTTCTACACACAGTTGTGTCAGCTTCCCACGCGTCAATATCCGCAACCTGCATCGGCGCCTCTCATTGCGCGCACGAAAAGACGGGACCCGCGGGAATCGAGGGGGCGTAAGCCATGACTGCACTCGCTTCGGACGCCGGTCGCGCCAGGAGCGGGATCGTGCCGATCCTGTTGTGTGTCGTGCCGTTCAGCCAGATTCCGCTCGATGCCTATACGCCAGGCCTGCCGCAGATGGTGGTGGATCTCGCCGCCGATCCCGCCTCGATGCAGAACACCGTTACCGCTTACATGCTCGGCATGTCTCTGGCGCTGGTGCCGGTCGGTATCGCCTCGGACACAATCGGCCGCCGCAACGTCCTGCTCGCGGGCCTGTCGGTGCTGATCGCGATGAGCATCGCCTGCGCGCTCGCCACCAGCGCCTCATTGCTGCTGGGCTTGCGCTTCCTGCAAGGCATCGGCGGCTGCACTTGTCTCGTTGTCGCCTATGCGGTCGCCGCTGATTGTTTCCGCGGCCGCGAGCTCACCGCGATCTCCGGCCTGCTTGGCGCAGCCTGGGGGCTTGCGCCGGTGCTGGCGCCGGCGGCGGGTGGCTTCATCGTCGAGCTGACCTCGTGGCGCGGCGTCTTCGTCGTCATTGCCATCGCGGCGGCGATCGTTGCCGCGATCGTCGTATTTCTTCTGCCCGAAACATTGCCGGCGGAACGGCGCGCGCCGTTCGATCCGCGCCGCACCGCCGGCATCTTGCGCGATGCGCTGGTGCGGCCGGGCTTCCTCGCTTTCGTGCTGGTCTTTGCTGCCGCAGCCAGCGCGCAGCTGGCGTTCGGCGTCGTAGCGCCGTTCTTCTACCAGACTGGTCTTGGCTATTCGGCGGCAATCTACGGCCTCGTCGCGCTCGGCCTTGGCGGGGTCAATCTCGCCGGCGAGCTCGGTTGCGCGCATTTCGCGCGCTTCATGCCGGCGCGCATGCTGGGCTTCGGCGCCTTCGCGCTGTTCCTCGCCGGCGCCGCTGCGCTGACCGCAACAGGCATGACCCTCGGTCTCGATTTCCTGTCGATCACGATCGGCGGCGCGCTGGTGCTCGGCGGCTGCGGCGTGCTGTGCCCGATGATGTACGGCATGGCGCTCGGCCTGTTCGAGCGCGACCACGGCCTGATCGGCGGCCTGATCAGCGCGCTCTGCTATCTCGCCGTCAGCGGCGCCATGGCGATCACGGCGGTGTTGCCCGAAGCGACGCAGGCGCCGATCGGATGGCTCTATCTCGGCCTCTGCGCCGTCGCCGGTACGCTGCTAGCGATCTCGCTGCCGTCGGCGCGGCAGGCCACACAGCCTTAAGGAAGGAACTCAATCATGACCACTGTCGGTATTCGCGGCACGTTCTTCGACTTCGTCGACGATCCCTGGAAGCATGTCGGCAACGAGCAGGCCTCCGCACGCTTTCACCAGGACGGCCTCATGGTCGTCGCGGACGGCGTGATCAAGGCCTTCGGCCCCTATGACAAGATCGCCGCCGCGCATCCGGGCGTCGAGATCACCCACATCAAGGACCGCATCATCGTCCCCGGCTTCATCGACGGCCACATCCATCTGCCGCAGACGCGCGTGCTAGGGGCTTATGGCGAGCAGCTCTTGCCGTGGCTGCAGAAATGGGTCTACCCGGAAGAGCTCAAATACCGGGATCGCGATTACGCGCGCGAGGGCGTAAAGCGTTTCCTCGATGCGCTGCTCGCCTCCGGCACCACCACCTGCCAGGCCTTCACGAGCTCCTCGCCAGTGTCGACTGAGGAATTGTTCGAGGAAGCAGCCCGACGCAACATGCGCGTCATCGCCGGCCTCACCGGGATCGATCGCAACGCGCCGGCCGATTTCATCGATACCCCCGAGAATTTCTATCGCGACAGCAAGCGGCTGATCGCGCAGTACCACAACAAGGGCCGCAATCTCTACGCCATCACGCCGCGCTTCGCCTTCGGCGCTTCGCCGGAGCTGCTGAAGGCGTGTCAGCGCCTCAAGCACGAGCATCCGGATTGCTGGGTCAACACCCACATCTCCGAGAATCCGGCCGAATGCAGCGGCGTGCTGGTCGAGCATCCCGACTGCCAGGACTATCTCGGCGTCTACGAGAAATTCGACCTGGTCGGTCCGAAATTCTCCGGCGGCCACGGCGTCTACCTCTCCAACAACGAGTTCCGCCGCATGTCGAAGAAGGGCGCGGCGGTGGTGTTCTGCCCGTGCTCGAACCTGTTCCTCGGCAGCGGCCTGTTCCGCCTCGGTCGCGCCACCGATCCCGAGCATCGCGTCAAGATGTCGTTCGGCACCGACGTCGGCGGCGGCAACCGCTTCTCGATGATCTCCGTGCTCGACGACGCCTACAAGGTCGGCATGTGCAACAACACCCTGCTTGACGGCAGCATCGATCCCGCACGCAAGGACCTCGCGGAAGCCGAGCGCAACAAGCTCTCGCCCTATCGCGGCTTCTGGTCGATCACGCTCGGCGGCGCCGAAGGCCTCTACATCGACGACAAGCTCGGCAATTTCGAGCCCGGCAAGGAGGCCGATTTCGTCGCGCTCGATCCGAACGGCGGGCAGGTCGCGCAAGCGTGGCATCAATCGCTGATCGCCGACGGCGCCGGCCCGCGCACGATGGATGAGGTCGCGAGCATGCTGTTCGCCGTCATGATGGTCGGCGACGATCGCTGCGTCGACGAGACCTGGGTGATGGGCAAGCGTCTCTACAAGAAAGGCTGAGGCGGCCGCCGATGAGCGCATCTCCTGAAACAGCCGGCCAGCCGGTCGCTCTCGTCATCCAGCGCCGCATCGCCGACGACGGCTTTGCCGCGTTCGCACGGTGGAACGGTGAGGTCGGCGAAGTGCTCAAGGCCTGGCCCGGCTTTCTCAGCCAGGAGGTCGTGCCGCCGCAACCCCCCGCGCATGTGGACTGGGTGACGATCCTGCGTTTCGCCAGCCCGGCTGCAGCACGTGCCTGGCTCCAGAGCGATGTACGGGCGCGCCGCATCGCAGAGGTGCAGCGCTTCTTCGTCGGTTCGGAGGACGTCCATATCCTGCCCGACACCGGCGTCCAGCGCGACAGCGCGGTCTCGGCGGTCATCTCCTTCAAGGTCCCCGATGGGCTCGAGGATGCGTTCCTGAAATGGCAGCAGCGCATCCAGGCGGCGGAGGCCGAGTTCAAGGGATTTCTGCGCCACAAGATCGAGCGGCCAATTCCGGGCCTGCACGACGAATGGATCATCATCCTGTCGTTCGACAGCGATGCCAATCTCAATGCATGGCTCGACTCGCCCTTGCGGCAGACCCTCCTTAAGGAGGGCGAGCGCTTCAATGCCGGAATGCACGTGAAGCGGGCGAGCTACGGCTTCAATTTCTGGTTCCCGGCCGGCAAGACGTCGGCCCCCGAGCAAGGGCCCGGCTTCATCTGGAAGAGCAACCTGATCGTTCTCCTGGTTCTCTATCCCGTGGTGTACCTCTGGGGCTTTTTCATCAGCAGGCCGCTGATCGATAGTCATGGCGTGCCGGTCTGGCTGTCGCTGTTCGTCGGCAATCTCGTCAGCACCCAGCTGCTCGGCTGGTGGCTGGTGCCCGCCGCCTTCAGGGCGCTCGACTGGTGGGTGACGCCGAAGGCTGCGATCAGTCGCCAGATCGGCGGCTACGTGCTGCTCGCCGTGCTCTATGCCGCCTCGATGGGCCTGTACGCGCTGCTGCTCGCGTGGCATTGGGGACGGTGAGACCGTCAACCGTCTTGTCGCGGAGAAGGACGGTCGCTGGATATCAACGACCATGTTCGCCCTGACGTTTCTCGGGACATCGGCCAGCGTTCCCTCAGCGGAGCGCAACCATCCGGCGCTGCTCGTGGAAGCCGCAGGCAAGCGCGTCCTGGTCGATTGCGGAGAGGGCACGCAGCGCCAGCTGCTGCGCAGCGGCGCCGGCTTTCGGCGGCTCGATCGCATCCTGCTCACCCACGCGCATCTCGACCACGTGCTCGGCATCCCCGGACTGTTCTCGACGCTTGGCTTGCGGCAGACGTCGGAGGCAATGACCATTCACGGCGGCGCAGGCACGCTCGATCTCGTCGTCCGCATGCTCGCCGGCCTGTGGGGCGCGGGCAGGGCGCCGATCGCCGTTGAGTTCGCGGCGCTGACCGAGGGACAAGTCATCGACGCCGGTGAATTCACCATCGGCTGTTTTCCGGTCCGCCACCGCGACACCGACAGCTTTGGCTTCGTTTTCCAAAGCCCCGCCCGCCGTCATCTTCGGCCTGATCGCCTCATCGCGCTCGGTGTCCCCGACGGTCCCTTGCGCGGCGAGTTGGCCGCGGGCCGACCGATCGTGCTTGCCAGCCGAACCATCGATCCGGAAGACGTCCTCGGTCCGCCGAGCGGCGGCAGCAAGCTCGTCGTGATCGGCGACACCGAGACCACCGAGGGGCTGTCGCAATACGTGGCCGGCGCCGACATGCTGGTGATCGAGGCCACGTTCCTCGATCGCGACGCGCCGACCGCGCGGAATTACGGCCATCTCACCGCGGCAGAAGCGGCGTCCTTTGCGGCCACGAACAAGGTCGGACAGCTCGTGCTGACGCATATGTCAGGACGCTACGAGGACGCGGAGATTCTCGCCGAGGCGACAAGAATCTTCCCGAACACCCGGATCGCCGCAGATTTCGATCACATCGTCGTCTGATCAAATGGCCCCTGACTCGATCATCATGCAGCGCTTGCCAGCCCAGATGCGAGCGGGTAGAACCCTGCCACGCCTGAGCCGTGATTTGCGCGAAGCGCTTCCGGCCAAAGTCGAGCAAATCAGACAAGTCTTTGAATTTGTTCGACTATTCCGCTGGGGAATGGTGTAACGGTAGCACAACAGACTCTGACTCTGTTTGTCTTGGTTCGAATCCAGGTTCCCCAGCCAGCTCCGGGCGGTTTTCGAGGGCATGATTCCGAAGCGCTCCGGCGTAGACATTCACGCGGCGGTTTGCCTCACCCGACATTCGCATGTCCAAGTCGGATCGCGGCATGCTCCATCGTCCTTGGGCTGAACAAACCCAAGGAGATCGCAAATGCCCTATGTCGATGGTTTCATTCTCGCCGTGCCGAAGGACAACATCGAGGCCTACAAGGCGCTGGCGACGAAAGCCTGCGCGATCTGGATGGAGCACGGCGCGCTCGACTATGTCGAATGCATCGGTGACGACGTTCCCTTTGGCGAGCTCACCTCGTTTCCGCGCGCGGTGATGGCGAAGGAGGACGAGATCGTGGTGTTCGCCTGGATCGTCTATCGCGACCGCGAGAGCCGCGATGCCGTCAACCAGAAGGTGATGGCGGATCCGCGGCTGAAAATGGAAGGCATGCCGTTCGACGGCAAGCGCATGATCTATGGCGGCTTCACGACGTTGCTCCGGGCGAGCGACATCACGACGTGAGGAGAACCCGCTACTTGATCTTGTCGTAGGCCGCCGCAAAATCTCCCAGCGGCATCGGGATCGCGATCGTCTCCTTGGCCATGTTCTGGAACGAGACCTTCAGCTGCTTGCCCGAGCGCAAGGCCGCGAGCAGGTCTGGCGCCATCGGGGTCGAGGCGTAGCAGCCGCGGTTCTCGCAGGTCTGAATCTGGAGGTCGAACATCTTGCCTTCGTCGACCTGGAGCTTGGCCCCGACGGGAAGGTTGAGGCCGAGCGGCAATTGCAACAGCGCGATCGGCGTGCGGGTGTCGGGCGCGATGCGGATGTTGATCAGGACGACGGTCTGGCCGGTCTTGGTCAGCACCGCGTTCTGCTCCATCGCGCATTCGAGCGGCGCGTCACGGCTTGCGCTGGTGCAGCGGACGATCCAGCCGGGCTGTCCGGAAGCCCCGTCAGCCTGCGCTTGCGTCGGGGCAGGCGCGGGCTGCGCGGCCGGGGCGGGCGCGGCGTTCTTCTTGGCGCCCTGCTGGGCATGTGCGGCGCCAGCTGACAACAGGACAGCAGCGGCAAGGGCGACAAGTCTGGATTGCATAGGCATGGGAAACCGCATTTGCGAGGTGGGGTCTCGCTGTAGCGTCGCGGCAGGCGCGGCGCAAGCTTACTCGGCGGCTTCCTTGACGCTGCCGTGCTCGTGCGTCTCGTGCCCTTCGCCGTCACCCGAACGGCCCCAGGTCGAGAACCAGTTGTTGAGCTCGTCGAGATAGAGATAGACGACCGGCGTGGTGAACAGCGTCAGCGCCTGGCTGACGATCAGGCCGCCGACCATGGCGTAGCCGAGCGGCTGGCGGATTTCGGCGCCGGTGCCGTGGCCGAGCATCAGGGGCACGCCGCCGAGCAGGGCCGCCATCGTCGTCATCATGATCGGGCGGAAGCGCAGCAGCGCGGCCTGGCGGATCGATTCCTCCGGCGTCTTGTGCTCGTCGCGCTCGGCGGCAATCGCGAAGTCGACCATCATGATGCCGTTCTTCTTCACGATGCCGATCAGGAGGATGATGCCGATCAGCGCGATCAGGCTGAAGTCGAAGCCGGCCGCCATCAGGATCGCGAGCGCGCCGACGCCGGCCGAAGGCAGCGTCGACAGGATCGTGATCGGATGGATGTAGCTCTCGTAGAGAATGCCGAGGATCAGATAGACCACGACGAGCGCGGCGAGGATCAAGAGCGGCACGGTGCCGAGCGACTGCTGGAACGCCTGCGCGGTGCCCTGGAAGCTCGAATTCAGCGTCGCCGGTGCGCCGAGCTCGGCCATCGCCCGCTGCACGGCCTCGGTGGCCTGGCCGAGCGCAACGCCTTGCCCGAGATTGAAGCTGATCGTGATCGACGGGAACTGGCCTTGATGGCTGATCGAGAGCGGGCGGACCGGATCAGTGGTCCAGCTCGCGAAGGTCGACAGCGGCACCTGGTCGCCGGTCAGCGGCGATCTCAGATACAATTTGTTCAGCGTCTCGAGATCGCCCTGCATTTCCGGCAGGACTTCCAGGATCACCTTGTAGGTGTTGAGCTGCGTGAAGTACTGCGTGACCTGCCGCTGTCCGAAGGCGTCATACAGCGTGTCGTCGATCAACTGGGGTTGGATGCCGTAGCGGGCCGCAGTGTCGCGGTTGATCTTGAGCTGGACCGTCGTGCCCTGCGTCTGCTGGTCGGTCGCGACGTCGCGCAGCTCCGGCAGCGTCTGCATCTTGGCGAGGATCTTCGGCGCCCATTCGTTGAGCTCGGCGAGATCTGCGTCCTGCAGGGTGAACTCGAACTGCGTGCGCGTCGGCCGGCCACCGAGCCGGACGTCCTGGGCCGCCTGCATATAGAGGCGCGCGCCCGGCACTTTCTCGAGCTTCGGACGCAGCCGCGCGATGATCTGCTGAGCGGACGCCTCCCGCTCGTTGCGCGGCTTGAGCGTGATGAACATGTTGCCGTTGTTGCCGGCACGGCCGCTGCCGCCGATGTTCATGGCGATCGTTGCGACGTCGGGGTCGTCCATCACGATCTTGCCGAGCTCGACCTGTCGGCGCTGCATCTCCTTGAACGAAATGTCCTGCGAGGCTTCAGACGTGGCCGTGATCAGGCCGACGTCCTGCTGCGGGAAGAAGCCCTTGGGGATCAGCACGAACAGGTAGACCGACAGGCCGAGCGTGACGAAGAAAATCGCGAGCGTGGTGCGCCGCCAGGCCAGGGCGTGGTCGAGCACGTATTCGTAGCCGCGCAGCATGCCGTCGAAGGCGCGCTCGCTCCACTGATAGAGCTTGCCGTGGGTGACCTCGCCATGGGCGCGCAGGAAGCGCGAGGCCATCATCGGCGTCAGCGTCAGCGACACGAACATCGAGACGAAGATCGTCATCGCCAGCACGACGGCGAATTCGCGGAACAGGCGCCCGATGATGCCGCCCATCAAGAGCAGGGGGATCAGCACCGCGACCAGCGAGATGCTGATGGAGACGATGGTGAAGCCGATTTCCTTGGAGCCTTTGAAGGCGGCCTCCATCGGCGAGTCGCCTTCCTCGATGTAGCGCGTGATGTTCTCGAGCATCACGATGGCGTCGTCGACCACGAAGCCGACCGCGATGGTGAGCGCCATCAGCGACAGATTGTCGAGCGAATAGCCGGCCACCCACATCAAGGCGCAGGCACCCAGCAGCGCCAATGGCACCGTGACAGTGGGAATGACCGTCGCCCAGAAGCTTCGCAGGAAGATGAAGATGACCATGACCACGAGGGCGATGGTCAGCAGCAGCGTGAACTGGACGTCCTCGACCGCGGCGCGGATGGTGGTGGTTCGGTCGCTGATGAGCTCGATCTTGATCGCGGGCGGGATCGCCGCCACGAGGCGGGGCAGGGTCGCCTTGATCCGGTCCACGGTCTCGATGACGTTGGCGCCCGGCTGCTTGAAGATCACCAGGAACACGCCGCGCTTGCCGTTCGCCCAGGCCGCCTGCTTGGCGTCTTCGGCGGCGCTGACCGCCTGGCCGATGTCGCGAATCCGCAACGGGGCGCCGTTGCGATAGGCGATGATGACGTCGTTCCAGTCCTTCGCGTGCGTGAGCTGGTCGTTGGCGTAGATCGTATAGGCGCGCTTCTCGCCGTCGATATTGCCCTTGGGGCTGTCGACCGTGGTGATCGCGATCTGGCTGCGGATGTCCTCCATCGACAGGCCCTTGGCGACCAGCTTTGCGGGATCGACCTGGATGCGGATGGAAGGTTTCTGCTGGCCGCCGATGAAGACCTGGGCGACCCCTGAGAGCTGGCTGATCTGCTGGGCGAGCTGGGCGTCGACCGAGTCGCTGACGGTGGTCAGCGGCAGCGTCTCCGATGTCGCCGACAGCAGCAGGATCGGCGCGTCGGCGGGGTTGACCTTGCGGTAGGTCGGGGGCGACGGCAGGTTTTTCGGCAACTGGCCGCTGGCCGCGTTGATGGCGCCCTGTACGTCGTTGGCGGCGCCGTCGATGTTGCGGTTGAGGTCGAACTGGATGGTGATCGACGCCGTGCCCAGATAGCTCGTCGAGGTCATCTGCGCGATGCCCGGGATCTGGGCGAATTGCCGCTCGAGCGGCTGTGCCACGGACGAAGCCATCGTCTCAGGGCTGCCGCCGGGCAGGTTGGCGGTGATCTGGATGGTCGGAAAGTCCACCTGCGGCAGCGGCGCGACCGGAAGCAGGGGATAGGCGACCAGGCCGACGAAGAGAATGCCGGCCATCAGCAGCGAGGTGCCGATGGGATATCGGATGAATGGTGCCGAAATCCCGCCCTCGGTCATTGCTGTCGTACCTTGTTCTGGGCCGGATCCGAGCTTGCCACCGCAGTCGACACCAGGCTTCCGGGCTGGACCTTGAACTGACCGCCGACGATCACCTGTTGGCCGGGGCTCAAGCCTTCCTCGATGACCGAACGCCCGTCGATGCCATAGCTGACCTTGACCTTGTGCAGCTCGGCCTTGTTGTCCTGATTGACCGTGTAGGCGTAGAGCCCGTTGGTGGAGTGCTGGACCGCGTCATCCGGAACTACGGTCGCATCCTTCAGCGTTCGCACCAGCAGCCGCGTCGAGACCGATTGGCCCGGCCACAGCGTGTTTTCCTTGTTGTCGAACACCGCCTTGAGCCGGATCGTGCCGCTGCTCGTGTCGACCTGGTTGTTGATCACAGCGAGCTTGCCCTCGGCCAGCGTCTTCTTGCCGTCGGTGGTGAAGGCGATCACCTTGAGCGCGCCGGCCTTCTGGCCCTCGCTGATATAGGGGAGCTGGTCTTCCGGCGCGGTGAAGATCACCGCGATCGGCTCGACCTGCGAGATGGTGACGATGGCGGTCTGCGAGGAGGCGTTGACGATGTTGCCGATGTCGACCTGACGCAGGCCGGCAACGCCGGTGATCGGTGCCTTGATCTGGGTGTAATCGAGCTGGGTCTGGGCGTTGGAGATCGCGGCATCATCGGCGGCGATCTGCGCGGTGAGCTGAGCCACGGTGGTGCGCTGGGTGTCGACGCGCTGGGCGGTGGCAAATTCGCCGAGCTTCGTGGCGCGCTGGAGCTCGAGATTGGCGTTGGCGAGACTGGCCTCGTCCTGCGCCTTCTTGGCCTTGGCCTGGTCAAGCGTGGCCTGATAGGGGCGGGGATCGATCGAGACCAGGAGATCGCCCTGCTTGACGATCTGGCCTTCCCTGAATTCGAGCTTGTCGATCTGGCCATCCACGCGGGTTCGGACCTGGACCGTGTTGAAGCCCTGAACCGTGCCGAGACCGGTCAAATAGACCGGAAAGTCGGTCTTCTGGACCGGTGCAACGCTGACGGGGACGGCGGAGGGGCGAGGCGGGCCTTTTTGAGCGGTTTGTGCGGTCTGGACTTTTCCAGCCTCGGACGAGCCGAATTTCTGCCAACCATAATAGCCCGCGGAGGCCACGGCCGCGATGATCAGAAGCCAAAGGATCGGCCGGGACTTTTTCATGTCGTCTCGTATCGGCTCGCATGCCCTCGGCTACGAATATCGGGGCAATCGTACGGTTCCATATGATGTATAATACACGCCAACTTCCAGTGTAAACAGCACTATCAGTTGAGAATCCTAAACAATTGGAAAGCTTTGCACCGTGTAGGCAGCTCGCTGGCGCGGCGGTGTGCAGGGCTGCATTTTCCCGCCGCGAGCGTTCGGCGTGCCATTCTTGCGCAGCACGCGAAGTGGTGTGCTCAGGGCCGATCGGCTTCGCGCCGGGCCGTGGTTCGGATCAACCGCAAGAACGGTTCTAAGTTGCGTCGTGGCCGTTTCGGTTGTCAGGGATTTCGGCATCGTCCATATCGGCGCCGCATCACACGGAGCGAAGCATGGACGAGCTGAACGGCAAGCTGATCGCGTGCCAGATTCTGATCACGGGATTGATCGCGCGTGTCGCCAACGAGCAGCGCGATCCCTTGCGCTTCCTCACCGACTTTCGCGACGAGATCAAAGCCGTCGTCAGCGGCGTCAACATCGCCGGCATGGACAGCACCGATCGCGTGCGCGCCGTTGCGCAGAAGACTGTCGACGAATTGTTCTCGCTGATGAAGCCGCCGAGCAGCGACTGAGAGCGATGCGCGATCGCCGCTGTTTAGAACGAGTCCAGTCTCGTCTTAGAACGATTTCAAACTACAGTTTAGAATCGTTTTGATCTGGACCAATTCAAAGGTTCTCGCGAACGGCTCGCATTGACCCGCTATTTTGCGGCCGATACCAACGGCCCATCGCTCGTTCGAAGTGAATGAGCGAACAGGAAGATGGGGCGTTTGGTAATGGGGCAGGTGGTCGCACCGAAGTCGTTGCGTTCGGTCGTAGCGTTCGATCCGATGGATGAGAGGTCCGCGGGCGTTTCCGGCAAGAAAGTTTCAGCGGTCGCGAGCTTGATCGCGGTGGCGTCGGTGTCGAGCGGCGCGCAGGCGCAGCAGTCGAACCTGCCGCCGGTGACGGTCGATGCTCCGGTCGAGCGTCCGCGTCCGACGGCCTCGAAGCCTTCGCCCGAGCAGGTCCGTGCCCGCAACGCGCTTCGCCGTGCCGCGCAGCGCCAGCCGGTGCAGCAGGCGGCGCCCGCCACGCCGTCCGGCGCTCCCAACAGCAATCCGTACGCGGATCCGGCTGCGCCGTACAAGGTCGATCACGTCCAGGCTTCGGGCAAGTTTCCCGAGAAGATGCTGAACACGCCGAAGACCATTACCGTGCTCAGCAAGGAGGTGCTCGAGGACAAGAACGCCACGACGCTGAAGGAGATCGGGCGCTCGACCGCAGGCGTGACGCTCGGCACGGGCGAGGGCGGCAACGCTTTCGGCGATCGTTTCTTCATCCGCGGCTTCGACGCGCGCAACGACGTCTTCATCGACGGCATCCGCGATCCCGCCGTTTCCATCCGCGAGAACTTCTTCACCGAACAGATCGAGATTCTGCGCGGACCTGCATCCTCCTATGCCGGCCGCGGCACCGCCGGCGGCGCCATCAACATCGTCACCAAGCAGGCCGGCGACGTCAACTTCAAGCGCATCGACAGCGAGTTTGGCACCGACATGACCAAGCGCGTCACGCTCGACGTCAACCAGGTCATCGATACCACCTTCTCGGTGCGCGCCGGCGGCCTGTTCCAGGACGCCAACGTCGCCGGGCGCAACTACGTGACCGACAATCGCTGGGGCAGCTTCATCTCGACCAAGTACACCCCGACCAACGACATCAAGATCACGACGAACTACGTCCATACCGACCTCAGCGGCTATCCCGATTTCGGCGTGCCCTATTACAAGCAGGGCAACGTGCCGGTGACGTCGGCGGGCATTCCGCGTGGCAACTGGTACGGATTCCTCAACCGCGACTTCCAGACCGCGCGGCAGGATTTCGGTACCGGTACCATCGAGTACAAGGTCAACGAGGCGATCACCCTGACCAGCAAGGTGCGCGGCGAGCACTCGCTGCTCAACTACATCGGCACGCTGCCGCAGAACCCGAATACGACCAGCCCCAACCCGCTGCTCTGGACCACGACGGCGAGCGCGCAGAGCCGTTACCAGAACGTCGACGTATGGGCCAACCAGAACGAGGCCACGTTCAAGCTCGACACCGGCGGGGTCAAGCACACGGCGGTGTTCGGCGTCGAATATTCGAACGAGAACATCTCGATCGATCGTTATGCCGGTCTCGCGTCCGAACTGGCCGGTTCGCCCTTCACCAGCACGGGCGCGGTGACGGGTGTCAATCTCTACTCCCCGCAATACACCAACATTCCCTTCGGCATTCCGTCACTCGTCGGCAATCCGACCCGCTACGGCGTCAACACCAGCAGCGTGTATGTCATGGACACCGCGAACTGGCAGGACACGATCATCGTCAACGGCGGTGTGCGCTACGACGGCTACAGCCAGAGCGCATCCAACAATGCGAGCTATGTGAAGCAGAACGCCGATCTGGTGAACTACAATGTCGGTGTGGTCTACAAGCCGATGTCGATCGGCAGCGTCTATGCAGCCTATGCGACTTCGGCCAATCCGTTCGGGTCGGAGCTGGATGCGACCGGCACCGACTACGGCGGTGTTCCTCCCAACTCGACCTTGTTGCTCGGGCCCGAGCGCAACAAGGCGATCGAGGTCGGCACCAAATGGGAGCTTGCGGATCGCCACCTGCTGGTGACCGGTGCGCTGTTCCAGACCAACAAGGACAACGCGCGCGAGACCGTCAACAACCTGCTCACATCGGGTGCAGCCTACAGGATCCAAGGCATCGACATCGAAGCGGAAGGCAAGATCACCGACCGCTGGAGCATCTTCGGCGGCCTGGTGCTGATGCAGTCCAAGGTCACGCAGAGCGGCGTTGCTTCGAATCTCGGGCTGCAACTCGCCAACATCGCGCACCAGTCGTTCAGCATGCTCACCAAGTACAAGTTCGACGGCGGTTGGGAGCTTGGCGGCCAGGCAGTGTATCGCTCCAAGGTCTATGGCGGCACGTTCGCGGCCAACACCAACGAGCTGCCGAGCTATTGGCGTTTCGACGCGTTCGTCGAGAAGAAGATCGACCAGAACTGGAGCATGAAGTTCTACGCGCAGAACCTGACGAACAAGCTCTATTACGACTCGTTCTATCGCAGCAACGTGCCGTTCGTTGCGGTCGCGCCGGGACGGGCGTTCTACGTCGTGACCACAGCGAAGTTCTGATCATGTTGACGTGCTTGCCTGGCGTTCTCAGCAAGGATGATGTGGCGGATTTCCGCCGCATCATGGACGCCAGCGAATGGGAGGACGGCCGCTCCACCGCCGGTGCGCAATCGGCGATGGTCAAGCGCAACGAACAGCTACCACCGGACGGCGAGGTCGCGCGCAAACTCGGCAACCGCATCATCTCGGCGCTGACGTCCAACACGCGCTTCATTGCGGCGGCGATTCCGCTGCAGATCTTCCCGCCGCTGTTCAACCGCTATGCGGCCGACAGCGGCCACCATTTCGGCCTGCACGTCGACAATGCGATCCGCGGCGACCGCCTGACCGGCCTTCGCATCCGCACGGACCTGTCGGTCACGCTGTTCCTCGCCGAGCCGGAGGATTACGACGGTGGCGAACTTGTGATCGAGGACACCTACGGCTCCCATGAAGTCAAGTTGCCAGCCGGGGACTGCGTGCTCTATCCCTCGACCAGCCTCCACCTCGTCACGCCGGTGACCAGGGGAACGCGGGTTGCGTCTTTCTTCTGGCTTCAGAGCATGATACGGGACGATCAAGCCCGGAGCATGATCTTTGACCTCGACACCGCGATACAGGCGCTGGTGGAACGGCTCGGGCGTGACGATCCCGAAACGGTCAAATTGACGGGTATCTATCACAACCTCATTCGCTACTGGGCCGAAGTATGAAGACCATGTCCTTCCAAGCAAGCCTTGCCGCAGCCTTGATGCTGGCGGCCGCCTGGTTCGCGTCCCCCGTTTCTGCCCAGACGCAAAGCCCGCCGGCGACGGCCCAATCGGCGGCTCAGCCGTCCACGGCCGGAACCGTTCCGCCGGCAGCCGCGCCGGCTGCGCCTGCGGCCTCGACGGCTCCCGCCGTTGCCGGCGCCGCCCCCGTGGCCGGCAATCCCGCGAGTGCGAAGCCCGAGGCGGCGGCCATCGCGCCGGCCATGAAGGAATTGTCGCCCTGGGTGATGTTCATGTCGGCGGACGTCATCGTGAAGGCGGTGATGATCGGGCTCGCCTTCGCCTCGCTGATGACCTGGACCGTCTTCATCGCCAAGTCGATAGAGCTGTCGGTCGCCTCCGGCAAGCTGCGTTCGGCGTTGAAGAAGGTCGCGGAGGCGCGCTCGCTCGCCGAGGCGCAGATGGCGCTCGGCACCAAGGAGGGTATCCTGCCGTCGTTCCTGGCGGCGGCGCTGCGCGAGGCGCGGATGTCGGCCGGCCTGTCCAGCGATGCCGGCATCAAGGAGCGCGCGGCGTCCAGCTTTGCCGAGATCGTGCGTGCGGAGCAGCGGCGCATCCGCATCGGCATGGGTGTGCTCGCCACGATCGGCTCGACCTCGCCCTTCGTCGGCCTGTTCGGCACGGTCTGGGGCATCATGAACAGCTTCATCGGCATTTCGAAGTCGCAGACCACGAACCTTGCCGTGGTCGCGCCCGGTATCGCCGAGGCGCTGCTCGCCACCGCGATCGGGCTCGTGGCCGCCATTCCCGCCGTCATCATCTACAACCACTTCTCGCGCGTGACGAAGGGCTATCTCGAGCTCGTCAGCCGCGCCTCGGGCGCGGCAGGGCGGCTGCTCTCGCGCGATCTCGACCGCAGCCACGGCAGCGTGCATTCGCGCGCGGCGGAGTAGACCATGGCCGTTTCGCTCGCAGACAACGACGACGACGACGATTTCTCGGAAACGCATGACATCAACGTCACGCCGTTCATCGACGTCATCCTGGTGCTGCTGATCATCTTCATGGTCGCCGCGCCGCTGTCCACCGTCGACCTGCCGATCGATCTGCCGACGTCGAGTGCGACGCCGCAGAAGAAGCCGGACAAGCCGACCTATCTCAGCATCAAGCCCGACCTGACGCTCGCGATCGGAGAGAACCCTGTTCACCGGGCCGAGTTGATCGGGACCCTCGACGGCCTTTCCGACATGAGCAAGGACAAGTATGTTTTCCTGCGCGCCGATCGCTCGGTGCCATATGGCGAGTTGATGGGTGTGATGGAGCTGTTGCGCTCGGGCGGCTATACGCGGGTGAAGCTGGTCGCGCTGGAAGGCGCGCCGGGGGCGCCTGCGGCAGGCGCCGCTCAGCCTTAAAGGCCAGCCATGTCGGACGAACCGAGACCATCCCGAAAGCTCTGGATCGTGGCGGCGGTCGCCGCGCTCGCGCTCCATCTCGGTGGTGCTGCGCTCGCGCTGGCGCATTTGCGCGCCGACGACGACGGCGATGGCCTTGGTGCGGCCGGGGCGGAGTTCGCGGTCGAGATGGCTTCGCCCAAGGTGCCCGATACCGATCTGCCGCCTGGGCCTGACAGCGAAGCGATGCAGGAGCAGCAGGCGCTTCCCGAGCAGAAGGCCGAGACCAAGGAGACGGAGCTTCCGAAGGACCAGTCGCAGGAGGTCGAGGATCCTGATCGCGTCGTGACCGAGAACAACACGAAGAAGCCAACGGAAGACGATCCGAAGATTCAGGCGGTCGAAACGCCCGCGGCCGAGGCATCGCCGAAGTCGGTAGCAAGTGCGCGGCAGACGCTCGACGAGGACGCGCGCGAAGCCGAGAAGGCCCTGGCACCGGTCCTGGGGCTTGGCAAGGACATCCTGAAGATCACGGCCGACTGGAACCGCAAGATCAGCGCGCATCTCGCGGCTCACAAGGTCAATCCGGAGGGCAAGCAGCCCAATAACCAGAAGGTCAAGGTGAGCTTTGCGATCAACCGGAAAGGCAACGTGCTGTCGGTCGAAGTCGCGGAATCGTCGGGAGATGCAGCCTACGATGCTGCGGCGCTGTCAATCGTCCGCAAGTCCGATCCGATCCCGCAGCCGCCTGCCGGACTGACCGACGACCGGTTCGAACGGACCGTGGACATCATTTTCACGCCGCCGGATGCGAAGAAGAAAAAGACGGCTCAGCGCCAGTAGAGCCGGATCCCGACATAGACCACGACCAGGCAGGCGAAGATCAGCGCCACGGGGAGGGGCCGTTTCTGGGCTCCGCTGACTGCGCCTGCCCCGAAGAAGCCAGCGCTCTTCGGCTTCGGCGCCGGGCGCCGGAAGGCGGTAACATTGTCCGCTGCCGGCTTGGCTTGGCGGGGACGGACGTCGGGCGGGGTTCCAGCACCGCCCATTTCGACGTAATAGGCCTTGTAGATCGCACCGATCGTGGCCTCGGTCGCTTCGCCCTCGCTCATCTGCGCCAGCAGGTTTTGATAGCTCGCCAGGAACTCCTGGGCCTCCGGAGGCAGCGCGGACGCCCCGTTGAGCTTGGCCATCATCTTCCAGGTGGCGAAATCGGCGCGGGCCCGGGTGTCGGCGCGTCGCGCGATCAGCATATCGGCAGCTTTGACCAAGTCGGCCTCTGGCCCTTCGGCATGGGTTCGGATGTCAGGTTCAACTACGCGTTGCCGGTCAGGAAGAGAACAGCCTGAATCACATAACCGGTCAACGTTCGCAGTATTGCTGAAATAACATCAAGATTTAGACCGAACTGCGAGCCCGCGAGCGGCAGCAGGATCAAGAGCCCGATCAGGATCAGCATACCGAACGGCTCGAGTCGGGCCAGCGGCAAGGCGAGCGCCCGCGGCAACAAGCCGACCGCGACGCGGCCGCCGTCCAGCGGCGGGATCGGCATCATGTTGAAGACCGCCAGGATCGCGTTGATGATGAGCGCATTCTTCAGATTGTCGGCAACCCACTTTGCCGAGCTTGCGGGCACCAGGGGCAGGGCGTGGAAGGCGACGGCCGCCGCGAGCGCCAGCAGGATGTTTGTGACGGGCCCGGCCAACGCCACCCAGACCATGTCGAGCCTGGGGTTGTTGAGCTTGCGAAAGTTCACCGGCACCGGCTTGGCATAGCCAAACAGGAACGGCGAATGCGCGAACAGCAGCATCGCCGGCAGGATCAGGGTGCCGAACGGGTCGATATGCCTCAGCGGGTTGAAGCTGACGCGGCCGAGTTGCGAGGCCGTGTTGTCCCCGAGCCGGTCCGCGACGAAGGCGTGCGCAGCCTCGTGGAAGGTGATGGCGAACACCAGGGGCAGCACCCACACCGAAAGGTCATAAAAGGAAATGTTCACGGCTCGTCTATCCAGGTTTGCTCGCGGCTTTGCAGCCGTCCAGCTAAACCGGTCGGCAGCAACGCGTCAGGGCAGGATATGGGACGCCGATTGCGAAATCCCAAGCTGTAAATGATCCGCCAGCAGGCCGCCCGCACGCGACAGATTGCGTGCGCGGTGGAGGCGGATGTCCGCTCCCGGCAGCGGCGGCAGGCCGTCCGACAGAATACGCAGGCGGGGCGGCAGGGTGCGGGCTTTTACGACCGTAATCGCAAGCCCCTGCGCCGCGATCGCTTCCACCGCCGCAAGCGTGCGGCTGACAAAGGCGAGACGCCAGGGCAGGCCGGCGGCATCGAGGGCGTCCGCGGCCCATTGTCGGAACAGGCAGCCATGCGGATAGAGCGCGACGGGTAGTGTGTCGTGCGGCCGGACCGAATATGACGTCGCGGCGGCCCAGACCGCCTGCTCGCGCCGCAACAGTTCGCCATCGCCATGTCCTTCCGGGTGCATGGCGATGACCAGATCATAGGCCTCACCGAGCCGGGCCGGCATCGTTGCCGTCAGCCCGGTCTCGATTTCGACCCGGATCTCCGGATGGCTCTTGGCGAATTGCGCCAGCAATGGCGGAATGACGATGGTACCGTAGTCGTCCATCACGCCGAGGCGGACCACCGCTTCGCGCTTACGCGCGCGGAGTGCATTGACAGCCTCTGCATTGAGGTCGAGCAGCCGCTTTGCATAGACGAGAAGTTCATTGCCCGGTGCGGTCAATGCGACGCCGGCCCGGGTGCGTTGAAACAGTCTTGTGCCGAGCCGTTCTTCCAGGCGCCTGATCTGGACGCTGACCGCCGATTGGGTCCGGTTGAGCGTCGTGGCGGCGCGCGTGAAGGAGCGATGCTCGGCGACGGCGGCAAACGCCTTCAGCAGATCAGGATCGAGCACGGGTGAGCTCATGACAAAAGCTTATCCTGGCATCACGGAAATTCCATTCCCTGTTTCGGCGCGCCTCCTATGCTGCTTGCGAAATATCAAGGGAGGGATCGTGGGCGAGATTCTTGGCGTTCTGGCCGCGGTGCTGTCGAGCGCGCTGGGCGGGACTTCGATCGGCGCCACGCGCTACCTCGTGAACAGCCTCGATCCGATGGCGATCGGCTCGTTCCGGTTCGGCATCGGCTTTCTCTTGCTGCTGCCGCTGACTCTGCTGCGCGGCGATCGATGGCCGGGACGAGGGGATTGGGCTGCAGCAATCGGACTGGGCATGCTGTTCTTCGCGCTGTTCCCGATCCTGTTCAACGCGTCGCTGATCTGCACGACCGCCGCGCGCGGCGCGCTCGCGCTGTCGACGCTGCCGCTCCTGTCGCTGGTGATCGGGGCCGCGTTCGGCGCCGAAGCCCTGACGTGGCGAAAATCGGTCGGTGTCGCGATTGCAACCTTGGGCGTTGCGGTCGCGCTGCTCTCCGACCTGACCTCGGCGCCGTCAGGCGCCTGGCGCGGCGATCTTCTGATGATGGCGGCTGCGCTGTGCATGGCGCTCTACGGCATCTGGTCGAAGCCGCTGATCCGGCGCTCCAGCCCGATCGCCTTCACCACGATGAGCATGGCTGCGGGCGCGATCTGCCTGATCCTGCTCTCGTATGTCCGCGGCAGCTTTGCGCCCGTCGCAGGCTTCGGCACGCCGCAATGGCTGGCGGCCCTCTATCTCGGTGCCTTAGGCGCGGCGCTGACTTTCTATCTCTGGGCCTTTGCGCTGGAGCGCACGACGCCCACGCGGGTTGCGATTTCGGTGACCGTGAATCCGATCACCGCGTCGTTCGTTGGCGCCTGGCTGCTGCACGAGCCGCTGCGCTGGAATCTAGCGGCCGGCATCGTCGCGGTATTTGCCGGGATCTGGATCGCGACGACGAACGGGCGCACTCAACCGGCAAGCGCGCCTGCGTCAGATCAGGCCTGACGTCACGTCGGGATCGGATGCCTCGATGCCCCGTTCACGTCTTCCTGCGGTAGAGAATGAAGCCGGCTGATTCTTCGGTGCGTTCAAACTCTGACGATAGGATTTGCTCCGTTATCGTCTTGAGCCAGTCATACTCGTATGTTGCGCCGCGCTCCAAAATGAAGTGATCGGACCCGGCAAAGCTGCGAGTGACATGTTCGGGGCTGAACGTATCCCGGAACGGAAGAAAGTAGCTCTTGGGCGCTCTGCCGGCGGTTGCAAGAACGAGCCAATCACGGTCCGACAGCAACAACAGGCGACCGTGGGGCGGCACGGCCTTGTTGATCAAGTCGAAGTCGCTGCGATCGAGGTGCAAGTTGACCTTTCCCGCTCCGCGTCCCAACTTCAGGCTGGCGATGCTCGGATACTGCAGATAGGACGGCAGCCCGATCGTCACGTTCTGTTGACGATCCCTCGCATTGAAGAGCACGGCGAACGAGAGCACGGCCGTTGCCGCCAGCGAAACGGCAGGGATGGTTTGCGACGTCTGGCGGCCGAGGACTGCGCGGAATGCCGCCCGGCACCACCACGCGCCAATGGCAAGAAAGGCGAAGGCGTTTTGCTGCCACACCGCATCAAGCGACCGATTCATCCATTTGGCCATGAAGACCAGCGCGACGATCGAGAGGACGAGAAGATAGGCCCGTTCGATCGAGCGAGATCTTGCCCAAGTTGCGGCAACGCTGATAGCCGTGCCGATAGCCATCGCCGGAAAGATCAACTGATAGAACGTCCCGAAGCCGGGCTCCCAGTTCATCGGCACGCCGACCCAGTTCGAGACGCTGTGCAGGGCGATCGGCGCAAGCAGGACGCGCAGGAAGTCCATCGTGAGAACGGCAGGACCGTAGGCCGCGCCGAACAACGCGAGCAAGATCACGGCAGACAGCCCGGTGAATGCCGCGACCTCCCAGGGCCAGCGTCTTTCGAGGATCCGCGCCGACAACACCGCGCACCCCACGAGCCAGGTATAGATCCCGGTCTCGGTGTTCCAGAATATCGAGATCGCGCAGACGGCGGATAGCGCCGCCAACGACCAACCCGAAGGCTGGACCATGAGGTGCGCGAGGATGCCCGTGGCGATGAACACGAACATGTACCTGATGGCCAGAGCGGATGGTCCGGAGAATCCTTCGGCCTCGCCGAACTGGCACAGTGCAAGAAATACCGCCGTCAGCACGAAGGGTAGCGCCCTGCTCTGGAAGAACTCGCGCAGCACCCAATAGGCCGACAGGTGATAGATTGCGATGCAGGTGGCAACGAAACCGACGTAACGCAAATATAGAACGTTCGGGTCGGGGGGCAGGAGCATTCCGAACAAATGGGACGGTCCGTATCCATAGAAGGACAGGAAGTCCCGGCCCGGCACCAGGCCATCGCTAAATTGATAGAGGGCCGGTCCGACGAGGAACGATACCGCGTGAGGATTGGTTGCAGCCTGGCCGGCCAAACGTTGTACGCTCAAGGGCAGTGTCAGGGCCAGCAGTGCCGCGATCAGCGCAGCGTCGATCCGCTCAAATTCAAAAAAGGTGATCGGCCTGAGTTCTGGCGCACCCTCGATGCTTCCGTGGGGCCGGATTTGCTTCACGAAGGGTACGAAGATCGCCAAGACCGCGACGGTCAACGCCACAATGTGAAGTTCTTGCTGGAATGCGTCGCGGAGGAATGTCTCCAGGGACAGGACCATCGCCAGCATCGAGACGTAAAACAGAACGAGCGACCGCCCTTCGAACGGTCTCCGGAGCCTGAGTGCCGCGAAGGCCAAGACAGCGCCGAACACATAGAACAGCAGATAGAAGATCTTCTCGGCACGCTTGATTGCCGCATCGCCCGTGACATGTGCCTCGATGACGGGAAAGTCCTGCGCGAGATTTACGCCCAGGCGCAACTTGGTGGCGTTCAAGATCAGATAGGCAACGATACCGGCCGCAACAGCGCCGATGCATGCCCCCCACATCGCGAAACTCTGAAACCGCCAAAGTCCAAGTTCTGATTCTGTTATCGGCTTAATGAGACGCAACAGCATTCCCCGCAGGCTATCCGGAAGGAACGTAAGGCAAACGAAATCTGCTGGCTAGCCGCGCAAGGCGGAAAACCGGTCATCCATGGATCGAGGCGTCACGCGACGACGCAACAGAGCTGTCCTAGAGCATGATGTATTTACACGGAAACATAGCCTGAGTTTTTGAAGTAGTTGGTGCACTCCGC
>NZ_LBJW01000097.1:0-144019 GCF_028128865.1 Bradyrhizobium sp. CCBAU 11357 | reverse complement strand
AGTGGCTCGCCGCCCTGCACGCCGGCCGCCATGGCGCTCCAAGAAGCAGCCGTCGATCAGTCCCAGGATTGCGCCATCCTCGGCATCCAGAGCCAATACGGCATGCAGATACTCGCCTCCCCCGCCTTCCGAGCGCAGCACGGTCGTGTCCTGGATCGCCAGCACATGCCGCCCCAGGCAACGTTCCGAGGTCCGTCTGGCCGCCTCTGCCAGCATCTCCTCGCAGGTGAACGCCTCGTTACGCAAAAGCCGGGTCAGGCGAATCTCTCCCGCCCGATTGCCGCCCAATCGACGCACCCGCAGCCTTCGGCCGCCCGACGCCACCAGCCGGCCCAGCAGAAAGGCCCCCCTTTTTCCAGGCGACGGTCGCCAAACCGTCCCAGTCCAAGCTCCATGCCATCCTCCTCGACAATGAGAACAACACGGAATCAGACATTCTGCCCGTCTTCAACTTCGATGTGTGAATGCCGTAGCCCGCAAGCGGGAGAGGTTGCACCGAGCTCGCCGCCCGATTCGATACAACCAGCGCTCACTCCACTGCCGCGTAGACCAAATCCCGAACCAGGGTCCGCGTGTAGTCGCGCTGGCCCGGCCCCTGGCTCATGAACACCGCAAACAGATCCTCCTTCGGATCGATCCAGAAGAACGTACCGGCAATGCCGCTCCAGAAATACTGGCCGACGCTGCCGGGGAAGGGGGCGATACCGGCCTCGCGGCGCACGGCAAAGCCGAGACCGAAGCCATGGCCCGGCGACAGCAGCGTGCCATTGGTGGGCACGCCAGGCCCGAGGTGATCGGAGGCCATCAGCTCCAGCGTCTTGCGGCCGATGATCCTGTTGCCGTCGAGCGTGCCGCCATTGCGCAGCATCAGGCAGAAGCGGGCATAATCCATCGTGGTCGAGACCAGGCCGCCGCCGCCGGATTCCATCACCGGCTGCTCGAGCATGTTGAACAGCGCGACCTTGTCGCCGGTCCAGGGATCGGCCGCGAACGGCTCAGCAAGGCGGCCGGCGTTGGCTTGGCTTGTCGAGAAGCCGGTTTCGGCCATCTGCAGCGGTGCGAGCACGCGCTCGGTGAGGAACGAGCCGAGCGATATGCCGCTGACGACTTCGATGATGCGGCCCAAAATATCCGTGGAGCGGCTGTAGTTGAATTCCGCGCCGGGCTGGCAGACCAGCGGGAAGCTCGCCACCAGCGCGGCGTGCTCGGCATTGGTGATCTTGCGGCTGCGGACGCGGGACTCCTGGTAGAGCTTGTGCACGGGGCCGTCGCCCTGGTGCTCGTAGGTGAGGCCGGAGGTGTGGCGGAGCAGGTCCTGAACGGTCATGGGCCGCGCCGGCGGCACCAGCTCCAGCTTGCCGTCCTTGACGATGCCGACCTGCTGGCTCGCGAACTCCGGGATGAACTTTGCGACGGCATCGCTGAGCAGGAGCTGGCCGTCCTCGACCAGCGCCATGATGCCGACCGAGACGATCGGCTTGGTCATCGAGAAGATGCGAAAGATCGAATCCCGCGCCATCGGCGCCGCGCCTGCCGGGCTCTGCTTGCCGAGCGCCTCGAACCAGCCGATCTGGCCACGCCGCGCCACCAGCACGGTGACCCCCGGAACGGTTCCCTTGTCGATCTCGCGCTTGAAGGCGTCCGACATGGCCTGCAGGCGCGGCCGCGACAGCCCGAGCGTCTCCGGGCGGGCTTCCGGCAAAGCCGGGGTATGGAGCGCCCTTGGGGCCTGTGGGGCGGCTGTGGCGGTCGCTGTAACGGTCATGGGCACTCCCGATTATTTTTCATTATGGCCGATGGACTGTGGCCTAGAACCCCCGGCACAAACAAGCGGAGCTGGCGCGGTTCACCCTTGCAAACCGGCCGCTCTCTGTGCTTGAAAGCGCCCCTGATCCGCGGCGACGCGGGTTCGTAGGAGTGTAGCTCAATTGGTAGAGCACCGGTCTCCAAAACCGGGGGTCGCAGGTTCGAGCCCTGCCACTCCTGCCAGTCAAATCAATCACTTAGATTAGGACTTGGATTAGGTCTTGGCGGGGAGGCGTCCCGCGTGCGCGCTGGGATCCTGCAGCCCCTGTGCTGGACGTCCCGCGTCGGGGCCCGGCGAGGCCTAGCGCGCCGGGGTCCGTTCCGCGTCGGCGGGAATCCGGCTGAGATCGACGTTCCGGATGGGAACGCGGCGCAGCAGTGAAAAGACGGTCCCGCCGAGCTCGAAATAGGTGCGCAGCCGCAGCGCGCGGGACGAGCCCTTCAGTTCCGCGTTCAGGCTCACCGGAACCTGGACGTAGGTGAGGCCGAGCTGGAGCAGCGAGATCAGGGCACAGATCTGATAGCCGTAGCCGTCGGCCTTGACCGCGATCTGGCGCAGCCATTTCACGGGGTAGACGATCATGCTGTGGTAGTCGGACAGCCAGTAGCCGAACAGGCAGTTCAGGATGAACCGCAGCGAATGCGACTGCAACGAGCGATTGACCGAGCGGTCCGACTGGTTGTCGCGATAGGTAATGACGAGGTCGGCGGCGCCCGCCGCCTTGAACATCCGGGCAATACCTTCGTTCTGGAAGGCGTGATCGCCGGGGATGAGCGTGATGGCATCGAATTTCGCGCGCGACAGCGCATATTCGAAGCCGGCACCGACACCGCGCCGTACGGCATTGTGATGCACGATGATGCGCGGCTCGCCGGCCGCGAATTCGTCCATGATCGCGCCCGTGGCGTCGGTGCTACCGTCGTCGATCAGGAAGATCTCGAAATCGTCGAGCAGCTCGCGGGCAAGCGGCAGCACGCCGCCGATCGTGTCGGCGATCTTGTCCTGCTCGTTCAGAGCAGGAATGACGATCGTAAGCCTTTTTGCCGCCCTGGAAGGTGTCATTTGATACCGCCGTTGCCGGCCACTCTTTACTTGTGAACCCTCAGCGCAACTCTAGGTCATCTGCGCCGGGCGAACAATGCGACTCGCCGATATGATCCACACAACCGGCACGAAACCGACGATGTGTGTGTTCCGCGCAACTAGTCGGAAAAATCATAGAGGCTGGTATCACCGATGCCGAAGGCGCGGCGCAGCCGGCCGACGTGAGCTGCCATTTTCCGCCCGGCCGTGGTCGCCGACAAGCCTGAATCGACCCGTTCGACCAGGCCGCGATCGACCAGGATCCCAATTCGTCCCTGGAACAAATCTGGAACCTGCCTTTCGATGATCTCCGAAAGCGGCGCGGTCCGACCGGGGCGGTCGACGAGGCCGAGCAGGATCTCCAGGGACACCGACTTGTACACTGCGCCAAAGGCGAAAACGTAGGCCATGACGCAAAATGCGAATATCGATGCGGCGTCCCAATACTGAAATTGCGGAATCGCGACGATGCCGAGCGCCACGCCGAGACCATGCGAAACGAGTGCGGCGATCGCAAGCAGGGTGACGGGTCCGAGCGGCCATGCACGAGCGCGGGCCATGATCTGCAAGGCAGGCGCGAGCAGGGCGAAAGCGGCAACGGCGATGAGCCCGACGGCGAAGGACATCGCGCCGCTCACCCAAGGCCCGTCGACAAACGAACAAGCTTGGCGAGATGCGCGATCGCTACCCCCTTGGCCGTCGGGACCAGCCTGCCGTCTGCCGTGATCACCATTCCCGCGCCGACCAGGAGCTTCAGGCGGTTGTGCGCGAACGTGCCGAGATCTCCGCCCTGCATGTACGCCTCGGCCCATTGCTCCAGGGTGAGGGGACGTTCGGCCTGGACGAGGGCCGTGAGCAGCGTCAGCGTAAAGCCCCAGGCCAGCAGGCTGAACAGGATGTAGCAAAACATCATCGCTGTCCCCAACAGCAGAAGACCGCCAAGCACGTCCGCGAGCTGGCGTTGCCCCGGAAGCGCGAGACAGGCGATCGCGTAGAGCACGACGATGGTGACGCAGCCCAGCCGGAAGCGGCGGCCCGATCCGCCGGTGGCGGCGATGCGCGCGTAGCACAGCAACAGCAATGGAAAGGCGATGCTGAGACCAATCGCAGCGGCTTGCGCAGGGCCCGGGAGCATGTTCATCGTGGAAAATCGTCCCGGACGCCTCTCAGGCCCAGCCAGAGCAAAAGTCTATAGGAGGTCGCATTTTTGCGGTCAAGGGAGCCCCGGCGCCCCGGCCTTGCGGTCGCCGCGTGGGCGTGCGAATCCTCGCCGACGATGTCCTCCCTTTCCCCTCCGAGCTTGCCCCCGTTGCTGCGAGCGATTGCCATCCTGATCGTCGTGTTGCTGGTTGCGCATGCGCCGATGCTCCTCAATGACGGCATCTTCATGGACGACTGGCTGGTGCTCAAGCCGCGTCCGGACTATTTCATCGACATCGATTTCCTGCTGAATGGCGCCGGCCATCCGATTTTCTACAGCTACGACAGGTTCGCGAACTGGACCGGCGCCCCGGTCGTCGTGATGGTATCGCTGGCGCTCGCCGGAATCGTCTTCGGCGCGGTGTGTCTGGTGCTGACGGCGACACGGCTCGGTCTGCTCGATCGCGCCGAAGCGGTCGGCTTCGCGCTGATCGTCTGGACCTATCCCGGCTATCAACTCTGGGCGGGCAAGGCGAATGCGGTCTACGTGTTCAGCTTCGGGCTATTGTTCATCGGTGCATGGCTGTTGACGCTCGCCTTCAGCGCCGTCGGCCTGCGGCGCGTGCTGCTTCGTGTGCTCGCTTCGCTGGTGTTCCTGCTGAGCTTCGCGCTCAACTCGACGATCGTGCTGTATGCCGTCGTGATGTTCGGCCTGTTCGTTGCGATATGGCGGAGCGGAGACGCGGCGCATGGCTTCGTTCGCCGTACATGGCTCGCAGCCTGGTGCTGTGTCCTGCGCTATCCGGAATTGGTGGTGCTTCCGCTGGTCTATTGGGGCACGCTCAATATCTGGTTCAAGCGGATCGGCGTCTACGCACAGCATTATGGCGCCCATTTTCCGACCCTCGGCGAGTTGGCGCGGGGGTGGTCGGCGTTCTTCGCCGCCAGCTACAGGGATGTCCTCACCCACGCGATCCGCGCCGCGGTTCAGGTCCCTGCGCTCTTCATCGCGGCTGCAGTCCTCGTTGGAATCGTATTGTTGCTGCTGCGTCGGGACGCGAAGACGACCGCGTCCAGAAGCGCGATCACCGTGCCGCTCGCACTCGCCGTGGTCTTGTTCCTCGCATTGTCGTCGCCGTATCTGATCGCCGGCCTGCGGCCGTCTTCCGTGCATTTCTATGAGAGCCGTCACCTGCTGATGTTCGGCGTGCCGCTCGCGCTGACACTGCTGGCGTTCAAGCGACAGGCCGAACGATGGACGGGCCCCGGCGCCGCCTTTGCTGCGATATTCGGGGCAAGCCTGATCGTGTCGATCGGCATGCTATGGAGCGACTACGTCTTCATGCAGGCGAGAGCCCTGAAGCAGCAGGCCTTGGCGCGCGACCTTGCCAGCCGGGTGCAGCCGGCGGCGACGGTTTATGCGCTCGATGATGGCTTCTTCGACTACCCGTCGCGGCACGTGCCTTTCGGTGTCGCCGAAGTCACGGGCATGCTCCGCCTTGCCTGGGGCAATCAGCCGGTCTTCGGATTTGCCCTGCGTGCCGAGCGGCCCGACATCCTCCGAGAGATGGACGAGGCGCGGAAGGCTCCGGGAAGTGCGTTCCGTCATTTCGATCCGACGGGGCCGCAGGCAACCATCTCGCTGCAGCCGGGGCCGGGAGCCGCGGCGAACCACATTCTGGCGCGGAAGTACTACGTGTGTCGGTTGCTGGCGCGCTGCGATGTTGCGGAATTGCTCTCCCAACTTGCAGAGGTCACGATCAAGCTTGGCCCGATCGGCGGCATCCTGCCGCTCGACGGCGCGAGCAAGAGTGTCACGCCTGGCCGCTGACTTGCCGCTTCCAGATCGCCTCGGCCAGCGCGATGTCGGTCACCGAATCTGCGCCGGACGCAAGCGGCGTCCCTCGTTCGACGATGTCGGCGACGAAAGCATCAGCCTGACGCCGAAACGCCCAGCTGCCTTCACCCCTCAAGCGCGTGATTTGTCTGCCCTGGTCGAGGATGACCTCCGCCTCCCGCTCGGCAAAGGGCGGGGGCAGTTCGATGGTCACCGCGCCGTGCTCGAAATCGATCGACAGCCCCTCGCGCCACGCACCTTCAGGCCCGTTCGCAAGCTGCAGCACACAGGCAACGCCCTCGAAGTCGAGCGTCACCGTCGCAGTGCCAGAAGTCTCGACGGTGCTTTCGGCGACAGTCGGCGACGATCCGAGCAGGTAGCGCGCGAGGTTGATGATATGGCTGAACACGTTCAGAAAGTTGTCGTAGCCAGGCCGCAACGCGCCCGGCATCCAGTCGGGACCATCCTGCCAGAGCTCGAGCCCGTCCGGCCGGGTCTCGCTGGTCATGACGAAGTTGTCCTGCGATCGGCCGGTGTCGCCGCCGAAGCACCAGCCTCTTGCTCCGACGATGCGTCCGAGCGAGCCGTCCGTGCGCAAGCGCGCCAGCTCGGCCAGCGCGCGTGCCACGCCGGCATCGTGACGCTTCATGTAGCCGATGCTGTAGACGAGGTGCTGTCGCCGCGCCGCTTCGACCAGCGACGCGGCCTGAACCGTCGTGTAGGCCATCGGCTTCTCCGACAGCACATGCCGGCCACTTTTCAACGCGTCCAGCACGATCGGGCCGGTGGCTCGCCGCTTCGTCACGACCACGACGGCGGACACCGCAGCGTCCGCGAGCAACTCGCGGTGCGTGCCGTAGACTCGCGAGATACCGAATTTCTGCGCGGCGGCGGCCGCCAGATCGGGCCGGAGATCGGCGATGGCGACGACGCGGCAGGCGGGATTGGCGACGAAATTGGCGAGGTGGCACATCTGGCCGACCATCCCCGTTCCGATGATGCCAATGCCTGGCCTCACTGGGCTATGATCCCCCGAAGCGCTTCCGGATGACGAGGAAGTGCGCCGGCTGTCCCCAGGTGTTGATGAACGCCGGATCAGTCTGGGTGAGGGCAGCGACCGCCGACGCATCCCGCCGCCCGATCGCGCTGAAGATGCGATGGAAGCTGTCCAGCGTGGCAACGATCGTTTCGATGTCGGAAGCATCGTCGGCGAGAATGTCCGTCGTCCCGATCGCCTCGCGTAAGGATGCAAGGTTCGCGACCACGCGCGGCAGGCTCTCGCCGAAGGGGTCGTCGATCATCGCGTCGACGTCGAGAACCAGCGTTTCGATCGATGCCGAAATCGCCGCCACCGCATCGGCCTTGCCGACCAGGTAGAGCTTGCGTCCGCCGAGGAAGCTGAGACGGCTGCGGTCGAGATGGCGCGCCGCACGTCGCAGCTTCTCGTCTGCGGAGAGAACCTTCTTGTGCCAGTAGACGTCCAGGCTGTCGCGATAGGCTGGCCACGCCGAATGGATGTCGAATCCCTGTGCATGCGCCGCCGTGCACAAGGCCGTTGCGTCGAGGAAGTACCGATGCCGGACGAACGGATTTTCGAGCACGTCCATCAGCCAGGATTCGAAGCTGCGGGTGTGCGGAATGCTGTTCCACTTCGCCTCGAACAGCGACTTCGCCGTTTCCAGTGCAGGACGGCCTGACAATGCCTTGCCGGCCGCATGGATTGCCTTGAGCGCGAGCTCGAAGAAGCCGCCATAGCGTTCATAATACGACACGATGGCGAAACCGTCCGGATTGAGCAGCCGGTGGAAGACGCCGAGCCAATTTTCAGTCGGCTGCACGGTGTAAATGAAACCTTCGGCATCGATGATGTCGTAGCGGCGCTCGCTGCGAAATCCTTCGACGTCGGCCAATGCGAGCTCGCGCAGACGCTCGGTCAGGCCAAAATGCGCGAAATAGGCCTCGATTTTCGGATGCGCATGCCGGTTCGGTTCGGCGAGCGTCATGTTCGCGCCCCAGCCGGCGAACACCAGCGCGTTCTCACCGGAATCAGGACCGAATTCGAGCACCTCCGCATCGAGGAACAGTCGCGGTGGCAGCACCAGCTTGTCTGAAAACAGCTCGCGCCGCTGGCTGGCATATGCGTCGAGTTCGGCGGCCGATTTGAAATTCCCGAACGTCGGTAGGACGTCCTGACGTTCGTAGTAATTGAAGAGCTTCTCGTCAGCCATGCCGCGGCGTCCCCTAACCCAAGGCCGCCTCGAGCCGGTCGAGCTCGCTCCAGATGTCGGAGGGCGCGAAGATCGAAACGATGTGCAGCGGCCGCTTCGCGTTCTCGCGCAGCCGGCTGCTGACCTTGGCTTCGTTCTCCTGGTTCACGGCGAGGAGGCAGACGAGCGGACCCGACTTGCCGGCGAGCTCGTCCGGCGAGCGGATCGGTATGCCGGCGCCGGGCAGGAACAGCCCCTGGCGCTCCTTCTGGTCGTCGACCGAGAGATCGACGAGATCCGCCAGTTCATGCGCGTTGGTGAAGGTGCAGGCGCGGCAGCCCGCGCCGTAGATGGCGATCTCGGCGCCGCTCGCGCGGGCCTTGGCGAGGATCGGCCGCAGGCGCGCGCCGTACTCCCTTGCGCGCCGACCGAATTTCTCGCCGACGCCAGCGGGCGCAGGCGGCGGCGTCACGTCACGGGTCGCACGACGGGCGGCGATCGCGAGGCTGCCGCCGCTGAAATTGTACTTCTTCACGGAGACCGCCTCGAAGCCGTGGCGGGCCAGCAGCGCCAGCAGGGTCGGCTCGGTGAAGTAGCTGACGTGCTCCTCCCACAGGACGGAGAGGTCGCCCGCCGTCGAACCGGGATCAAAGTCGGGCACGTCGATGAACAGCAGCCCTTCGTCGCTGAGCGCGATCTTCACGCAAGCGAAGAAGTTCTCGAAATCGACGATGTGCTCGAGCACCTGGCGCGAGACGACGAGGTCGAACTTGCCGGACTGAGCGACCGCGTCGTGGGCCATCTCCGGACTGAGCATGTCGGCATAGACCTTGATGCCGCGCTCGCGGGCGATCTTGCCTGAGACCGGATTCGGTTCGACACCGACCATGACTTTGGTGCCGCGCTCGCGAAGCTTGTCCATGAACAGGCCGTCGTTGCAGCCGATCTCGAACACGGATTGATGCTTCGAGAACTTCGCGATGGTGTCGAGCTCGTCGACCTGGTGCGGCTCCGGCTTCCAGCTGCTGAAATTGTAGTTGAACTGGCGATACAGGATGTCTGGATCGATCGGCTTGACGATCTGCGGCAGGCCGCATTCGCCGCACGCCAGCACCTCGAACGGATAGCGTTCCTCCTGCTCGTTTCGGCTGTGCCGAAGCCGATGCGCAATCGGCATCAAACCGAGGTCGATGACCGGTCGCAGGTCGGTCGAATGGCAGAGGCGGCAATGGTCGGTCACGGCTTTAACTCTTTGCAGGAGCAGGTCTGAAATCGGCGTCTTGGGCGACTACGGCCGCGGCTGGCAGCCAATATAGGGCTATATAGGGCCACAGCGTGCACCTCAATTGATAAGTTGGGTTGCACACCGTCTGCGGGCATCTCGAAGGTAGGGCTCCGGAGAGCCGAGCGATCTCACGCTGAGGGGAGCGACTGCGGTTCCGCAGCTCGATGATCGCTGTGAATCCGATCTGGACTCTCAGCCCCTCCCAAGTTCGGCAATATGTAACCACCTGTGCTCAACCCGATCGTCCCCTGATGTAAGAAGCATTCACTTTGCAAGCTATCGATCAGCCGGGCAGTGGCACGAAGGGGAAATCGGGCAGATGCCGGAAAACGCAAGGGCGATGTTGACCGGCATGAACCGCTCACGGTCGGCGCGCGGCTCGAGGATGAGCGCGATCACTGCCGCCTCTCATAGAGCGTCAAATTCCCTTGGTCTCCACCGCCACGAAATCGCGTTTGATCCACGCCATAGCCTCGCGAACGCGGGGATTGTCGGGCCGGCGCTCGACGATGTTGTCGTAAAACAGCCGGTTCGCGGTACTCATCGTGCGATCCATGAACTGCGAGTCGAACGCCACGAGGAGCGGCATGAAATAGGCCTGGGGTGCGCGATGGGCTTGCGCCAGATAGGCCCAATCCGTCGTTCGCGCTGGTCATTCTCGGGATCGCGGCCGTCACGGTCGAACTCAACCGGCGGGCCAGTCCCTCCTTCTCACCCGCCAAATCTTCCTCGGGCTTCCCGTACCGCTGGTTGACCCTCGCTGCCCGATGTTCGAAATCTCGGGATGGGATTCACTTGCAGGTGGAGAGCTGCTCGAGCACGGCGATATTCCCGCGTTCGCCGCTACGGGCCGAACCATGCTTCATCACCTCGAACGGGTTGGTGCCATAGCCCTCCCGGTAGATGTCTTTCGATCTCGTCCTCAACGCCGAAATGGCGGCCTCGATCTCCGGACTCAATGCTTGATCGCCATTCTTCCAGGTCAATATCCAATAATCAGCAGTATCGCGATAGATGGTGAACCGTCGTGCCAGCTCGCCTTGTTCAAACAGGTCGGAGAATCCATTGAGCCAGAAATCGCAATTCTGCTTCTGGACATAGAAGAACCTTACGCCAAGGGATCGAAGCGTGGCTTCTGCCGTATCGGCGGTCCCCAGTGCGATTTTCCTGAAGTCGCGGGCAACGTCGCTCTGATAGGTGTGAATGATCTTGCCCCGCGTGAGTAGCGGCGAGAAATAGCAGGGCGTCATGGCGCGGTAGCCGTTGAGAGCGAGGACGCGATCCGAGCCGGTCGATTGCTGCAGCTCGTCACAGCGCTGCCAGTTCAGCTTGACGTTGGGCATTCGATCAAGTGCCGTACCCTGTACAAAGGTGATGGCGTCGTCATGCTGGAAGCTCTTCCAGGGATGTGCATTGGTCGCCCAGGCGCAGGCGACGAGGAGCGACACGAAAGCGATGCGGGGGGCGGAGCGCTCGGCGAACCAGGCAGGCTTGACGCGCCGCACGAGGACCAGTCCCCAACAGACGATCCCGACGGTCGCAAGCGGGAATAGTGCGTTGATATGGACGGATAGCCTCATCAAACTCGGAATATTCAGCGTCAAATCCAGAAGCCGGACGCTGGCTAAGTAGGCGATGACAATGAAGAGCCCCGCGGGATTGGACGATGTCCCCGGTTTTGAGACGTCGGAGCGATCGGGAAACAGCCTCGAACCCGCGAACGTGACCGCACACATTGCGATCGTGACGAGAATTGCGACCAGCAGAACGGATCTCACCTGTTTCAGGAAGGCGAGCAATCCTGTCTTGCTGAGGAAATCGCTGACATCCAGCGACTGCGCCAGCACGAAATAATCGAGAATATCGAGGCTGCCGAACTGCGAGAACCGCTCGACCGATGCGACCCGCCGGAACAGCGAGTACGGGTTGGTTGCCGGGATTCCGAGATAAAAATAATTGACGGAGAATGCCAGCACACATCCGGCAATCGCCCCCAAGCCGAGCAGCACGCTGGTCATGAGACCAGATCGGTCGCGCTGAAGCGCCTTGGTGAGCACTCCCAATGTCGAAATCAGGAAAACGAACGCTGCGTAGAGCGGATAGGACGCGGCGACGGCAAGGCCGCACATGCCAGCGGCAAGCCGATCTCGGCTCTGGGACGATCGAATGACGACCAACAGGAAGTAGACGAAGAAGGCGGCTGTCTGAAGGTGGTATTTGCCGAACTCCATGACGTAGAGGCCGGGCCTGACGTTCGGCATCGTCTGCGGCCATGCCAGCCCGAGGACTGCCAAGGCGAGTGCGATCGGCATCGCCGCGTCTTCCCAGTGGCGTCCGAGCGCCTGCAACGGCAGAACGAGACGTGCGAGCTCGAAGATGACCGCGCCGATCGCGACGAAGTACAAAAACGAGATGATCTGGGCAACACGGGGCGGCAGAAACGTCGCCAGCATCAGATGCAGCCCGTTCCCGTGGCCGATCTCGAAGTCTGAGAAAATGGGATTGTCGGCCGCGAGCCAGATGCCGTGATTTCTCGCAACCTCGGCAAGATACGGGGCGTAGAGCTGCTGAACGTCGCTGGACGTGACGTCGGGTATGAGCGCGCGATCGATGAATACCGTTACGAGGAGCCAAAGCCCCAGCAACGATGTTGCGACCAGCGGCAAGGTCACCGCGAGTTTCCGCGGCTTCCTGCAGCTGCGGCTATCCCACAGCAGCACGAGGGTCGCAAATCCGAGAACGATTTGGGGGTACAGGACGGAGAGAGCGCCGAAGCCAAATCCCGTCAAGATGAGCGCGGCCGCGCCGACGAAGAACTCGTCGACGCGCTGCGTGGGCTCGTGCTTGATGAGCGAGAACGTCAGGCGACCGGTCGCCATGACGAGCCAGCCGAGATACGGCGTCAGCACAATCCAGGCGAGGACGTAAAATCGCGTCGTCCAGCCGCCATCGAAGAGCAGGGTGCGGTAAGTGCCCGTTCGGTTGACGAACCAGATGGACAGTGCAGCAGGCACGAGAATGAGGATACGCAACGACCACGTCTCGACGATGGTGCGCAGGCGCAGCTCGGCGGCTACCACCGCTTGATCTTGTCTGGGGTCGCCCATGCTAGAGCGGCGCTGCATCGGCTCGTTCGGTGATGGTCCGCGCCTGGTCGGGGCTGAAGCTGGCGCGCTCCGGCGCGATCAGCCATACCAGCCCGCCGAACAACCCGACGATCAGGGCGCCAAGTCCCAGTAAGACCGATATCGCGAGTGCCTTGTCGGATGCGATTCCGGCAAGACCGAGCGCAGCGACCATAGCGCCTTCGCGCACGCCCCATCCCCCGATCGAGATGGGAATCGCAGAGGACAGGATGACGAGTGGGACCAGGACGAAGGCGTCGAGTGCGGAGAGCGGCGCCTGCAGTCCGATCGCGAGGACATAGCAGGTCGCGACGGTGATGAGATGGACGGCGATGGCAGACCCGATCAGCATCGCTCGCCCCTCGGTCGCCAGCAACGGAGCTCTGATCAGCATTGCGAACTGCACGACCCTGGCCGGCACGGCCGCGATCACGCGCGGCGGCCACCGGTCCAGCGTGACCAGGGCGATTGCGCCGAGGCATGCGGCCGCCAGAATGATCGCGATCGCGAACAGGAGCGAATTGTCGGGGACGCGCGCCAGCAGGAACGGCAATCCCGCCAGGAGGATGAAACCAAGACCCAACAGGCCGAGAAAGCGGTCAGCCACGATGCTGCCGATCGTTTGCGACCATTGCACGCCCTGCCGCCGCAGCATCCAGATCCGAACCGCGTCACCGCCCGCGGGTAATACTTGATTGAAAAAGGTGCTGACGATGAGAATGCGCCAGCCGGGCAGCCAATCGAGCGGTACGTTCATGGCACGGAGGATCAGCATCCAGCGGTGGCAGAGGACGAAAGTTTGGGCGAACAGCAGCAGCACCGCAAGCGCAAGCACGTTGAGATCGACGGCGAGAAGATCGGCTTTCAGGGTCGACGGATCCTGACCGCGCAACAGCAACACCAGGATCCCGATCGACACCGCGAACTTGACCAGGGTAACCAGTGCTTTTGCAGGCAACTTCATCGTCTGGTGCCGTCCTCGATCATTCACGGTGCGATCGTCGAAAGCGGTCGAAATCTATGGTCTCGCCAGATGCTCCGCAGCGAGCGCGCCAGTCCGTGTGACGTAGTCCTGGACCTCGACGGCGTCGCCGCCGTCCGGGGCCCAGTCGGGAAATGCCGTGCGCGAAGGATCGAACGGGCCGGCGGTGGTTTCGTGAAACACCAGCCATTCCGAGGTGATCAGGATCGAGTGGAAGACCTTTTCGGGCATGCGGTAGTAGCAGCGTTTGCCCTGACCGTAGGGCGCCATCTCGAGCACTTCGCGAATGCGGCCGTCATCCTCGAAGATCACGACCTGCGCGGTGCCCTCGATGACGTGGAACGATTCAGGCTTGCCAAGGTGCTTGTGCGGCCGCACATACGCCTCGCGATGGTGTACGATCAGCATTTCGTGCAGGCCCGAGGCGGGATCGGGATGCGTGCACAGCCGGCTGCGCAGGCGCGGGTTGCCGGCGGCGATGCGCTTCAGCTCCGCGATCGTGGCATCGTCCGCGGTGACGATGGCGTCGTCGGAATAATACACTTCCGGATTCTGTGCGCGCAACGAGGTCGGCCGGCGCCGACCCGTTTCATTCGAAGAAGATGAACCCATGGTCGCCCCGGTACCCGCATTTGTCGTAGATCCAGGCCCATGTTTGCGGGCCGTGGAAGCTCAGGCAGGTGAGCTGCCAGTAAAGCAGATTGGCCTTCTCCCGCTCGTTGCGGAAGGATTCGACCATCAGATATTTCGAGGTGCCGCGTCCGACGCGCTCGATCTCAGGTACGGCGCGGAACACGTCCTCGAGCGGAAGGTTGTGCAGCACGCCGAGCGAGACGACGAGATCGAAGCTGTGGTCGGGGTAGGGGAGCGCGACGGCGCTGCCGACGTTCAAATGCGGCCGCATCTCCTCCTTGGCGTTGGCGATGCCGTACTCGGAGATGTCGATGCCGGCGATCCTGAGGTCGGGGACGAGCTGGGCGAACTCGTAGAGCAGGTAGCCCTTGCCGCAGCCGACGTCGAGCACGCTCATGCCCGGCTTGATGCCGTAGCGATCGATCAGCGTCTGGGCCAGCGGGCGCCACCGTCCGTCGTAGCGATAGCCGCCGTAGCCGTAGCGCCGGTCGCCGTCCCAATAGTCGGCTCCCCATTGCCGGGCGACGGTGGCGGATTCCGCCTTGTCGTGCTCGACCACGCGCTGGACGTAGTCCCGCCTCGTCGATGCGTGCATCGGCTGGAGCAGGTTGATCTCGGTCATGGGGGCCAACCAGTCCGCGGCATCGTCACAGGATGGTTGCGAATTTGTTGACGAGCAGGATGTCCTCGACGGCCTGGATGTCTTTCTGTGACGCCAGCGTGATCTCCTCGACCGCCGCGTGAAGGTCGCAGCCCTCGCGCAGCACGCGGTCGTAGATCTGCCGCCGCCGAGCCTCGTCGGGCGGCAGCATGAAGATGCTGTAGAGAATTAGCCCACGCAGCTGCGGCAGCTCGTCCAGGATGTCTTCCAGCACCATGTAGCTGCCGGGCATGGTGTGCTCGGCGGCGCTGAGGAGATATTGCAGGTTCTTCCGCCGCGCATAGTCGCGGATCACGATGTTCTGGACGTGCTGGGGGGTGCGGCTGCCGTTCAACGGCCTGGCGCCGATGTAGCCGCGGTGGCCGGCTCGCTCAGCCATGGAAGCCTCCTGGCAGCTTGTACTGCATGCCGACCCGGGTTGCCGGGCGCAGCAGGATCGGCTCGAAGAACTCGCCGAAGCGCTTGTCCGCATAGGGCGACATGATGCTCTTGAAGCGGCAGTTCATGCTCCAGCGCGTGCCGGCTTCCTCGTTGACGCGATTGCCGTGCATCAGGGTCTGGTTGAACAGCATCACGTGACCGTAGGGGATCTCGATGAAGGTCGCGTGCGGCTTGATGGTCTTGTACAGCTCTTCGGCGCTGCGCAAGGCCGCCATGCGGTCCTGCATCTCGCCGTTCAGGGACGGCGGCAGCAGATACATCGATTTGGTGCGGTGGACGTCGACCAGCGGCACCCACACCACGACCTCGAACGGCGAGTCGCCGGACCAGACGTCGGAATGGGTCGCGAGCAGCGAGGAGCTGTCGCCGGGAAGCTGGATGCTGAGATTGACGCGGCGCTGCATGCAGAGCTCGTTGCCGACGATGGTCTCGATCGTCGAGCGCGCCAGGCGGAAATAGGTCGGGCGGAACCAGGGCTCGGCGTTGAGGCCGTTGAAGACGTGCAGCCGCAATCCGTTGAGATCATCCACGCTCACCCGCGTGTGGATCGTGTCCAGCATCGCGTAGGGATCGTTGCTGTGCGGCAGCTTCAGGTAGTCGGCCGCGAGCTCGGCGGCGCGGCGTTGGATCCGGTCGAGCCCGGCGCGATCGTCGACCGGGGTGGTGACGAAGCCATCGTCGATGAAGCGTTGCGCCAGCGCCTGCTCGTCGGCGTGCAGGAAGTCCGTGTCCGTCATGCAAAATACTCCCGGGCGGTCGCGCAAATATAGCTGATGTCGGCGGCCGACAGGAACTGGTTGATGGGAAGCGTGAGGATCTGGTCCGCCTGCCGTTCCGTCACCGGGAACGCGCCGCGGCCATGGCCCAGATGCGCCGCTGCCGGCTGCAGGTGGATCGGGACCGGATAGTGAATCGCAGTCTCGATGCCCTTGTCGGCAAGATATTTCTGGAAGTCGTTGCGCCGCTCGGACTGCACCACGAAGGTGTGGAAGGTGTTGAACTCGATGTTCCGGCAGGGCGGAATGAACAGGGGCAGCCCCGCGAGCTCGGCGCGGTATTGCGCGGCGTTGCGCCGCCGGCGTTCGATCACCGAGGGCAGATGACGCAGGCGAATGCGCAGCACCTCGGCCTGCAGCGTGTCGAGCCGCGACACGATCCCCCATTCCTGGACGTCGCTGCGGTTGATCAGGCCGTGATTGCGCAGCCGGCGGATTCTTGCGGCAAGTTCCGCATCGGCGGTGACGAGGAAGCCGGCATCGCCCGCGGCATTGAGATTCTTCAGGGGGTGGGCGGAGAAGCAGCCGAACGTGCCGATGGTGCCGCTCATGCGCCCGTCATAGGTCGAGCCGACCGCTTGGGCGCTGTCCTCGATCACTGCGAGCGCGTGCTTGGCCGCGATTGCCATCAGCGGAGCCATGTCGGCCATGCGTCCGGTCAGATGCACCGGCATGATCGCCTTGGTGCGCGGCGTGACGGCGGCCTCGACCGCGGCCGGATCGATGTTCTGGTCGGGCAGCACGTCGGCAAACACCGGCGTGGCGCCGACCGCGATGATCGCGGCGGTCGATGCCACGAACGAGTTCGGCGGCGTGATGACTTCGTCGCCGGGGCCGATGTCGAGCGCCCGCATGGCGAGGATCAGCGCGTCGGTGCCGGAATTCAGCGTCACGACATGCGGTGAGCCGAGATAGGCGGACAATTCCTCCTCGAGCTTTCCAACCGCGGCGCCGCCGATGAAGTCGCCGCGGGAAAACACGCCCTCGACCGCCTGCATGATCTCGGCGCGCTCTTCCTCGAACTGCGCGGGAAGATTGACGTAGCCGATGCGCCGGCGGCCGGTGTCAGCGTCCATGGCAAAACTTCCTGACGGTCTCGATGACGCGGTCCTGCTGGGCGCGTGTCAGGTGCTGGTCGACCGGGAAGCTGATGACTTCCTTGGCGTGGCGGTCGGTGACCGGGAACGTGCCCGGCGCGTAGCCGAGATGCTTCAGGCCTTCCTGCTGATACAGCGGGATCGGATAGTGGATCTTGGCCTCGATGCCGTTGTCCAGACAGTACTTGTAGAGCTCGTCGCGGCGTTCGGCGAACGCCATGTAGAGATGGTAGACGTGCTTCACGTTGGGACGGCGCGGCGGGATGCGCAGGCCGGGCAGGCCGGCGAGACCCGCATCGTAATAGGCCGCATTCTCGATTCTGCGGCGCGTGATCTCGCTGGTCTGGCCGATCAGCCAGTTGCCGACCACGGCCTGCAAGGAATCGAGCCGCGAGTTGCAGCCGAGGATCGCGATCTCGTCGCGGTTCTTCATGCCGTGGTTGCGGATCAGGCGCAGCTTCTCGTTCATGCCGTCGTCATTGGTGACGACGACGCCGGCATCGCCCCAGACGTTGAGGTTCTTGAGCGGATGCAGCGAGAAGCCGGCCGCGATGCCGTGCGTGCCGGAGCGTTTCCCCGCAAACTCCGACAGGATGCCCTGGCAGGCGTCCTCGACCACCGGCAGGTTGTGACGCTGCGCGATCGGCGTCAGCTTGCCCATGTCGGTGACCTCGCCGGTCAACTGGACCGGCATGATCGCCTTGGTCTTGCCAGTGATCGCAGCCTCGACCTGGTCGACATTCATGCAGAAGGAATCGTCGCAATCGACCAGCACGGGTGTCGCGCCGGTTTCCGCGATCGCGCCGACGGTGGCGATGAAGGTGTTCGCGGCGGTGATGACCTCGTCGCCATGACCGATGCCGAGCGCCTTGAGCGGCAGCTTGAGCGCGTCGGTGCCCGATCCGACGCCGATGGCGTGACGGACGCCGATCAATTCGGCGAAGCGTTTCTCGAATTCGGCGACGGGCTTGCCAAGGGTGAAGTCACCGGTCGCAACCAGCCGGCCGATCTCGGCGAGGATCGGTGCGGGATCGGCGAATTGCTCGAGCAGATAGGAATATCGAACGTCGTACATGTGACCCGTCAGGTGGAATGAAGTTGAGGAGCGGAAGTGTGCGACGCCGCGAGCGCATGCTCGATCGAGGTCGCGATGGCGCTGGCCGAGAGCCCGTGCTTCTTCAGCAGCGAGTCCTGCGAACCGTAATTGTGCATGAAGCGGTCCGGCAGCGACAGCCGCAGCATCGCAGGCAAGCCGGAGCCGAGCTTGTCGATCAGCGCCTCCGCGACCGCGCTGCCGAGGCCGCCGGAGGGCACGTGCTCCTCCAGCGTGACCAAGAGCCTAGTGCCGCGGAGCGCCTGCAGCAGCGCTGCGGTGTCGAGCGGTTTCACAGTATGCATGTGCAGGATGCCCGCGCGAATGCCTTGCGCGGCCAGCAGGTCGGCTGCAGCGAGGGCGCGCTGGAGCATGATGCCGGTGGTCACCATGAGGACGTCGCCCTGCGGGCGCATCAGGATGGCCTTGCCGATCTCAAAACCGTGCTCGGCCTTGGAGACGATGGCATCGCCGCCCTTGCCGAGCCGGATGTAGATCGGACCCTTCCAATCCAGCGTCTGCTCCATCATGCGCGCGGCTTCATCGGCATCGCACGGGCAGATCACCGTCATGTTCGGCAGCGCCCGCATGATGGCGACGTCCTCGATCGCCTGGTGGGTGGGACCGAGCGGTGCGTAGACGAGGCCGCCGCCATTGGCGATCAGCCGCACCGGCAGATTGTGCAGGCAGAGATCGACGGCGACCTGCTCGTAGCAGCGGCGGGTGAGGAAGGTCGCGATGGTGTTGACGTAGGGCACGAAGCCTTCCATCGCCAGACCTGCCGACATGCCGATGATGTGCGCTTCCGAGATGCCCTCGATCAGATGGCGCTTCGGAAACTCCTTGCTCATCGCCCGCAGCGTGCCGGCGCCGGGATCGGAGCCGATGTAGAGCACCCGCTCGTCGCGCGCGGCGAGCTTGTGGACCATGTTCATCGCGGTGTTGCGCATGGGGAGCCGATCAAAAATCGCCGACGGCGACGCGAATGGCGTCGAGCTCGCTGTCGGTCAGCTTGTTCTTGTGATGCCAATCGGCATTGGATTCCGCAGCCGGAAGACCCTTGCCCTTGACGGTATGGCAGATGATGGCGGTGGGCTTGCCGGCAACGGCCGGGACCTGCTTCAGCACCGTGCGCAACGCGCCGACGTCGTGGCCGTTGACCTCCTGCACCGCGAAGCCGAAGCTGCGCCATTTGTCCGCGAGCGGCTCCAGCGGCAGCACGTAGTCGGTGGGGCCGTAGCTCTGCAGCTTGTTATAGTCGATCAGCGCGACCAGATTGTCCAGGCCGTGCTTGGCCGCGCCCATCGCAGCTTCCCACACCGATCCCTCGTTGATCTCGCCGTCGCCGAGCAGCACGAAGGTCCGGTAGCTGCGCTCGCGCATGCGGGCGGCAAGCGCAAGGCCGACGCCGATCGACAGACCGTGTCCGAGTGCGCCGGTCGAGGCCTCGACGCCGGGCACCATGCCGTATTCGGGATGCCCGCCCAAAATGCTGTCGGAGCCGCAAAAGCTCTCCAGCTCCGTCAGTGGGAAGAAGCCGCGGTCGGCCAATAGCGCGTAGAGCGCCAGACAACCATGTCCCTTGCTGAGGATGGCGCGGTCGCGATCGGGATCGCCCGGGTTCTGCGGGTCGATCCGCAGCACATCGTCGTAGAGCACGCGAACCATCTCGATCAGCGACAGGGCAGGCCCGACATGGCCGCGCCCCGCGGAACGGACCGAACCGAGGACCAGGCGGCGCAAATACAGGCTGCGCTCGTCCAGCGTGCAGGTGAGAGCAGCTTCAGCGTGGGGTGAGATCTGGATCACGTTGGCAAATCGTTTGATGGAGCCGGCGGGCTTTGTCGAGCTGGCCGGCAAGGCGGACCGTCAGATCGCCACCTTGCGCAGCCAGGGCGCGCCGGGAGCGGCTTTCCGGCAAATAGGCATTCAGGACAATCAGGCACCAAATCGCCCCGAACACAGGATACAGTACGTCAAGACGGATCGCAAACGCGTCATCCCCAGCCGCGAAGGCCTGGGAGAGCCGCTCGATCAATCGGTTCGCGTCGGCGTCGGGCAGACCGCTGCCGGGGTGAATCGCGGTGTCGGACACGAGCTTGACCGGGTCGTCCCAGCCGAAATACTCGAAGTCGATGAAGCGCAATTTGCCGTCGTCGGCGCGTAGTGCGTTGTGCAGTCCGAAATCCGACGGGCTCAATGCGCGATGGGCAGGCGCTAGGTCCGCGGCGGGATCCAGGCCCAGTTCCGCATAGCGCCTACGGAGTTGCCGGATTGCGACGGCAGTGGTGGGAACGAGGCTGCCGTCCATGAACGCACGCAGGTCCGGATGATCATCCGAGGCCTGCCTCAGTCCGTCGAGGCGTTGCTCGTACTGGGCGATGGCCGCCTCGGGCGAAAAGATGCTGGCCGATGCGTTACGCAGAGTCTGCGCGCCTTCAGCGTCGCGCAGTCTTTGCAGCGCGATCAGGAAATCGGCCAGCTGGTCGGCGTCGTCGTGCCGGGGATGCAGGACCGCGGCGTCACCGTCGAACCATTGATACAGCGCGCAGAACGCCGCCGGATCCTTCGCGACCGGCCGCGGTGTCGACGTGATGCCGTGGCGCGAGAGAAACGTGAGCGCGTCATATTCCTGTCCCAGGCGATCACGTCCGTCGGACGGGTAGTGCTTGAGGGCTAGGGGCGGCCCTTCCGCCATTTCCAGCCGGAACACCCGGTTGTTGCCGCCGGACCGCGCCGGTTGCGCTGCTGCGACCCGTACCCCGGCGAGGCGGCTGCCGATCGAGACCGCATCCTGTACGCTGATGTCCGGCTCGCTCATGCCGTGAACACTCCGCGGTGGATATCGGCCCAGCTCGCGAGCGGCTCACAATGCGCGGGATGCGGCGGCCGCGCCTGCGTGAACAGGATCGATCGCGTCGCCTTCGGAAAATGCGGCTGCGCGAAAACGTCGACGAGATCGTCAATGAAGATGTCAAGCTGCAGGCTTGCGAGCCGCTCGACCTTGGCCGCCAGCGTGTCCTCGAAATAGACATTGCCGGCCGCGATCGCCGCGTCGGCGAGGTCGATGAGGCCTGCGCTCTTCAGCCAGCCGCGCGCAGCCTCGCGCAAGTCGACCCGATCGGGATCCTGATGGCCGAACTGCGTCTTGTGGCTGACGATATAGACGCTCGCGCCGGCCTTGCGGCACGCGACAAGGAAGTCGCGGACTCCAGGGTAGATCTCGGCGCCGCCGATGCCCTTGCCATAGACGAAGCCTTGCAGCCCCTGCCAGGCAAGCTCGCCGCCGGCGCGGGAGCGCAGATAGTCCCGCACGTCGGTCTTCAGCCCGTCCCAGCCCTCCGGCACCAGCCCGCGCTGGCGCGCGGCCGCGGCAAAGACCTTGTCGTAGCAGATGATCGTGTTGTCGAAATCGATGCCGATCCGCACGCCGCTCACTTCAGGCTGATGTTCTGCATCATCTTGATGTTGAAATACCTGGGATCGTTGAGCGAGTTCGGCAGGCGGCCCGCCTTGAAGGCATCGACGAGGCCGGACACGGCCTGCTCGATCGTGTGCGTCGGCGCAAACCCGAGCTCGCGGCGGATCTTCTCCGACGACACGTGGTAGGAACGGAGATCGTCGGTCGGCTCGACGGCCACGTCGACATTGCTTCCGACCACCGATTTGACGATGTCGGCGATCTTCATCAGCGAGTGGTTTTCGTAGCCGATGTTGTAGGTCTTGCCGTCGATCTTCGCATCGTCCTGCTGCAGCAGGAACAGATAGGCCGCCGACATGTCCTGGATGTGCAAATTGGGCCGCTTCTGCGTTCCGCCGAACACGCGGATGCGGCCGGTGTTGACGGCGAGATTGGTCAGGATGTTGACGACGACGTCGAGCCGCTGTCGCGGAGCGTAGCCGCAGACGGTGGCCGGACGAACCGTGCAGGTAACGAAGCCCGACGCGGCCTCGTCGGCAAGATCGGTCTCGCACATCGCCTTGAACTTGGAGTAGTCGGTGAGCGGCTCGCAGGACAGCTCCTCGGTCACCTCGGCCTCGTCCTTGATGCCGTAGACGCTCGAGGAGGAGGCATAGATGAAGCGCTTGATGCCTGCCTTCTTCGCGGCGCGCACCATCGGACGGAAGCAGTCGTAGTTGATGGACTTGCCGAGCCCCGGGTCCAGCTCGAACGAGGGATCGTTGGAGATGCAGGCGAGGTGAATCACCGCGTTGTTGCCGTGCAGGGCCTCGTTGATTGCGGTCTCATCGCGGATGTCGCCCTTGATCAGGCGCAGGTTCGGATTGTCGCGCACGGCGTTGAAGACGTCCTCGCCATACATGAACAAGTCGAGCACCGTGACCTTGTGGCCCGCTGCAAGCAACTCGGGGACCAGCACGCTGCCGACATAGCCGGCGCCACCGGTGACCATCACATTCCATTTTTGACCAATCACTGTCGCTCTCCGGAATTTTTCTTTTTGCGCTATTTCAACAACGCGGTGACGAACTTGACCAGCGGCGCCTTTTCGACCGAGTTGCGGTGACCGACGATGCCGACCTTGATCGCGCCCGCCGCATTGCCGATGAAGGCGACGTCCTCGATATTGCCGCCGGCCGCCACCAGCGGCGCCGTGATCGTCAGGAAGGCATCGCCCGCGCCGACGGTATCGACGACCGTCTTGGTGAAGGCGGGAACGCGCGCAACGCCGGTCTTCGACGAGAAGGGGTAGCAGCCGAAGGAGCCGTGCGTGATGATCATGTTGTCGCAATTGATCTTGCGATGCAGGCCGCCCTCGATCACCGATGCGATGTCGTTGAACTTGTCGGTGGCGGCCAGGCGCGCTTCCGGTGCGTCGATGCAGATGTAGTCGGCCCGCGGATACTTCGTGATCAGGTTGTAGCCGTGATTGCCGCTGTTGCTCTGGGCGTTGACCGCCAGGAATTTGGAATGCGCGATCAAGGTGTCGATCGTGCTGGATGCGATCATGCCGTGACCGAAATCGGTGACGATGACGACGTCGGCCGCGCGGACGCGCTCGGCGGTGACGCGGTCGATCTCCGTGCGCGCAGCCTCGTCGAGCGGCGTGTCGTCCATCGTGTAGACTTCGAACAGCTTGTGCAGATAGCCCATCTCGACGTACCGCAGCTTGCGGGTGGTCGGACGGCCCTGAACGCGGATCGGCGTGAGCGTGACGTTCGGGCGGACATGCGCCCGAATGAACTCTTCGGGGTAGTCGTTGCCGCCCAGCGTCGTGACGATCTCGACCGACTTGCAGAAGCTCGCGACGTGATTGGCCGCGGCAATGACGCCGCCGGCAAATTGCTCGCCGTTCTTGAGCAGGGTCGCGACGATGTTCTCCTTGGAGGCCTTCCCGAGCGCCGTGACGTACTGGTATTCGTCGATGATGGTGTCGCCGACCAGCACGACGTGCATGTCCTGGATCTTATCGATCAGCTTGAGCAGGCGTTCGGCGCCGCCGCCATCGCGGACCTTCTGGAGGTAGTCGCGCAAGGGGGGATCGTAGATGTCGAAATAGCGGTTCAGCAGCGACGACGAGCTGAACGTCACGTCGCGCGTGAAGACGATTCGCCCGCCATGACGCTCGACGGTCTCGCGCTCCACCGCGATCTTGCCGGTGACGTCGTCTTCGGGATTCTCGTAGTCCGAGCCCTTTACGTAGATATCGGGGCGTACGGTATCGAGGACCGGCTCGGCACTGGAGGTCTGATTGACGCCGACCCAGTCGACCGTACCGAGGGCGGCCAGCATCTCGGCGCGCATGTTCTCCGGAAAGATCGGCCGTCCCGGGCCCTTGTTGACATGACGGTCGGCGGTGATGGTCACCACGACCACGTCGGCCTCGTTGCGGGCTGCCAGGATGTGCCGGACGTGGCCGAGATGCACCAGATCGAACACGCCGTGGCAGAGCGCGACGGTCAGGCCCTTTGCCTGTGCGGTGCGCGCAATCTCGCCGAGCTCCTCGATCGTCTTGATCTTCTCGTGCGGTGCCGGATGGCCGGCCGGCCTGTCTGTCGCAGCATTACCCATGTGAATGACCCAAGGCGCCGGTCGGTCTCGGTTGGCCGACCCGGAAATGATTGGCTGGCGGCAAAATATGCGGGTGAACGAATCTGCTCAACGGCCTGCCTTCTGCGGGGTGACCTCGTCGTCACCGAGATATTTGAACCAGTCCTTGGTGGCGTCGGCGATCTTGTCCACCGTCCAGAGCGGAGCGTCCTTGTACTGGTCCATCGATTTCAACATCGTCGCGACGCCGTCCTCGAACTTCACCTTCGGCGCCCATTTCAGGACGCGCTTGATCTTGCTGATGTCGGCGTAGGTGCAGTCGGGCTCGCCGGGACGCTTGGGAATGTGGACCTTGTCGCCGCCGAGGAGCTCGACCAGGCTGTTCACGCTGTAGGTGTTGTCCGAGCCGACATTGAAGATCTCGTGCGAGACATCGGATCGCGCGGCGGTCACGAAGGCATCGGCGACGTCGCTGACGAAGGTGAAGTCGCGCGTCTGCTCGCCGTCTCCGACCACCGTGAAGGGCTTGCCCGCGAGCTTCTGTGCCATGAACACGCCGAACACGGCACCGTAGGTGCCGGTGGTGCGATGTCGCGGTCCGAACACGTTGAACAGGCGCAGCGCCACGGCGGGCAGCTTGTAGACCTGGCACCAGTGCATGACGCATTGCTCGCCGAGATTCTTGGTGAGCGCATAGGGATACATCGGCCGGATCTCGGCGCTCTCCGGCGTGGGATAAAGATCCGGAATGCCGTAGCAGGAGGAGGAAGCCGCATAGATGAAGCGGCGGGCGCCGGCGTGCCGCGCCGCCTCGAGAACGTTGACCGTGCCATCGACATTGGCGCGGTGATAGGGAATCGGCGACTCGATCGAGGGAACGATGTCCGCCAGCGCGGCGAGATGGAAGACCCAATCCACCCCGTGGAAATACGGCTTGATCGCGTCGAGATCGGTGACGTCTGCCCGCACGACCTTCAACTGGCTCGAACCGGCGCGCGCGGCGAGGTTTTCGGCGCGTCCGATCACGAAATTATCGAGCGCGGTGACCTCGTGGCCGTCATCGAGCAGGCGATCGACGAGGTGACTTCCAATGAAACCGGCGCCGCCAGTAACGATGCATTTCATGGGGAACATCCGTGACGCGAATGCCCAGCGAAATAGGCCCGCCAATGTTGAGTGAAACCCGAAAGCCGACTATCAGCCGCTCGCAAACTTTGCAAGTATTATACCTTTGCAATCCTTGGTAATAGCCGGTATCACCCCGTGATGTTGCAATCGAGCCGCCAGCCCATGCCTGCCGAATCCGTCGATCCCGAGCATAAAGCCTTCCTCGACGATTACGTGGGGCGCCTGCATCGCGCGACGGCGGTCGACGACGGTATTTTTGCAAGGATCTCCGCGACACGCGCGTCCTGGTTGCGCACGCGCGAGCAGGGCGGCCGCGTCATCTTCGTCGGCAACGGCGGATCGGCCGGGATCGCCTCGCATCTGGCGATCGATCTGGCGAAGAATGCGTCGGTGCCTGCACTGTGCTTCAGCGATGCGAGCATGATGTCGTGCCTTGCCAACGATTACGGGTTCGAGGACTGGATCGCCCACGCCGTGCGGCTGAATGCGCGCGCCGGCGATTGCCTCGTCGCGATCAGCTCGTCGGGACGTTCGAAGAACATCCTCAACGCGGTTGCGCAGGCGCGCAAGATGAAGCTCGACGTGATCACGTTGTCGGGCATGAACACGGACAATCCGCTGCGCCATCTCGGCGACGTCAATTTCTGGGTCGACAGCCGCAGCTACAACATTGTCGAGACCACGCACCAGTTCTGGATGATGGCCGCAATCGACCTCGTCATCGGTCGTGCGGAATATCCGGCGTCCTGAGGCGGGCATCTTGATGCGGACGCGATTCAAGCATGCGGCCCTGTTTTCGGTGAAGCTGCTGCTGTCGATCGCCGTGCTGGTCTACATCGCGCGTGGTCTCGACCTGCGCCAGTTGCGCGATCATCTCGTCTCGGTCGATCCGGTCCTGTTCGTCGTCGCGCTTGCGCTGATCTTCTTTCAGACCTTCCTGCTCAACGGCCGGTGGGAGCTCATCATGCGCGCGCTCGGCGTGTCGCTGGATTGGCTCGCGGGCTGGCGGATCCTCATGATCAGCCTCTGGTTCAATCAGGTGTTGCCGTCGTCGGTCGGCGGGGATGCGGTGCGGATGTGGCTGCTGCGCCAACGCGACGTGCAGTGGCCCGAGGCGGTCAAGGGCGTTGCAGCTGACCGCTTCACGGCGTTGATCGGGCTGATCGTGCTGATGGTGGCCGGATTGCCGTTTCTGCTGTCACGCGTGTCGAATCAGGCCGCGATTCTGGCCATCGGCGGACTGACGGTGGCGGGCGTCGCCGGCACGGTGGTCCTGTTGACGCTCGACCGTCTGCCGAAACGTTTCATCGCGCTGCCCGCGATCGCGAGCTTCGTGCGGTTCGGAACGCTGGTCAGGTTCTTGCTCCTGCAGTCCGATCATCGCGCGCTGCTGTTCGGATCGGCGCTCCTCATCCACCTCGTCACCGCCGCGGCCTGTTACGCCCTGGCGCGCGGTGTCGGAGCGCAGCTCTCTGTCCTCGACGCCGGCATCCTGATTCCGCCGGTGGTGCTGCTCACGGCCGTCCCCATCTCGATCAGCGGCTGGGGCGTTCGCGAGGGAGCGATGGTCGCCTGCCTTGGTCTGGCGGGTGTGCCGTCCGAGGAGGCGCTGTCGATATCGCTCCTGCTGGGCGCCATCAGCGTGATCATCGGGCTGGCCGGTGGCGCAATCTGGTTGGCAAGTCGGGAGCGCGGCTCGTATGCGGCCGACAAGGCGGCCAAGGCGGCAGAGGACGCGCCCAGTTACGGGCTGGGCAATGAGGCCTCGAGCCACCCATGACCCGCTTCAGCCCGTTGCCGATCTGGTCTTCACAGGGTGGGATGATCTCACTCGCGCGCGTATCTCATTTTTCGGTTGCACGATGAAAAACCTGTTCTACGTCCGCAATACCTGCCGCCTCTGTCATTCGGACAAGCAAGAGCTGGTCGTCCCGATGGCAGGCATGCCCATCGGCACGCCGAACTTCCAGGTGCCGAATGCCAGCGTCGACGATCCCGTCTTCCGGGCTGCGGTGCCGATGTCGCTGCATCTGTGCCGGGATTGCGGCCACCTCCAGATTCTCCATGTCGGCAATCCGGAGATCCAGTACCGAAACTACGTCTATACCACCTCGCTCTCGCTCGGCCTGCGCGAGCATTTCGCAGGCTATGCCAACGACGTCGTCAGCCGTTTCGGCATCGCGCCGGGTTCGCTGGTGGTCGAGCTCGGCAGCAATGACGGATCGCTGCTCGGATTCTTCAAGGAGCGCGGCATGCGGGTGCTGGGCGTCGATCCCGCCGTCGACATCGCGCGGCGCGCCACGGAGGCGGGCATCGAGACCATCGGCGATTTCTTCACCGATGCCATCGGTCGCCGCATCCTGCAGAGCCATGGCGCGGCGAGCGTCGTGATCGCCAACAACATGATCGCCAATGTCGACAATCTGGATCCGCTGGTGATCGGGGTTCGTGACGTGCTCGCGCCGGACGGATTGTTCGTCTTCGAAACGCAATACGGCGTCGACGTCACCGAGAAGAACCTGCTCGATACCGTCTATCACGAGCATCTGTCCTATTTTAACATCAAGCCGCTGATCCGTTTCTTCGCCCGGCTGGGCATGGAGCTGATCGACGTCCAGCACATCTGGACCAAGGGCGGCTCGATCCGCGTCACCGTGCAGCGCGCCGGCGGCGCCAAGAAGCCGTCGGCCGAGGTCGCGCGTTTCGTTGCGGAGGAAGAACGGCTCGGTGTCGATCAGCCGGCCTATTATGCGCCGTATGTGAAGAGGATCGCCGCCATCCGCGACGAACTGGTCGCGATGGCCGACGCCGCCCATGCGCGCGGTCAGCTGGTCGCCGGCTATGGCGTCTCGGTGGGAACCACGACGCTGCTGCCGCAGTTCGGCCTGGAGAACAAGATCGACTTCCTGGTGGACGACGATCCCAACAAGGGGAAGGTAATGGCCGGACCCGGCTACGACATCCCGATCCTGCCGCCTGCCGCCCTTTACGAGCGGAAGCCGGCGTTCGTGGTGGTCTTCGCCTGGCGCTATGTCGACCCGATCCGGGCCAAGCACGCCCGCTATTTCGCCGATGGCGGGAAATTCGTGGTGCCGCTGCCGGGGATTTCCATGGTCGACCGGACCGACTGACGGGCCGGGCGTCGGATAGCCTCCTGGGGGAGCCTTGCGGGCGGACGACAAGTCCTTGATCCACATGGCTTCTGCATGGCCGTCCGGGGGAGGCGGCCTGCCCGGGCGAACTCTCTTACCTTGACCTTTGGCCTCATCCGCAGTAGATACCCCGCACTCGCAGCCGGCCCGTTAGACGCGGATCTCCGGCGCGGCCTTGAAATCCCCGAACAATCGAGCCCGATTTCCGGCTCATCCTTCGAGACAGAGGGCTGGGCCAACGGCGGCTGTTCGGATCCCTGAAATCCTTATTGGCGTCTCAAACGATGGCAGTCAGCCCGTTCAAGTTCTTGCAGGAAGTGCGCTCGGAGACCGCCAAGGTCACCTGGCCGACCCGCCGTGAGACCACGATCACCACCATCATGGTGTTCGTGATGGTCGCCGTGGCCTCGATCTTCTTCTTCGCCGCCGACCAGATCATCCGTGTTCTCATCACCTACCTTCTGGGCATTCACTGATGGCAACAGCAACCGCTCAAGTGTCCGACAAGCGCTGGTACATCGTCCACGCCTATTCGAACTTCGAGAAGAAGGTCGCCGAATCGATCCGCGAGCAGGCCAAGCAGCGCGGGCTCGAGGAGCTGTTCGAACTGGTACTGGTTCCGACCGAGAAGGTCACGGAAGTGCGCCGCGGCCGCAAGATCGACGCCGAGCGCAAGTTCTTCCCCGGCTACGTGCTGGTGAAGATGAAGCTGACCGACGAGGCGTTCCATCTGATCAAGAACACGCCGAAGGTCACGGGCTTCCTCGGCGCCGAGAACAAGCCGATGCCGATCTCGGAAGCCGAGGCCATGCGCATCCTGCACCAGGTGCAGGAGGGCGTGGAGCGGCCGAAGGCGTCGGTGTCGTTCGAGATCGGCGAGAACGTGCGCGTGGCCGACGGCCCGTTCGCCTCGTTCTCGGGTGTGGTCGAGGAAATCGACGAGGCGCGTTCGCGTGTGAAGGTCGCGGTGTCGATCTTCGGCCGCGCCACGCCGGTCGAACTGGAATTCGGTCAGGTCGAGAAGGTCTGATCGGGTAACGCGCGAGGCTTCGGTCTCGCGCAACAAGAGGCCGTGGGAGGACGAGGGCGGTTGCCAGCCGCCCGTTGATCCCGACCACGAACCTGAAACCGCCGGCGACATGCCGGCACAACAGGAGTGATACATGGCAAAGAAAGTGACCGGATACCTGAAGCTTCAGGTCCCGGCCGGTGCGGCGAATCCTTCGCCCCCGATCGGTCCCGCGCTCGGTCAGCGCGGTCTCAACATCATGGAGTTCTGCAAGGCGTTCAACGCCCAGACCCAGAAGGAAGAGAAGAACACCCCGATCCCGGTGATCATCACCATCTATGCGGACCGTTCCTTCACCTTCGAGATGAAGACGCCGCCGATGTCCTACTTCCTCAAGCAGGCTGCCAAGATCCAGTCCGGCTCGAAGGCGCCGGGCCGTGACAAGGCCGGCAAGGTGACCAAGGCGCAGGTGCGCGAGATCGCCGAGAAGAAGATGAAGGACTTGAATTGCGACACCATCGAATCGGCCATGAAGATGGTCGAGGGCTCCGCCCGTTCGATGGGTCTGGAAGTTGCGGGGTAAGCGGCCATGGCAATCGGAAAGCGTTTGAACAAAGCCCGCGAAGGCATTGACCGCGAAAAGCTTTACCCGCTCGCGGACGCCATCAAGATGGTCAAGGAGCGCGCGAAAGCGAAGTTCGACGAGACCATCGAGGTCGCCATCAATCTCGGCGTCGATCCGCGTCATGCCGACCAGATGGTCCGCGGTGTCGTGACCCTGCCGAACGGCACCGGTCGTACGCTCCGCGTCGGCGTGTTCGCCCGTGGCGCCAAGGCCGATGAGGCCAAGGCCGCAGGTGCCGACGTCGTCGGCGCCGAAGACCTGGTCGAGAAGGTGCAGAACGGCACGATCGATTTCGACCGCTGCATCGCCACTCCCGACATGATGCCGCTGGTCGGCCGCCTCGGTAAGGTGCTGGGCCCGCGCGGCCTGATGCCGAACCCGAAGATCGGCACCGTGACCATGGACGTCACCGGTGCGGTGAAGGGCGCCAAGGGCGGCTCGGTCGAGTTCCGCGTCGAGAAGGCCGGCATCCTGCAGGCCGGCGTCGGCAAGGCCTCGTTCTCCGAGGAGAAGCTGGTCGAGAACATCAAGGCTCTGGCCGATGCTGTCTCGAAGGCGAAGCCGGCCGGTTCCAAGGGCACCTACATCCAGCGCGTTGCGGTGTCCTCGACGATGGGCCCCGGCGTGAAGGTCGAGCCGGGCACCATTCTCGGCTGAGGTTTGGAAATTGCATGAGGCGAGGGGCGGAATCGGGTGACCGATTCCGCCCCTCGTCGTTTGTGGCGCCGCTGACCGGAAACAACAACAATGACTGACAAGGTCCTGATCTACTCGCGCTTTCCCAAGTCGATGATGGCGCGCTTCGCCGAGCGGTTCGAGCTGCTCGACACCGGCGGCAAGCCGGCGCGCGAGGTGTTTCCGGCCGAGGAGCTCAACGGCATCCGCGCGCTGCTCACCGCGGGCGGCACGCCGTTCGGTGCGGAGGCGATGGATCTGTTTCCGAAGCTCGGCGCCATCGTCTGCTACGGCACCGGCTATGACGGCGTCGACCTGAAGGCAGCGGCCAGCCGCAACATCGCGGTCGGCCACAGCCCGGGCGCCAATGCGGCTTCCGTCGCCGACATCGCGATGACCCTGATGCTGGCGACGACGCGGCGGATTTTGGTGGCCGACCAATATGTTCGCAGCGGCGATTGGGCGGCCTCGAAACAATCGCCGATGATGCGGCCCCAGGCCGGCATGCCCGGGCGCCGCATCGGCGTCTACGGCATGGGTGAGATCGGCCGCAAGATCGCGGCGCGTTGCGCCGCCTTCGAGAGCGAGGTCGGCTATTTCAGCCGCACCAAATACGATCTGCCTTATCAATATTTCCCATCGCTGGAGGCGCTGGCCGACTGGTGCAGCGTGCTGATGATCGCGGTGCGGGCAGGGGCCGAGACCCAGCATGTCGTCAACGCCGATATCCTCAAGCGCCTCGGCGCGGACGGCTATGTCGTCAACATCTCCCGCGGCTCAGTCATCGACGAGAAGGCCCTGGTCGCGGCGCTCACCGACAAGACCATCGCGGGGGCAGGCCTCGACGTCTTCGAGAAGGAACCGCACGCCCCCGACGCGCTGACGGCACTTCCCAACGTCGTGCTCGCCCCGCATATCGGCGGCCACACCCTGGATTCGCACGTCGCCATGCAGAACTGCGTCTTGACCAACCTGACGGCGTTCTTCGAGGGCAAGCCGCTGCCTTATAGGGTCAAATCGGCCTGAACCGGTCCTTGTTGGGCCATCTCAAACCCAACCGGCAATCGATTGGAACTGGTGTGAATTTTGCTCTTGGCAAGCAGGCTCCGAGCGGTTAAAGAACCGCCTCCGGACGTGCCGGCCTCGGCAGGCGCGTTCGTGCACGCATTCCGAAAACCCGACACGACAGGAGATCATTCCTTTTCAGGACGTCCGCAAGGATTTGCCCGAAAAGGAAGGAAACCCCGTCGGTTGGCAGGGATGCGGGCAGAGGTCGGGCGGTTCGCCGGCTGACCTTGTCCTGTCCAAGACTGCAGGCGCCCGCGGGAAATTTCGATTTCTCAACGGCTTAATCGTATGCCTGCATAGACGGGTGAAGACCGGATTTCACTTCGCATCCAGCTTTAAGGGCTGACTTTGCGAAACGGGTCTGGTTCGGACCTCGACACGCCGTGGGCCCATAGGGCTCCCGGAGGGCAGGCTTTGAATTGTCGTCTTGCCCGGCGTGTCCGATGGGTTTTTGACCCGGAGGTTCAGGTTTGGGCGGGACGATGGGTGCAACCCGGCGGTCCCGCTTCTCGCGATGACCGCCAACCGGAGAGAGCTTGCTGTGGAACGAGCGGCAAAAAAAGAAGCGGTCGAACAGCTCAATGAGGTCTTCAAGACCACGAGCGTCGCGGTCGTTGCTCAATATTCCGGCCTCACCGTCGCCCAGATGCAGAAGCTGCGCCAGCAGATGAAGCAGGCGGGCGCTGCGGTGAAGGTCTCGAAGAACCGTCTCGCCAAAATTGCTCTTGAAGGCACTGACGTCGTTGCCATCGGCCCCATGCTGAAGGGGCCGACCGTGATCGCGACTTCCAACGATCCGGTAGCGGCGCCGAAGGTCGCCATTGAATTCGCCAAGGCGAACGAAAAGTTCGTCATCGTCGGCGGATCGATGGGCAAGACCGTCCTGAATGTCGACGGCGTGAAGGCGCTTGCCTCGCTGCCGTCGCTTGACGAACTGCGCGGCAAGATCGTCGGCCTCATCGTGGCCCCGGCGACCAAGCTGGCCCAGCTCGCCAACGCGCCCGCGGGCAAGCTCGCGCGCGTCATCCAGGCTCATGCCTCAAAGGGCGAAGCGGCCTGACGCCCTTCGCAAAACTCAAACCCGAACCAGACTTACACTCAAGGAAACTGAACAATGGCTGACCTGCAGAAGATCGTTGACGACCTCTCGAGCCTGACCGTGCTCGAAGCTGCCGAACTCGCGAAACTCCTCGAAGAGAAGTGGGGCGTTTCGGCTGCCGCGGCTGTCGCCGTGGCCGGCCCGGCGGCTGGCGGCGGCGGCGCTGCCGCTCCGGCGGAAGAGAAGACCGAGTTCACGGTCGTTCTCGCCAGCGCCGGCGACAAGAAGATCGAGGTCATCAAGGAAGTCCGCGCCATCACCGGTCTCGGCCTGAAGGAAGCAAAGGACCTCGTCGAGGGTGCTCCGAAGCCGCTGAAGGAAGGCGTGAACAAGGACGAAGCCGACAAGATCAAGGCCCAGCTCGAGAAGGCTGGCGCCAAGGTCGAGCTCAAGTAAGCACTGCTTACTGGCGGGGGTCCCGGGCGGGCAACGGCTCTGCCCGGGATCATGGTCCGCCTCGAGAGGGTGGACCGGATGCAAAAGGCGTGCGACGGAACGATCCGACGCAGGCCGAACACGAAAAAGTGTGGGGATTTGAGGGTTTGACCCTCGAATCTGCACTATTGTCGCCCCATATCGGGTCGGCAGCACGAAAGCGCGGTGGGCAGGGATGCCGGATTTCCCTGTAAGCCGTTGGGAGAGCAGGCTATTTCGGGCTTTTGCAGTCCGTGAAGATGATCGTTGTGACGGGCGGGCGCGCATCTGCGCCCCGCGCGTCGTTTTGCGTTTTGAAGGTCTGAAGAACAGATTCAGGACATCGGCGCCTGAAACTGCGTCTCCGGCCCCCCAAGACGGGTTCGAAAATTCAACCCGGAAAGCGGTGGCAGCCGCGTTCCGGATGGTGCGCCCAGGGCGGGCGACGAAAATGAGAGGCCACGATGGCACAGCAGACATTCACCGGTCGCAAACGCGTTCGCAAGTTCTTCGGACACATCAAGGAAGTCGCCGAGATGCCGAACCTCATCGAGGTTCAGAAGGCGTCCTATGACCAGTTCCTGATGGTGGACGAACCCCAGGGCGGACGTCTCGACGAGGGTCTGCAGGCGGTGTTCCGCTCGGTGTTTCCGATCTCCGACTTCTCGGGCACCTCGATGCTGGAATTCGTCCGCTACGAGTTCGAGCAGCCGAAATACGACGTCGACGAGTGCCGCCAGCGCGGCATGACCTTCGCGGCGCCCCTCAAGGTGACGCTGCGCCTCATCGTGTTCGATATCGACGAGGAAACCGGCGCGAAGTCGGTGAAGGACATCAAGGAGCAGGACGTCTACATGGGCGACATCCCGCTCATGACGATGAACGGCACCTTCATCGTCAACGGCACCGAGCGCGTCATCGTCTCGCAGATGCACCGTTCGCCCGGCGTGTTCTTCGACCACGACAAGGGCAAGACCCATTCCTCGGGCAAGCTGCTGTTCGCCGCCCGCGTCATCCCGTATCGCGGCTCCTGGCTCGACATCGAGTTCGACGCCAAGGACATCGTCTATGCGCGTATCGACCGTCGCCGCAAGATTCCGGTAACGTCGCTGATGTTCGCCCTCGGCCTCGACGGCGAGGCGATCCTGTCCACGTTCTACAAGAGGATTCTCTACAAGCGGACCAAGGAAGGCTGGCGCGTTCCGTTCGACGCCAACCGCTTCCGCGGCTACTCCACGGTCAACGACCTGATCGATGCCGACACCGGCAAGGTCGTGCTCGAGGCCGGCAAGAAGCTCACCGTCCGCGCCGCCCGCCAGCTCCAGGAAAAGGGGCTGAAGGCGCTGCGCATGGCCGACGAGGAGCTGGTCGGCAATTACGTCGCCGAGGATCTCGTCAACCCCAAGACCGGCGAGATCCACGCCGAGGCCGGTGAGGAGATCACCGACAAGCTGATGAAGGCGCTCAACGAGCAGGGCTACAAGGAGCTGCCGCTGCTCGACATCGACCACGTCAATGTCGGCCCCTACATCCGCAACACGCTCTCGGCCGACAAGAACATGACGCGCGAGGACGCGCTGTTCGACATCTACCGCGTGATGCGTCCGGGCGAGCCGCCGACGCTGGAATCGGCGCAGGCCATGTTCCAGTCGCTGTTCTTCGACGCCGAGCGCTACGATCTCTCCGCGGTCGGCCGCGTCAAGATGAACATGCGCCTCGACCTCGATGCGCCCGATACCCAGCGCACGCTGCGCAAGGAGGACATCCTCTCCGTCATCAAGACGCTGGTGGATCTGCGCGACGGCAAGGGCGAGATCGACGACATCGACCATCTCGGCAACCGCCGTGTGCGTTCGGTCGGCGAGCTCATGGAGAACCAGTACCGCATCGGCCTGTTGCGCATGGAGCGCGCGATCAAGGAGCGCATGTCCTCGGTCGACATCGACACGGTCATGCCGCAGGACCTGATCAACGCCAAGCCGGCGGCCGCCGCGGTGCGTGAGTTCTTCGGCTCCTCGCAGCTCTCGCAGTTCATGGACCAGACCAACCCGCTCAGCGAGATCACCCACAAGCGCCGCCTCTCGGCGCTCGGACCGGGCGGTCTGACCCGCGAGCGCGCCGGCTTCGAGGTGCGCGACGTGCATCCGACGCATTACGGCCGCATCTGCCCGATCGAGACGCCGGAAGGTCCGAACATCGGCCTGATCAACTCGCTCGCGACCTTCGCGCGCGTGAACAAGTACGGCTTCGTCGAGACGCCGTATCGCAAGGTCAAGGATGGTCGTGTCACCGACGAGGTCGTGTACCTGTCGGCGATGGAGGAAGGGCGCTATTCCGTGGCCCAGGCCAACGTGCCGGTCGACGCCAAGGGCCGCTTCACCGAAGACCTCGTGGTCTGCCGTTCGAGCGGCACCCGCGACGTCGTGCCGATGACGCCCGACAAGGTCGACTACATGGACGTCTCGCCGAAGCAGCTCGTTTCGGTCGCCGCGGCGCTGATCCCGTTCCTCGAGAACGACGACGCCAACCGCGCGCTGATGGGCTCGAACATGCAGCGCCAGGCGGTGCCGCTGGTTCGCGCCGAGGCGCCGTTCGTCGGCACCGGCATGGAGGGCGTGGTTGCCCGCGACTCGGGCGCTGCGATCGCGGCGCGCCGTTCGGGCGTGATCGACCAGATCGACGCGACCCGCGTCGTCATCCGCGCCACGGAAGATCTCGATCCGACCAAGTCGGGCGTCGATATCTACCGCCTCATGAAGTACCAGCGCTCCAACCAGTCGACCTGCATCAACCAGCGTCCGCTGGTGAAGGTCGGCGACATCGTCAAGAAGGGCGACATCATCGCCGACGGTCCCTCGACCGATCTCGGCGAGCTCGCTCTGGGACGCAACGTGCTGGTCGCGTTCATGCCGTGGAACGGCTACAACTTCGAAGACTCGATCCTGCTCTCCGAGCGGATCGTGAAGGAAGACGTCTTCACCTCGATCCACATCGAGGAGTTCGAGGTGATGGCCCGCGACACCAAGCTCGGACCTGAGGAAATCACCCGCGACATTCCGAACGTCTCGGAAGAAGCGCTGAAGAACCTCGACGAAGCCGGTATCGTCTACATCGGCGCGGAAGTGCGCGCCGGCGACATCCTGGTCGGCAAGATCACGCCGAAGGGCGAGAGCCCGATGACGCCGGAAGAGAAGCTGCTGCGCGCCATCTTCGGCGAGAAGGCCTCCGACGTCCGCGACACCTCGCTGCGCGTTCCCCCGGGCGTGCAGGGCACGATCGTCGAAGTGCGCGTGTTCAACCGCCACGGCGTCGACAAGGACGAGCGTGCGCTGGCGATCGAGCGGGAAGAGATCGAGCGCCTCGCCAAGGACCGCGACGACGAGCAGGCGATCCTGGACCGCAACGTCTACAACCGTCTTGCCGAGCTGCTCGAGGGGCGGCAGGGCATTGCCGGCCCGAAGGGCTTCAAGAAGGACACCAAGATCACCCGTGCGGTGCTCGAGGAGTACCCGAAGTCGCAATGGTGGCTGTTCGCTTCGCCGAATGACAAGCTGATGGCCGAGATCGAGGCCATGCGGAAGCAGTACGACGAGTCGAAGAAGGGGCTGGAGCAGCGCTTCCTCGACAAGGTCGAGAAGCTTCAGCGCGGTGACGAACTGCCGCCCGGCGTGATGAAGATGGTCAAGGTCTTCGTCGCGGTGAAGCGCAAGATCCAGCCCGGCGACAAGATGGCCGGCCGCCACGGCAACAAGGGCGTGGTGTCGAAGATCGTGCCGATCGAGGACATGCCGTTCCTCGAAGACGGCACGCATGCCGACATCGTGCTCAATCCGCTCGGCGTGCCTTCGCGCATGAACGTCGGACAGATCCTCGAGACCCATCTCGGCTGGGCCTGCGCCGGCCTCGGCAAGCGTATCGGCCAGACCGTCGATGCGTACCTGTCGAAGCAGGACATCAAGCCGCTGAAGGAAACCTTGAAGAAGGTCTACGGCGAGGACGAGACCATCAAGTCGCTCAACGACAACGAGCTGCTCGAACTCGGCCATAACCTCAGCCGCGGCGTGCCGATCGCGACCCCGGTGTTCGACGGCGCCAAGGAAGCCGACATCGAAGAGATGCTGAAGCTGGCCGGTCTCGACGCTTCGGGTCAGTCGACCGTCTATGACGGCCGCACCGGCGATCCGTTCGATCGCAAGGTGACGGTGGGCTACATCTACATGCTCAAGCTGCACCATCTGGTCGACGACAAGATCCATGCGCGTTCGATCGGTCCTTACTCGCTCGTCACCCAGCAGCCGCTGGGCGGCAAGGCGCAGTTCGGCGGCCAGCGCTTCGGCGAAATGGAGGTGTGGGCGCTCGAGGCCTACGGCGCGGCGTACACGCTCCAGGAGATGCTGACGGTGAAGTCGGACGACGTCGCCGGCCGTACCAAGGTGTACGAGGCGATCGTGCGCGGCGACGACACGTTCGAGGCCGGTATTCCGGAATCGTTCAACGTGCTGGTCAAGGAAATGCGCTCGCTCGGCCTCAACGTCGACCTGCACAATTCCAAGATGGGACCGGCGCCGACGTCGGAAGCGGCCGAGTAATTCGACCTGTCATGCCCGGCCTGCGCGGCCGGGCATCGGCGCCCCGCCCGAGGCCTTGAGGGCAGGGCGCCGTGCAGAAGTGATTTTCGAATTTGCGGCCGGAGGCGACCGGCACGCGAGGAGAAGACGATGAACCAAGAAATTATGAATCTCTTCAACCCGACGACGCCGGCTCAGGTCTTCGACCAGATCCGGATCTCGATCGCGTCTCCAGAGAAGATTCTGTCCTGGTCCTACGGCGAGATCAAGAAGCCGGAGACCATCAACTATCGCACCTTCAAGCCCGAGCGCGACGGCCTGTTCTGCGCCCGCATCTTCGGGCCGATCAAGGACTACGAGTGCTTGTGCGGCAAGTACAAGCGCATGAAGTACAAGGGCATCATCTGCGAGAAGTGCTCGGTCGAGGTCACGCTGTCGCGCGTCCGGCGCGAGCGCATGGGCCATATCGAGCTCGCAGCGCCCGTCGCCCACATCTGGTTCCTGAAGTCGCTGCCCTCGCGCATCGGCCTCCTGCTCGACATGACGCTGAAGGATCTCGAGCGGATCCTCTACTTCGAATATTACGTCGTGCTCGAGCCGGGCCTCACCGCGCTGAAGGACCGTCAGCTGCTGTCGGAAGACGAGTATCTGAAGGCTCAGGACGAGTACGGCCAGGACAGCTTCACCGCCATGATCGGCGCCGAGGCGATCCGCGAGCTGCTCAAGGGCATGGACCTCGAGAAGCTCGAGGCCTCGCTGCGTGCCGAGATGCAGGAGACCGACTCCGACATCAAGCACAAGAAGCTCGCCAAGCGCCTGAAGATCGTGGAGGCATTCCGCCATTCCGGCAACAAGCCGGAATGGATGATCATGACCGTAATCCCGGTGATTCCGCCGGACCTGCGTCCGCTGGTGCCGCTGGACGGCGGCCGCTTCGCGACCTCTGATCTCAACGACCTCTATCGCCGCGTCATCAACCGCAACAACCGCTTGAAGCGGCTGATGGAGCTGCGCGCGCCCGACATCATCATCCGCAACGAGAAGCGCATGCTTCAGGAAGCGGTCGATGCGCTGTTCGACAACGGCCGCCGCGGCCGCGTCATCACCGGCGCCAACAAGCGTCCGCTGAAGTCGCTCGCCGACATGCTCAAGGGCAAGCAGGGCCGCTTCCGCCAGAACCTGCTCGGCAAGCGCGTCGACTATTCGGGCCGTTCGGTGATCGTGGTCGGTCCCGAGCTGCGCCTGCATCAGTGCGGCCTGCCGAAGAAGATGGCGCTCGAGCTGTTCAAGCCGTTCATCTATTCGCGGCTCGACGCCAAGGGCCTGTCCACCACCGTGAAGCAGGCCAAGAAGCTGGTCGAGAAGGAACGGCCCGAGGTCTGGGACATCCTGGACGAGGTGATTCGCGAGCATCCGGTGCTGCTCAACCGCGCACCGACGCTGCACCGCCTCGGCATTCAGGCGTTCGAGCCCGTGCTGATCGAGGGCAAGGCGATCCAGCTTCACCCGCTGGTCTGCTCCGCGTTCAACGCCGACTTCGACGGCGACCAGATGGCCGTCCACGTTCCGCTGTCGCTCGAAGCGCAACTGGAAGCGCGCGTCCTGATGATGTCGACCAACAACATCCTGCATCCGGCGAACGGCCAGCCGATCATCGTGCCGTCGCAGGACATCGTGCTCGGCCTGTACTACGTCTCGATCATGCGCGAAGGCCTGCCCGGCGAGGGCAAGGTGTTCGGCGACATGGCCGAGCTCGAGCACGCGCTGCACGCGAAGGTCATCCACCTCCACACCAAGATCAAGTACCGGTGGGAGGGCATGGACGAGACCGGCAAGGTCTCCAAGCGCTGGATCGAGACCACAGCCGGCCGCGTCATGCTCGGCAATCTGCTGCCGAAGAACCCGCGCATCTCCTACGAGATCATCAACAAGCTGATGACCAAGCGCGAGATCTCCGGCGTCATCGACCAGGTCTACCGCCACTGCGGCCAGAAGGAGACGGTGATCTTCTGCGACCGCATCATGGCGCTCGGCTTCTACAACGCGTTCAAGGCCGGCATCTCGTTCGGCAAGGACGACATGGTCGTGCCGCACGGCAAGTGGAAGATCGTCGACACCACCCGTACGCTGGCGAAGGATTTCGAGCAGCAGTACAACGACGGTCTGATCACCCATGGCGAGAAGTACAACAAGGTCGTCGACGCCTGGTCGAAGGCCACCGAAGAAATCGCCAAGGCGATGATGAAGGAGATCTCCGCCACCAAGAAGACGGCGAGCGGAGCCGACGCCGACATCAACTCGATCTACATGATGGCTCACTCCGGTGCCCGCGGTTCGCCGGCCCAGATGCGCCAGCTCGCGGGCATGCGCGGCCTGATGGCCAAGCCGTCGGGCGAGATCATCGAGACGCCGATCATCTCGAACTTCAAGGAAGGCCTCTCGGTGCTCGAGTACTTCAACTCGACCCACGGCGCCCGCAAGGGCCTCGCGGACACCGCGTTGAAGACCGCGAACTCCGGCTACCTGACCCGTCGTCTCGTCGACGTGGCGCAGGACTGCATCATCACGCAGAGCGACTGCGGCACCAAGCTCGGCATCAAGATGCGGGCCATCGTCGATGCCGGCACCGTGGTCGCCTCGCTCGGTTCGCGCATCCTCGGACGCACGGCCTGCGAAGACGTGCGTGACAGCTCCGGCCAGGTGATCGTCAAGCGCGACACGCTGATGGAAGAGAGCCACGTGGATGCCATCCATCAGGCAGGCATCCAGGAGGTGAAGATCCGCTCGGCACTGACCTGCGAGCTCGTCAACGGCATCTGCGGCAAGTGCTACGGCCGCGACCTCGCCCGCGGCACGCCGGTCAACCACGGCGAAGCGGTCGGCGTCATCGCGGCGCAGTCGATCGGCGAGCCGGGCACCCAGCTCACCATGCGCACCTTCCACATCGGCGGTGCGGCGCAGCTCAACGAGCAGTCCTTCGTCGAAGCCAACTTCGACGGCAAGGTCGTGATCAGGAACAAGGCCATCGCCCGCAACAGCGAAGGTCACCTGATCGCGATGGTGCGCAACATGGTTGTCGCGATCGTCGATGCCGACGGCACCGAGCGTGCGACGCACCGTATCCAGTACGGTTCGCGCCTGCACGTCGACGAGGGCGACATGGTCAAGCGCGGCCAGCGCATCGTCGAGTGGGATCCCTACACCCGTCCGCTGCTCACCGAGGTCGAAGGTACCATCGGCTTCGAGGATCTGGTCGAGGGGCAGTCGATCTCGGAAACGCTCGACGAGGCCACCGGTATCGCCAAGCGCGTGGTCATCGACTGGCGCTCGACGCGCGGTGGCTCGGACCTGCGTCCGGCCATCGTGATCAAGGGCAAGGACGGCAAGGTGCTCAAGCTCGCCCGTGGCGGCGACGCCCGCTACATGCTGTCGGTCGACGCCATTCTCTCGGTCGACATCGGAGCCAAGGTCCAGCCGGGCGACATCCTCGCCCGTGTCTCGACCGAAAGCGCCAAGACGCGTGACATCACCGGCGGTCTGCCGCGAGTGGCGGAACTGTTCGAGGCTCGGCGCCCGAAGGATGCGGCGATCATCGCCGAAATCGCGGGCACCATCCGGTTCGGGCGCGACTACAAGAACAAGCGTCGCATCTCAATCGAGCCGATGGACAAGACCGACGAGCCGCGCGAGTACCTGATCCCGAAGGGCAAGCACATCCACCTTCAGGACGGCGACGTCGTCGAAAAGGGCGACTTCATCGTGGAAGGCAACCCGGCGCCGCACGACATCCTTGCGGTCAAGGGCATCGAGGAGCTCGCGGCCTATCTGGTCAACGAGATCCAGGAGGTCTACCGGCTGCAGGGCGTGCTCATCAACGACAAGCACATCGAGGTGATTGTCCGTCAGATGCTCCAGAAGGTGGAAGTCACCGACCAGGGCGACACGGACATGATCTCCGGCGAGCAGGTCGACAAGATCGAGTTCGACGCGCTGAACGAGAAGGCCAAGGAAGAGGGCAAGAAGCCCGCCACGGGAACGCCGGTTCTGCTCGGCATCACCAAGGCGAGCCTCCAGACCCGCTCCTTCTTCTCGGCGGCATCGTTCCAGGAGACCACCCGCGTCCTCACCGAGGCGGCGGTCAACGGCAAGATCGATCCGCTCGAAGGCCTCAAGGAGAACGTCATCGTCGGCCGGCTGATCCCGGCGGGCACCGGCGCCTCCATGGCCAAGATCCGCGAAGTCGCCATGAAGCGCGACAAGCTGATCCTGGACGAGCGCGAGAAGCAGGCCGCCGTCGTGTCGCCGGCGCCGGAAGCCGAGCTTCCTGCGCTGCCGCCTGCGGAATGATCGTTCATCCGTAGGAATACCGAGGACAATGAAAAGGCCGGCTTTTGCCGGCCTTTTTGCTGCTTTCTTTGCTTGCTGCGATGCAGGATCGCCCTTTGTTCATCTTTCCTTCAGCCGCAAAAGCGCTTCTGCTAAGGCGACTTAGACCGGTGGTCCCGTCAAGGGGGCAGGGCCGGAAGACCACGGAACTCTCATGCTTGATCTCGCAATCGTAGGCGGCGGCCCCGGCGGGCTGATGAGCGCCTGGTACCTGAAGCGCAAGCTCGGCGACCTCTGCCGCGTCACCATCTACGAGGCCTCCGACCGGCTCGGCGGCAAGATCGTCACGCGCAAGTTCGATTCGGCGCCCGCGATGTATGAGGCCGGCGTTGCCGAGATCTACGACTACTCGATGACGGGCCCGGACCCACTGCGCGAGTTGATCCAGCATTTCGGCCTGCAGACCATTCCGATGGACGCCGAGCAGGTCCAGTTCGGCGGTGAGCTGCTCAACGACGTTCCGGGCATGCGCCGCAAATACGGCGCCAAGACTGCGGCCGCGATCGAAGCCTTCCGCAAGCGCTGCGCCGAGGTGATGTCGCCGGTGGAATATTACGAGGGCGTCGGCGCGCACGACAACGAGCATCCCTGGGCCTACAAGACGGCCGAGCAGGTGCTCGACGAGGAGGTGGAGGACGCCACCGCAAAGCGCTTCTTCAAGGTGATGGCGCGCTCCGACATCGCGACCGAGAGCCACAACACCAACGGCCTCAACGCGCTCAAGAACTATCTGATGGACGTCGACGGCTATATCGGCCTCTATTCCATCCAAAACGGCAACGAGCAGCTGATTGAGTGCCTGCAGTCGGAGGTCAATGCCGACATCCAGCTCAATCACCGCGTGCTCACCGTCGGCAAGGCGCCGACCGGCCGCTACCAGCTCAAGATGATGAACGGCAAGGGTCCGGAGACGCGCGACTTCGATCTCGTGCTGGTCTGCCTGCCGCATTCCTGGCTCGCCACCATGGGGTGGGAAGGCGAGCAGCTGCGCAAGTCGATGGTCAAGCACGTCTCATACTTCGACCGGCCCGCGCATTATTTGCGCGTCTCGATCCTGTTCGACGAGCCGTTCTGGGGCGACAGGATTCCGGGCGCATGGTTCATGTCGGAAGCCTTCGGCGGCTGCTGCGTCTACAACGAGGGCGCACGTCACGACGTCGGCAAGCATGGTGTTCTGAACTGGCTTATTCCCGGCTCCGACGCGCTGGCTTTTGCCAATCTGTCGGACCAGGAGCTGATCGATGCCGCCCTGAAGTCGCTGTCGGCCTCTCTCGGCGACGCGCGTCTGCACTTCATCGAAGGCAAGATCCACCGCTGGCTGTCCTCGGTGAACGCGCTGCCTGGTGGCTTGCCCGTGCGCGACGTCATGACCAATCACCGGCCCGAGCCGAAGGACCACCCCGGCATCGTGGTGGTCGGCGACTATCTGTTCGATTCGACGCTGAACGGCCTGCTCGATTCCTCGGACGCGGCGACCGACATCATCCTGACCGAGATGATGCGCCTGCGCCGCGAACGCGCGCAGAGCGAGAAGCCGCTCTCTGACAAGATCGATCGCGATTATTTTGAGAATTATCGCGGCCTCGGCCCCTATCACCAGGCGTGGCGGCACTTCACCGATCCCGACTACCTGACCAAGCTGATCGGCATCGTCTGGGGCAAGGCGGCGGGCGCCAAGCTGCTCATCGCGGGCTCCGCCAGCGGCGAACTGGTCGGCGCGCTGCGCGATCGCGGCATCGATGCATGGGGAATCGAGAACAACCGCGCCATCCATGCCAAGACGCCGAAGGCGCTGAAGAAGTACAACAAGCTCGGCTCGATCACCGACATGCCGTTCAAGGACGGCACGTTCGACTTCGTGTTCGAGACCAGCCTCTGCCACGTTTCCCCGAAGCAGGTGGTCCGCGCCATCCGCGAGTTCAACCGCGTGGTCAAGACCGGCCTCGTGTTCGGCTCCATCACCTCGGACATGGCGCCGGCATTGATCGACCGCTACGACCTCCTGCGCGGGGTCAAGAAGCTCGGCACCTGGTGGGAATGGTCCGAACTGTTCTTCGGCAACGGCTTCGACCTGTCGATGCACCGCAAGGATTGCACCGATGCGCTGTGGGAGGCGACACTCGCCGCCAACAAGGGGCCGGGGCAGTGGTACGCCGACGCGGACAGCTTGCGCTATTCCTTCTTCGACAAGGTCGAGGACGAGGACTAGTCCTGGGGAACGGAAACGAATTCGCCAATTGTTTTGCCGAATTCATCCTGATCGCATAGAATCGGTGCGATAGCGGTTGCCGCTATTTCCTGCGTTCTCTGCGGTCATGCCGGCCGTCAGCATCGGTTGGTTTCATGGCGTCCAAACCCCTCCCGCCCGACAAACAGAAGCTCGCCGCGGAAGAAGCGGCCGAGCTCGACGACAAGCTCGCCGATGCTGCCAAGCCGGACCTCGAAGACGACGAGGACGGCGAAGACGAGGCGGATGACGAGCTTGAGCTCGAGGACGACGACGAAGAAGACGAGGACCTCGTCGTCTTTACCGCGCGCGAAGCTGCCGGCGCCCTCGCGACCATCGTCGGGTTCGTCAAGCCCTATCTCTCCAATTACAAGCGGATGCTGTCATTCGTGGCATTCGGCGTCGTGGTCGAGACGCTGTTCAACGTCATCATGCCACTCAGCCTCAAGTTCCTGATCGACGATGCGCTCGGCGAGGAGGATTTTCAGGCGCTCTACAAGATCCTTGGCGTGCTCGCCGTCGCCGGCATCTTCACCTCGATCGTTGCGGTCTGGTACGAACGCTGGGACGCGCGCCTTGCCGCTTGCATCATCTCCGATGTCCGCAAGCGCCTGTTCGAGCACGTCCAGGACCTGCCGGCGGCCTATTTCGGCCGCACCAGGCGCGGCGAGATCCTGTCGCGCTTCTCGGTCGATCTCTCGGCCTTCGAAGGGGCGGTCAAGACGTTCGCCAACAGTGCCGCGCTGCCGTTCCTGGAACTGATCGCCGGCATTATCCTGATGGTCTTCCTCAACTGGCAACTCGCCGTCGTCGCCCTGCTGGTGTTCCCGATCACGCTGATCGGCCCCCGGATCCTGACGCCGAAGGCGGTGCAGGCCAATTACGAGCAGAAGCTCAACGAATCGGCGCTGCTCGGCCTCGTGCAGGAGAACGTGGCGGCCCAGGCGGTGATCAAGGCGTTCAGCCTGCAACGCAAGATGTTCGGTTTCTTCACCTTGCGCAACGACGAGACCCGCAACAGGATTGCCTCGGCCACATTCCTCTCGACCATGGTGGAGCGGACGGTCACCATCTCGGTGCTCCTCCTGCACCTCGTGGTGCTCGCGATCGGGGCCTATCTGGCGACCAAGGGCCAGATCACCATCGGCACCTTCGTCACCTTCGAGAGCGCGTTCTGGGAGGTCTCCTACAACATCGCCCATGTGATGCATTTCATCCCGGTGTCGATCTCCTCGGCCGCCGCGATCCGTCACATCCAGGAACTGCTCGACGAGCCGACCCGCGGGGCCGATCGTCCCGGCGCGCCGGATCTGCCGCGCATCACCAACGACATCACTTTCGATCACGTCACCTTCCAGTACGAGGGCAGCCAGACGCCGGTGCTGGACAATCTCAGCCTCAAGCTCAATGCCGGCAAGCGCATCGCGATCGTCGGTCCGAGCGGCTCCGGCAAGAGCACGCTGCTCAATCTGATCCTGCGGCTCTACGTGCCCGACGAAGGCCGCGTCGCCATCGACGGCGTCGACGTCCGCAAGGTGACGCTGGACTCGCTGCGCCGGAGCATGGCGGTGGTGTTCCAGGAGAACATGCTGTTCAACATGTCGATCCGCGAAAACATCCGGCTCGGCAAAGAGGGCGCAACCGACGAGGAGGTGGAGGAGGCCGCCAAGAAGGCCGAGATCCACCGCTACATCATGAGCCTCCCGCAGCGCTACGACACGCCGGTCGGCGAGCGTGGCGACACGCTGTCGGGCGGCCAGCGCCAGCGCATCGCGATCGCGCGCGCGATCATCCGTAACCCCTCCGTGCTGCTGCTGGACGAAGCCACCTCGGCGCTGGACCAGACCACCGAGGCCGCGATCAACCGCACGCTGCTCAAGGTCGCCAAGGGCCGCACCATGATCTGGTCGACCCACCGCCTGACCTCGGTGGTCGAAATGGACGAGATCATCGTGATTTCAGGGGGCAGGGCGATCGAGCGCGGCTCCCACGCCGAGCTGCTCGCCAAGAACGGCACCTATCGCAAGCTGTGGAACGATCAGATCCACCAGCCCCATGGCACCGCAGCTCACACCGCCGACGACCGCGACGATGACGACGAGGACGACGGCGAGGAGGACTGACCGGGCCGTAGCGAGCCCGCGATTCCGGTCCGTGGCGCGCGGGCCGAACCTGGCGGCGAGTTCTTCGATTCGAAAAACGCGGTCAGATGGCTCTCATGCAGGCGGGCCGGGCCTTCGAAAAGCTCCTTCAGCCGTCACCGCCGTTGTCGGTCGGACCGGACCACCGGATGCCGATCATGGCGATGTTCGTCCCGGATTGCTGCCGACGTGGAGAGATTAACGCGCCTTAACGCATTTCGAGCACAAAAGCCCCTCGCCGCCGATAATAAAGTTTCTTTTTGTCCGGATATAAATTGTTTGTGGGCTGGCGAATTGGAGACTTAGGTCCCATATCAGGGTGGCGCGGCTAGGGCGGCAAACAGCGATTTTGGCAGGCGCATGAAGCGCTTTGTGACTGTCGTTTCACCTTGACTTGACCGATTCTCACTTATAGAAAGCGCCTCACTTAACGACAGGCGGTGAGCATCGCCAGCGTCGGAACGGGCCACCCGTTGATCCCCAAAGACTAGATCTGCCAGGGGTCGCAAAGACGGGCACCAACCTCGACGAATGCCGCTCAAACGCTGTCGATCATAGCTAGGCAATGCCAGTGCGACTTTAGTTCTCTCGAGCACGTTCTCTTGAGATCGAATTCGGATGCATGACCTCAGTGCGCGGGCCGCGGCATTACGCTGAGCGGCTTCAAGACTGCGGTCCTCTGTGGCGTCGAAGCGCTTTCCGCTCGTTGATGGAGCGGTTGGCGCAATTTCGCTTTGCGTGGGTTATTTCGCGCAAGGTGGCCTCCTCGGGCGGGTTGGCTCGAACAGAATTTGCGGACCCGGTGACGGGCCGCGGCAAGACAGCGGACCCGAGAGGGGCCGCAGCAGAAAAAGGGTGAAGGCCAGTATGCCGACGATCAACCAGCTGATCGCTCAACCGCGGGAAGTGCAGAAGTCGCGCAAGAAGGTGCCGGCGCTGCAGCAGTCGCCGCAGAAGCGTGGTGTTTGCACGCGCGTCTACACCACGACCCCGAAGAAGCCGAACTCGGCGCTTCGTAAGGTTGCCAAGGTGCGCCTGACCAACGGCTTCGAGGTGATCGGCTACATCCCCGGCGAGGGCCATAACCTCCAGGAGCACTCGGTGGTCATGATCCGCGGCGGCCGCGTCAAGGACTTGCCGGGCGTGCGCTACCACATCCTCCGCGGCGTTCTGGACACCCAGGGCGTCAAGAACCGTAAGCAGCGTCGTTCGAAGTACGGCGCCAAGCGTCCGAAGTAAGCGGGAACCAAGCCTATGTCTCGTCGCCACTCTGCGGAAAAGCGCGAAGTTCTCCCGGATCCGAAGTTCGGGAACATCATCGTCACGAAGTTCATGAACTCGGTGATGTACGCCGGCAAGAAGTCGGTTGCGGAAGGCATCGTCTATGGTGCGTTCGGCATCATCGAATCCAAGACCAAGCAGAACCCGCTCGGCGTGTTCGAGCAGGCGCTCGAGAACGTCATGCCGACCATCGAGGTTCGCTCCCGCCGCGTCGGCGGTGCGACCTACCAGGTTCCGGTCGAGGTTCGCTCGACCCGCCGTCAGGCTCTCGGCATTCGCTGGCTGATCGCGGCTGCGCGCGAGCGCAACGAGAAGACGATGACCGAGCGGCTCTCGGCGGAGCTCTTGGACGCATCGAACAACCGGGGGAACGCCGTCAAGAAGCGCGAAGACGTGCACCGCATGGCGGAAGCCAACCGCGCCTTCTCGCACTACCGCTGGTAACGGCGACACACTCGGACTCGCAAGGAACGACCCATGCCCCGCCAACATGCCATCGAGGACTACCGTAACTTCGGTATCATGGCGCATATCGACGCCGGCAAGACCACGACCACCGAGCGCATCCTCTATTACACCGGCAAGAGCCACAAGATCGGCGAAGTGCACGAAGGTGCCGCGACGATGGACTGGATGGAGCAGGAGCAGGAGCGTGGCATCACGATCACCTCGGCTGCGACCACCGCGTTCTGGAACGGCAAGCGCCTGAACATCATCGACACGCCCGGCCACGTCGACTTCACCATTGAAGTCGAGCGTTCGCTCCGCGTGCTCGACGGCGCCGTCTGCGTGCTCGACTCCAACCAGGGCGTCGAGCCCCAGACCGAGACCGTCTGGCGCCAGGGCGACAAGTACAAGGTTCCGCGCATCGTCTTCGCCAACAAGATGGACAAGATCGGTGCCGACTTCTTCAAGTGCCTGTCGGACATCGTCGACCGTCTGGGCGCCAAGCCCGTCGCGATCCAACTTCCGATCGGTGCCGAGAACAACTTCAAGGGTCTCGTCGACCTCGTGAAGATGAAGGGCGTCGTCTGGAACGACGAGTCGCTCGGCGCGAAGTTCGACTATGTCGACATTCCGGAAGACCTCGTCGACCAGGCCAAGGAATACCGCGAGAAGATGGTGGAAGCCGCCGTCGAGCTCGACGACGACGCCATGGCCGCCTATCTCGACGGCAAGGAGCCGGACGAGGCGACCCTGAAGCGCCTGATCCGCAAGGCGGTGCTGACCGGCGCGTTCTATCCCGTGCTGTGCGGCTCGGCCTTCAAGAACAAGGGCGTGCAGCCGCTGCTCGACGCCGTCGTCGACTACCTGCCGTCGCCGCTCGATGTGCCCGCGATCAAGGGCACCGACGACAAGGGCAACGAGGTCGTGCGCAAGGCGGACGACAAGGAGCCGCTGGCGCTGCTCGCGTTCAAGATCATGGACGACCCGTTCGTCGGCACCATCACCTTCTGCCGCATCTACTCCGGCATTCTGCAGAGCGGCACCGGCGTCGTGAACTCGACCCGCGAGAAGAAGGAGCGGATCGGGCGCATGCTGTTGATGCATGCGAACAACCGCGAGGACATCAAGGAAGCCTATGCCGGCGACATCGTCGCGCTGGCCGGCCTGAAGGAAGCGCGCACCGGTGACACGCTGTGCGATCCCGACAAGCAGGTGATCCTGGAGAAGATGGAATTCCCCGAGCCGGTCATCGAGATCGCGATCGAGCCGAAGTCCAAGGCCGACCAGGAGAAGCTGGGCGTGGCGCTGGCCAAGCTCGCCGCAGAGGATCCGTCCTTCCGCGTGTCGACCGACCACGAGTCCGGCCAGACCATCCTCAAGGGCATGGGCGAGCTCCATCTCGACATCAAGGTCGACATCCTCAAGCGCACCTACAAGGTCGATGCCAACATCGGCGCGCCGCAGGTGGCGTTCCGCGAGCGCATCACCAAGCGGGTCGAGCACAGCTACACCCACAAGAAGCAGACCGGCGGTACCGGCCAGTTCGCGGCCGTGTCGTTCATCGTCGAGCCGAACGAAGCCGGCAAGGGCTTCGAGTTCGAATCGAAGATCGTCGGCGGCGCGGTGCCGAAGGAATACATCCCCGGCGTCGAGAAGGGCCTGGAGAGCGTGCTGTCGTCCGGCGTGGTCGCGGGCTTCCCCGTGGTCGACGTCAAGGTGCAGCTGGTCGACGGCAAGTATCACGACGTCGACTCGTCGGCGCTCGCCTTCGAAATCGCCTCGCGTGCCTGCTTCCGCGAAGCGCTGCAGATGGGCAAGTCCGTCCTGCTCGAGCCGATCATGAAGGTCGAGGTGGTGACCCCGGAAGACTACACCGGCTCGGTCATCGGCGACCTGAATTCCCGGCGCGGTCAGATCCAGGGGCAGGACATGCGCGGCAACGCCAACGTCATCAACGCGATGGTGCCGCTCATGAACATGTTCGGTTACGTGAACAACCTGCGCTCGATGAGCCAGGGTCGCGCGACCTTCACCATGCAGTTCGATCACTACGCAGAAGCGCCGGCCAACGTGTCGGCAGAAGTCCAGAAGAAGTTTGCCTGATTGTCGTCGGTTGAAAGCTGACGATTGAACGGAGAGTCAAATGGCCAAAGCAAAGTTTGAACGTACCAAGCCGCACTGCAACATCGGCACCATCGGTCACGTCGACCATGGCAAGACGTCGCTGACCGCGGCGATCACCAAGGTTCTCGCCGAAGCCGGCGGTGCGACGTTCACCGCGTACGACCAGATCGACAAGGCGCCGGAAGAGAAGGCCCGCGGCATCACCATCTCGACGGCGCACGTCGAGTACGAGACGCCGAACCGGCACTACGCCCACGTCGACTGCCCCGGCCACGCCGACTACGTGAAGAACATGATCACCGGCGCTGCCCAGATGGACGGCGCGATCCTGGTCGTGTCGGCCGCTGACGGCCCGATGCCGCAGACCCGCGAGCACATCCTGCTCGCCCGCCAGGTCGGCGTGCCCGCGCTCGTCGTGTTCCTCAACAAGTGCGACATGGTCGACGATCCGGAGCTGCTCGAGCTCGTCGAGCTCGAAGTCCGCGAGCTGCTCTCGAAGTACGAATTCCCCGGCGACAAGATCCCGATCATCAAGGGTTCGGCGCTGGCCGCTCTCGAAGACTCCGACAAGAAGCTCGGCCACGACGCCATCCTCGAGCTGATGAAGAACGTCGACGAGTACATCCCGCAGCCGGAGCGTCCGATCGACCAGCCGTTCCTGATGCCGGTTGAAGACGTGTTCTCGATCTCGGGCCGCGGCACCGTCGTGACCGGCCGTGTCGAGCGCGGCGTCGTCAAGGTCGGCGAGGAAATCGAGATCGTCGGTCTCCGCGCCACCCAGAAGACCACCGTCACCGGCGTCGAAATGTTCCGCAAGCTGCTCGATCAGGGCCAGGCCGGCGACAACATCGGCGCGCTGCTCCGCGGCACCAAGCGTGAGGACGTCGAGCGCGGCCAGGTTCTGGCCAAGCCGGGTTCGGTCAAGCCGCACACCAAGTTCAAGGCTGAGGCCTACATCCTCACCAAGGAAGAGGGCGGTCGCCACACCCCGTTCTTCACCAACTACCGTCCGCAGTTCTACTTCCGCACCACCGACGTGACCGGTGTCGTGCACCTGCCGGAAGGCACCGAGATGGTGATGCCGGGCGACAACATCGCGATGGAAGTGCACCTGATCGTGCCGATCGCGATGGAAGAGAAGCTCCGCTTCGCGATCCGCGAAGGTGGCCGCACCGTCGGCGCCGGCGTCGTCGCCTCGATCATCGAGTAATTACGAGAAAAGGGACGGCGAGTAGCGAATGGTGACATTCGCTATTCGCTATTCGCCACCCACTGAAGAGAGACCACGGCAATGAACGGCCAAAACATTCGTATCCGTCTCAAGGCGTTCGACCATCGTATCCTCGATACGTCGACCCGCGAGATCGTGAACACGGCGAAGCGCACCGGCGCGCAGGTCCGCGGACCCATTCCGCTGCCCACCCGCATCGAGAAGTTCACCGTCAACCGTTCGCCCCACGTCGACAAGAAGAGCCGCGAACAGTTCGAGATGCGCACTCACAAGCGCCTGCTCGACATCGTCGATCCGACCCCGCAGACCGTCGATGCTTTGATGAAGCTCGATCTGGCCGCCGGTGTCGACGTCGAGATCAAGCTCTAAGATTTTGGATCCCGTTCGCCAAAAGCGGACAAAGAGAACAGGAAGCAAGCCGATGCGCTCCGGAGTGATCGCACAAAAGGTCGGGATGACGCGGGTCTTCACGGAGGCCGGCGAACATATCCCCGTGACCGTGCTGAAGCTCGGCAATTGCCAGGTCGTAGGCCACCGCACCGAAGAGAAGAACGGTTACGTCGCGCTCCAGCTCGGTTCGGGCAGCCGCAAGACCGTTTACATGCCGAAGGCCGAGCGCGGCCAGTTCGCGGTCGCCAAGGTCGAGCCGAAGCGCCGGGTCGAGGAATTCCGCGTCACCGCGGACGCCATGATCCCGGTCGGCGCCGAGATCCAGGCTGACCACTTCGTCGTCGGTCAGTTCGTCGACGTCACCGGCACCTCGGTCGGTAAGGGCTTCGCCGGCGGCATGAAGCGCTGGAACTTCGGCGGTCTGCGCGCCACGCACGGTGTGTCGATCTCGCACCGCTCGATCGGTTCGACCGGTGGCCGTCAGGACCCCGGCAAGACCTGGAAGAACAAGAAGATGCCCGGCCACATGGGTGTCGACCGCATCACCACGCTCAACCTTCGCGTCGTCCAGACCGATGTCGAGCGCGGCCTGATCCTCGTCGAGGGAGCCGTTCCCGGCTCCAAGGGCGGCTGGATCCGCGTGCGCGACGCAGTCAAGAAGCCGCTGCCGAAGGAAGCTCCGAAGCCCGGCAAGTTCAAGGTTGCTGGCGACGCGGAAGCCGCTCCGGCTGCGCAGGAGGCGTGAGATGGAATTGAAGGTCACCACCCTCGAAGGTAAGGAAGCGGGCTCCGTCCAGCTGTCCGACGCCATTTTCGGTCTCGAGCCGCGCGAGGACATCATCGCGCGCTGCGTGCAGTGGCAGCTCAACAAGCGCCAGGCCGGCACGCACAAGGCCAAGGGCCGCGCCGAGATCTGGCGCACCGGCAAGAAGATGTACAAGCAGAAGGGCACCGGCGGTGCTCGTCACGGCTCGGCCCGCGTGCCGCAGTTCCGCGGCGGTGGTCGTGCCTTCGGTCCGGTGGTGCGTTCGCACGCCACCGACCTGCCGAAGAAGGTCCGTGCGCTCGCACTGAAGCATGCGCTCTCGGCCAAGGCCAAGGACGGCGATCTTGTCGTGATCGAGAAGGCCGCGCTGGAGGCCGCCAAGACCAAGGCGCTGCTCGGCCACTTCTCGGGCCTCGGCCTCACCAACGCGCTGATCATCGACGGTGCCGAGCTCAACAACGGCTTCGCCGCTGCAGCGCGCAACATCCCGAACATGGACGTGCTGCCGATCCAGGGCATCAACGTCTATGACATCCTGCGCCGTCAGAAGCTCGTTCTGACCAAGGCCGCCATCGATGCGCTGGAGGCGCGCTTCAAATGAGCAAGAACATCGAGCCTCGCCACTACGACGTGATCCTGTCTCCGGTCGTGACCGAAAAGGCGACGATCGCTTCGGAGCACAACAAGGTGCTGTTCAAGGTGGCCGCCAAGGCGACCAAGCCGCAGATCAAGGAAGCGATCGAGAAGCTGTTCGACGTCAAGGTCAAGAGCGTCAACACGCTGGTCCGCAAGGGCAAGGTCAAGGCCTTCCGCGGCACCATCGGCTCGCAGTCGAACAGCAAACGCGCGATCGTGACCCTCGAAGAGGGTCACCGGATCGACGTCACCACCGGTCTGTAAGGTCGTACGACGATGGCACTGAAGACATTCAATCCCACGACGCCGGGCCAGCGCCAGCTGGTCATGGTCGATCGTTCGGCCCTGTACAAGGGCAAGCCGGTCAAGGCGCTCACCGAAGGCAAGAAGTCCTCGGGCGGCCGCAACAACACCGGTCGCATCACCGTGCGTTTCCGCGGCGGCGGTCACAAGCAGACGCTGCGCCTCGTCGACTTCAAGCGCGACAAGGTCGACGCGCCCGCGACGGTCGAGCGGCTGGAATACGATCCGAACCGCACTGCGTTCATCGCGCTGATCAAGTACCAGGACGGCGAGCAGGCCTATATCCTGGCGCCGCAGCGCCTGGCCGTGGGTGACACCATCGTCGCCGGGAACTATGTCGACGTGAAGCCGGGCAACGTCATGCCGCTCGGCAACATGCCGGTCGGCACGATCATCCACAACATCGAGGTCAAGATCGGGAAGGGTGGCCAGCTGGCCCGTTCCGCGGGGACGTACGCCCAGCTCGTCGGCCGCGACCAGGACTACGTCATCATCCGCCTGAATTCTGGCGAGCAGCGCCTCGTGCACGGCCGTTGCCGCGGCACGATCGGCGCAGTGTCGAACCCGGATCACATGAACACCTCGATCGGCAAGGCCGGCCGCAACCGTTGGCTGGGCCGCAAGCCGCATAACCGCGGTGTTTCGATGAACCCGATCGACCATCCGCACGGCGGTGGTGAAGGTCGTACCTCGGGCGGTCGTCACCCGGTCACTCCGTGGGGCAAGCCGACCAAGGGCAAGAAGACCCGCTCCAACAAGTCGACCAACAAATTCATTCTCCTAAGCCGCCACAAGCGGAAGAAGTAAGGAACGCCGGACATGGTTCGTTCAGTCTGGAAAGGCCCGTTCGTCGAGGGTTCTCTGCTCAAGAAGGCAGATGCCGCGCGCGCGTCCGGCCGTCACGACGTCATCAAGATCTGGAGCCGTCGCTCGACGATCCTGCCGCAATTCGTCGGTCTGACCTTCGGCGTCTACAACGGTCAGAAGCACGTGCCGGTGGCCGTGAACGAGGAAATGGTCGGTCACAAGTTCGGCGAGTTCTCGCCGACCCGGACCTTCCATGGCCACTCCGGCGACAAGAAAGCCAAGAAGGCTTGAGGATTAAACGATGAGCAAACCTAAGCGCGAACGGAGCCTCGCCGAGAACGAGGCCAAGGCGGTCGCCCGGATGCTGCGGGTGAGCCCGCAGAAGCTCAACCTGGTCGCCCAGCTCATTCGCGGCCGGAAGGCGTCTGCCGCGCTCGCCGACCTGCAGTTTTCGCGCAAGCGGATCGCGGTCGACGTGAAGAAGTGCCTGGAATCGGCGATCGCCAACGCCGAGAACAACCACGACCTCGACGTCGACGATCTCGTCGTGGCGCAGGCCTTCGTCGGCAACGGCCTCGTGATGAAGCGCTTCGCCGCCCGCGGCCGTGGCCGCTCGGGCCGTGTCTACAAACCGTTTTCGCAGCTGACGATCATCGTTCGTCAGGTCGAAGCTGAAGCCGCCGCTTAAGGGCGCAGGAGAACACGATGGGTCAAAAGATCAATCCGATCGGTCTGCGCCTCGGCATCAACCGGACCTGGGATTCCCGCTGGTTCGCCGGCAAGCAGGAATACGGCAAGCTGCTGCACGAGGACGTCAAGATCCGCGAGATCCTGCACAAGGAGCTCAAGCAGGCGGCCGTCGCCCGCATCGTGATCGAGCGTCCGCACAAGAAGTGCCGCGTCACCATCCACTCGGCCCGTCCGGGCGTGGTGATCGGCAAGAAGGGCGCCGACATCGACAAGCTGCGCAAGAAGGTCGCGGACATCACCTCGTCCGACGTCGTCATCAACATCGTCGAAATCCGCAAGCCGGAGCTCGATGCGACGCTGGTGGCCGAGTCGATCGCGCAGCAGCTCGAGCGCCGCGTGGCGTTCCGCCGCGCCATGAAGCGCGCCGTGCAGTCGGCGATGCGTCTCGGCGCGGAAGGCATCCGCATCAACTGCTCGGGACGTCTGGGCGGCGCGGAAATCGCGCGCATGGAGTGGTACCGCGAAGGCCGCGTGCCGCTGCACACGCTGCGTGCCGACATCGACTACGGCGTTGCGACCGCGTTCACGACCTTCGGCACCTGCGGCGTCAAGGTCTGGATCTTCAAGGGCGAGATCCTCGAGCACGATCCGATGGCCCAGGACAAGAGAATGGCCGAAGGCGAGACCGGCGGCAGTGGCGATCGCGGTGGCCGTCAGCGCCGCGAGACGGCCGCTGCCTAAAGCCAGACAGGAATTGAGGGCTTAAAGCCATGATGCAACCTAAGAAAACGAAGTTCCGGAAGGCGCATAAGGGCCGCATTCACGGCGTTGCGTCTTCGGGCGCGACGTTGGCGTTCGGCCAGTTCGGCTTGAAGGCGACCGAGCCTGAGCGCGTCACCGCGCGCCAGATCGAAGCCGCCCGCCGCGCGCTGACCCGCCACATGAAGCGCGCCGGCCGCGTCTGGATCCGCGTGTTCCCCGACGTTCCGGTGTCGAAGAAGCCGGCCGAAGTCCGCATGGGCTCCGGCAAGGGTTCGCCGGAATTGTGGGTCGCGCGCGTCAAGCCGGGCCGGGTGCTGTTCGAGATCGACGGCGTCAACACCCAGACGGCGCGTGAGGCGCTGACCCTGGCGGCCGCCAAGCTGCCGATCAAGACGCGCTTCGTCGAGCGCATTGCGGAGTAATGGCCATGGCCCAGATGAAGATCGAAGACATCCGCGCGATGAGCCCCGACCAGCAGGATGACGCCATCCTGAACCTGAAGAAGGAGCGCTTCAACCTGCGCTTCCAGCGCGCCACCGGGCAGCTCGAGAACACCTCGCGCCTGCGCGAGGCCCGCCGTGACATCGCCCGGATCAAGACCGTCGCCGCGCAGACGCGCGCGAAGAAGAAGTAAGAGGCTTACGAAGATGCCGAAACGTACTTTGCAGGGCGTGGTCGTCAGCGACAAGCAAGCCAAGACCATCGTGGTGCGCGTCGATCGTCGCTTCACGCACCCGATCTACAAGAAGACGATCCGCCGTTCCAAGAACTACCACGCGCACGACGAGAGCAACCAGTTCAAGCCGGGCGACATGGTGTGGATCGAGGAAACCAAGCCGATTTCGAAGTTGAAGCGCTGGGTCGTGATCCGGGGCGAACACAAGAAAAGCGCCTGATCTGTTGGCTTTAGCCGACTGACTTCAGGGAAATGTTGAGCGCCGGCTGGGCTGGCGCAAAGAGAAAGAGGACGAGGTGCATCAATGATTCAGATGCAGACCAACCTCGACGTGGCCGACAATTCTGGCGCACGCCGTGTCATGTGTATCAAGGTGCTCGGGGGCTCCAAGCGCCGCTACGCCACGATCGGCGACATCATCGTCGTGTCGATCAAGGAAGCCATTCCGCGTGGCAAGGTGAAGAAGGGCGACGTGATGAAGGCCGTCGTGGTGCGCGTCCGCAAGGACATCCGCCGCGCCGACGGTTCGGTCATCCGCTTCGACCGCAACGCCGCCGTTCTGATCAACAACCAGTCCGAGCCGGTCGGCACCCGTATCTTCGGGCCCGTGCCGCGCGAGCTGCGCGCCAAGAACCACATGAAGATCATCTCGCTCGCGCCGGAGGTGCTGTGATGGCTGCGAAGATCCGCAAGGGCGACAAGGTCGTCGTGCTGACCGGCCGCGACAAGGGCCGCACCGGCGAAGTGTTCGAGGTCCGCCCCGACGCCGGCACCGCGCTGGTGCGCGGCATCAACATGGTCAAGCGTCACCAGAAGCAGACGCAGGCCCAGGAGGGCGGCATCATCTCGAAAGAGGCGCCGATCCAACTGTCCAACATCGCGTATGTCGGCAAGGACGGAAAGCCGACCCGCGTCGGATTCAAGATTCTGGCGGACGGCAAGAAGGTCCGCATCGCCAAGAGCTCGGGAGCTGAGATCGATGGCTGAGGCCGCTTACACGCCGCGCCTGCGCGCGGAATATGACGCGAAGATCCGCACGGCTCTGACCGAGAAGTTCGGTTACGAGAACGTCATGCAGGTTCCGCGCCTGGACAAGGTCGTGCTGAACATGGGCGTTGGCGATTCCGTCAACGACCGCAAGAAGGCCGAGACCGCCGCTGCCGAATTGACCCAGATCGCCGGCCAAAAGGCGATCGTGACCTATTCGCGCATCGCGATCGCGACCTTCAAGCTGCGTGAGAACCAGCCGATCGGCTGCAAGGTCACGCTGCGCAAGGCCCGCATGTACGAGTTCATCGATCGCCTGGTGAACGTGGCGCTGCCGCGCGTGCGCGACTTCCGCGGCCTGAACCCGAAGAGCTTCGACGGCCGCGGCAACTACTCGCTCGGCATCAAGGAGCACATCATTTTCCCCGAGATCGACTTCGACAAGGTCACGGAAGCCCGCGGTATGGACATCACCGTCTGCACCACGGCCAAGACCGACGAAGAGGCGAGGGCCTTGTTGACCGCTTTCAATTTCCCGTTCCGGCAGTGAGACGCTGACTTAGAGCCTCTCAAACGCGGATACCCAGGAGCCAAGCATGGCAAAGAAGAGTTCAGTCGAGAAGAACAACCGGCGCAAGCGGATGGTGAAGAACGCCGCCGCCAAGCGCGAGCGGTTGAAGGCGATCATCGCCGACAAGACGCTGCCGATGGAAGAGCGGTTCGCCGCGACCCTGAAGCTGGCGGAAATGCCGCGCAACTCGTCGGCGACCCGCATCCGCCTGCGCTGCGAGCTGTCGGGCCGTCCGCGCTCGAACTATCGCAAGAACAAGCTGTCCCGTATCGCGCTGCGCGAACTTGGCTCCAAGGGCATGGTCCCGGGCCTCGTGAAGTCCAGCTGGTAAGGAGGGTCGTTTAGATGTCTACGCACGATCCAATCAGCGATCTGATCACCCGTATCCGCAACGCGCAGATGCGCTCCAAGACCAAGGTCTCCACGCCTGGTTCGAAGATGCGCGAGAACGTCCTCGAGGTCCTCAAATCCGAGGGCTACATCCGCGGCTACGCCACGCTCGAGCACTCCTCGGGCCGCAGCGAGATCGAGATCGAGCTGAAGTATTTCGACGGCGAGCCCGTCATCCGCGAGATCGAACGTGTCTCCAAGCCGGGGCGCCGTGTCTACGCCTCGGTGAAGAACCTGCCGCGGGTGAATAACGGTCTCGGCATTTCGGTGTTGTCGACGCCGAAGGGGATCATGGCCGACCACAGCGCGCGCGACGCGAATGTGGGCGGTGAAGTCCTCTTCACGGTGTTCTGAGAAGGATTTTTCATCCATGTCACGAGTTGGCAAAAGGCCTGTGGCGGTTCCGTCGGGTGTGACCGCGACCGTCGATGGGCAGACCGTCAAGATGAAGGGGCCGAAGGGCCAGCTTCAGTTCGTCGTCCACGACGACGTCGAGGTGAAGCTCGAGAGCGGCCAGATCAAGGTCAAGCCGCGCGCTGAGACCAACCGCGCGCGGGCGCTTTACGGCACCGCTCGCGCCCAGGTCGCGAATCTGGTCGAAGGCGTCACCAAGGGCTTCGAGAAGAAGCTCGAGATCACCGGCGTCGGCTATCGCGCCGCGATGCAGGGCAAGAATCTGCAGCTCGCGCTCGGCTACAGCCATGACGTGATCTATCCGATCCCCGAGGGGATCACGATCACCGTGCCGAAGCCGACCGAGATCACGGTGACGGGCAGCGACGTCCAGCGTGTCGGCCAGGTCGCCGCCGAGATCCGCTCCTATCGCCCGCCGGAGCCCTACAAGGGCAAAGGCGTGAAGTATGTTGGCGAATTCATCTTCCGCAAGGAAGGCAAGAAGAAGTAACGGAGCCGGTCATGTCCAAAGCCAAGGTTACGAATGCCCGGCGCAAGCGGAGTGTGCGGCTGAAGCTGCGCCGTTCCGCCGGCGGCCGTCCGCGCCTGTCGGTGTTCCGCTCGTCCAAGCACATCTACGCCCAGGTCATCGACGACCTGAAGGGCGAGACGCTGGCCTCTGCCTCGTCGCTCGAGAAGTCGATGCGCGACGGCGGCAAGACCGGCGCCGACATCGATGCGGCGAAGGCGGTCGGCAAGTTGCTGGCCGAGCGCGCCGCCGAGAAGGGCGTCAAGGAAGTCGTGTTCGATCGCGGCAGCTATCTCTATCACGGGCGCGTCAAGGCTCTGGCCGACGCGGCGCGTGAGAGCGGGCTGAGCTTCTAACAGAATTTGAGGATTGAGGCGCAAGCCTCTGAAGGATTGGAAAAACCATGGCAGCTGAACGCGAACAACGTGGTGGACGCGATCAACGCGGCGGCGGACGTGAACGCAGGGAGCGCGAGGAGCGCGACAGCGAGTTCGTCGACAAGCTCGTCCACATCAACCGCGTGGCCAAAGTCGTCAAGGGCGGCAAGCGCTTCGGTTTCGCAGCGCTGGTCGTGATCGGCGACCAGAAGGGCCGCGCCGGCTTCGGTCACGGCAAGGCGCGCGAAGTGCCTGAGGCGATCCGCAAGGCGACCGAGTCCGCCAAGCGCAACCTGACGCGGGTGTCGCTGCGCGAGGGCCGTACGCTCCATCACGACATCGCCGGCCGTCATGGCGCGGGCCGTGTCTACCTGCGTGCAGCTCCGGCCGGTACCGGCATCATCGCCGGCGGCCCGATGCGCGCCGTGTTCGAGACGCTCGGCGTCCAGGACGTGGTGGCGAAGTCGATCGGCTCGTCGAACCCGTACAACATGGTGCGCGCGACCTTCGACGCGCTGAAGCACCAGGATTCGCCGCGTTCGGTCGCAGCCCGCCGCAACATCAAGGTGTCCACCCTCCAGTCGCGCCGTATCGGTGGCGATGCCGAGGCGGCCGCCGACTAACGGAAGCTTTTCGGAGTAGACTCCCATGGCCAAGGCCGCAAAGACGATCAAGGTCGAGCAGACCGGCAGCGCGATCCGCCGCCATCACTCGCAGCGTTCGACCCTGATCGGGCTCAAGCTCAACAAGATCGGCCGTACCAGCGAACTGCCGGATACCCCGGCGGTCCGCGGCATGATCGAGAAGGTTCACCATCTCGTCCGCATCATCGACGAGAAGTAAGCAAAGGCGAACGGTCCCGGAAAGCCGGAAGCGGTTTTCGGTGAAGATCGTGCGCAAGACACAAGGAGAAGGGCGATGAAGCTCAGCGATATCGCCGACAACGCCGGCTCGCGCAAGAAGCGTATGCGCGTCGGCCGCGGCATCGGTTCCGGCAAGGGCAAGCAGTCCGGCCGCGGCGGCAAGGGCCAGACCGCGCGTTCGGGCGTGCGCATCAAGGGTTTCGAAGGCGGCCAGATGCCGATGCATCGCCGTCTGCCCAAGCGCGGCTTCAACAACATCTTCCGCGTCGAGTTCGCCGAGATCAATCTCGACCGGCTCCAGGAAGCGGTCGATGCCAAGAAGATCGACGCCGGCAGCGTCGTCAACGTCGAGGCCCTGGTGAAGGGCGGCGTGCTGCGCCGCGCCAAGGCCGGCCTGCGGCTGCTCGGCCGTGGCGAGCTCAAATCCAAGCTCAACATCGAAGTGCACGGCGCCAGCAAGACCGCGATCGCAGCGGTCGAGAAGGCCGGCGGCTCGGTGAAGATCCTCGCCCAGCCCAAGGAAGAAGGCGAGGCGGCGTAACAACTGCGTCATTGGCCCGCGGCGCGCGGGCCTTTACGCATGCGGGACGTGGACTTATCGAAGCCGAGCCCCAGATAATGTCCGGCGTCCGCTAAACTAGCCCGGCCGCGGGCATGACGGCGCAACAGGCGGCGGGAGAAAGTCCAAGATGGTCTCTGCAGCGGAACAACTGGCAGCCAATCTCAATTTCGGCGCGTTTGCCAAGGCCGACGAACTGAAGAAGCGCATCTGGTTCACCCTGGGTGCGCTGCTCGTTTATCGGCTCGGGACCTACATCCCGCTGCCCGGCATCGATCCCAACGTCTGGGAGCAGGTGTTCCGCTCCCAGGCGGGCGGCATTCTCGGCATGTTCAACATGTTCGCCGGCGGCGGCATCCACCGCATGGCGATCTTCGCGCTGAACATCATGCCGTACATCTCGGCCTCGATCATCATCCAGCTCCTCACCACCGTTTCGCCGCAGCTCGAGGCCCTGAAGAAGGAAGGTGAGGCCGGCCGCAAGACGCTGAACCAGTATACGCGCTATCTGACCGTCATCCTGGCCGCGTTCCAGTCCTACGGCATCGCGGTGGGCCTCGAAGGCGCCGGCAACGTCGTCGCCGACCCCGGCTTGTTCTTCCGCCTGTCCACGGCGATCACGCTGACCGGCGGCACCATGTTCCTGATGTGGCTGGGCGAGCAGATCACCTCGCGCGGCATCGGCAACGGTATCTCGCTGATCATTCTCGCCGGCATCGTCGCCGAGCTGCCCGCGGCTCTCGCTGGCATGCTCGAGCTCGGCCGTCAGGGCGCGATGTCGACCGGCCTGATCCTGGTCGTCATCATCATGGCCGTCGCCGTGATCGCCTTCATCGTGTTCATGGAGCGCGCCCAGCGCCGGCTCTTGATCCAGTATCCGAAGCGCCAGGTCGGCAACAAGATGTTCGAGGGGCAGTCCTCGCATCTGCCGCTCAAGCTCAACACCTCCGGCGTGATCCCGCCGATCTTCGCATCCTCGCTGCTGCTGCTGCCGACCACGGTTGCGAACTTCAACACGGGAAGCGGGCCGGAGTGGTTCCAGTGGATCACCACCCAGCTCGGCCATGGCCGCCCGCTGTTCCTGATCATGTATCTGGCGCTGATCGTGTTCTTCGCCTTCTTCTACACCGCGATCGTGTTCAATCCGACCGAGACCGCGGACAATCTGAAGAAGCACGGCGGCTTCATTCCGGGCATTCGCCCGGGCGAGCGCACCGCGGAATACATCGACTATGTGCTGTCGCGCATCACCGTGCTGGGCGCGATCTATCTCGCCATCGTCTGCTTGATCCCGGAAATCCTGATCTCCTACGCCTCGGTGCCGTTCTATTTCGGCGGCACCTCGCTGCTGATCGTCGTCAGCGTCACCATGGACACGGTCGCGCAGGTCCAGGGCTATCTGCTGGCGCACCAGTACGAAGGCCTGATCCGCAAGTCCAAGCTGCGGGGCCGCCGTAGATGAGCAGGGAGCTCGCGCGCCGAATCGCTTTCACGATCGGCGCGCTGCTCCTTTTCAGGCTCGGCACACAGATCCCGATTCCGGGACTGGATCTCTCCGACGTCTCGCCGACGCTGGATCTCGTCTCCCGGCTTTCGATCTTTGCGCTCGGCCTCATTCCCTATCTGACTGCGGCAATCTTCATCCGGCTGCTCTCCGTGGTGTGGCGCGGCCTGAATTCGCTCGAACGGTCGGGCGAGGGCGGACGGCGCAAGATCGCGCGCGCCTCGCTCGGGCTCACACTCGGGCTTGCGGCCTTTCAGGCCTACGGCATCGCCTCGGCACTGACGTCGATCCCGGGCCTCGTCAAAAATCCCGACGGCTGGTTCGTGACGACGGCTACGGCCTCGATGGTCGGCGGCGTCTTCGTGCTGGTGTGGCTCAGCGAACAGATGACCCGCTACGGCATTGGCAATGGCCTGGCGTTGATCTTGAGCGCGGGCTTCATCGTCGCCATTCCGCAAAACATTGCCGGTATCGCGGATCTCGTGCGGAGCGGGGCGATCTCGGGCAATCTTGTGCTCGGCCATGTCGTGTTCTGGATCGCGATCGTCGTCGTGATCGTGCTTGTCGAAGGCGCGCGGCGAAATATCCGGATCCAGTTCGCCGCACGCAGCGTCGGCACGCGGCAACTGCCTGTGCGCGATGCAATGCTGCCGATCAAGCTCAACAGCGCCGGGTTCCTGATTCCCGTCACCGTAGCGCCGTGGATATTCTATCTGCCGCTTGCCTTTGCAGGCTTCATTCTGGGCAGCGATCATCCCCTCGTCGCGGCGTCCTACCGGCATCTCCAGCTCGGGCAGCCGGTGCACGTCATTCTCGTGTCGATCGCCGTGTTCGTGCTCGCCTTCGTCTATACCGCCTATGTCGTCGATCCCGAACACACGGCCAAATCCCTGGCGGATCGTGGCGGCACCATTCCCGGTGTCGCTCGGGGTGAAGCCACGGCCGACTATCTCGATCGCGTGGTGTCATTGACGACGGTCGTCGGAGCCGTCTACCTGACGGCGTTGCAGTTGATTCCGGAGGTGTTCGAGCTTTACGGGATCGGGCTGCCTTATAGTATGGTCGTCAATGGCGGTGGGGCGCTGGTTGTGGTTTGCACCGCTCTTGATATCAAAGCACAGGTGCGCGACGTATCGCTCACCAAGCCGGGGGGCGTACGCCGATGAGAATTATACTTCTGGGACCGCCGGGGTCGGGCAAGGGGACCCAGGCCCAGCTCCTGGTGCAGCGCTATGGCATCGTCCAGCTCTCGACCGGCGAGATGCTGCGTGCCGCGGTTGCGGCCGGCACCCCGGTCGGGTTGAAGGCCAAGGAGATCATGGCCAGCGGCGGCCTCGTGCCCGATGACGTCGTGGTGGGAATCATTTCCGACCGCATCGACCAGCCGGATGCCAAGAACGGTTTCATCCTCGACGGTTTTCCGCGCACCGTGCCGCAGGCCGAGGCGCTGGACGAGCTGCTGAAGCGCAAGCACCTCAAGCTCGACGCCGTGATCGAGCTCCGGGTCAACGAGAGCGCGCTTCTGAGCCGCGTCGAGACCCGCGTCGCCCAGATGCGGGAACGCGGCGAGGAGGTCCGGCTTGACGACACCCCGGAGGTCCTGACCAAGCGGCTGGCCAGCTACCGCAGCCAGACGGAACCGCTGATTCACTACTATTCCGAGCGTCGGAAGCTCTCGACCATCGACGGCATGATGGCCATCGACGAGGTCACCCGCGCCATCCACCGCCAGCTGCTGGCGCTGGGGGCGGTCGAGCCCAAGACGCATGCCCGGAGCGCCGCCAAGGCAGCGCCGGCCAAGAAGGCCAAGGCGGGGAAGAAATCGCCCCAAAAGCCGGCGAAGGCTGCCAAGAAGGCCGCTAAATCGGCCAAAACCGCCAAAAAGGCCAAGAAAACCGCCAAGAAGACGGTCAAAAAGGCAGCCAAAAAGACCGCCAAGAAGGCCGTCAAAAAGGGTGCCAAAAAGGCTGCAAAAAAGGTCACGAAAAAGCGAGCCAAACGCTAGCAGCGGTTGACGAAAGCCCCTGGAATCCCCTAATAAGCCCCGCATCCAAGTCGGATAGTTTCAGACGATGCCGGGCCCCAGGAAGACCGGGGGTGGGCGTCGTGTTCGCGTTTGTGAACACCTGCCCGAGAACGCAAGCACTTAAAGCCCGATTCCTGACGAGGGGTCGGCAACAGGAGAGAAGGCCGTGGCCCGTATTGCCGGCGTGAACATTCCCACCAACAAGCGCGTGCTGATCGCGCTCCAGTACATCCATGGCATCGGTCAGAAGATCGCCGGTGAGATCCTGGAGAAGGTCAAGATCCCCGTGGATCGTCGCGTCAACCAGCTCAGCGACGCCGAAGTGCTCCAGATCCGCGAAGTCATCGACCGCGACTATCTCGTCGAGGGCGACCTGCGTCGTGAGGTCGGTATCAACATCAAGCGTCTGATGGACCTCGGCTGCTATCGCGGCCTGCGTCATCGTCGCGGTCTGCCGGTGCGCGGTCAGCGGACCCACACCAATGCGCGCACGCGCAAGGGCCCGGCCAAGGCCATCGCCGGCAAGAAGAAGTAAGTTTTCGAATTCAGTCGCGGCGTGTGGCGATGCGGGGAGGCCCGTTCGCCACGCGCTTTTCGTTCCACAGGTGTAGCCGCTGGCATTACGGCGGCGTTTGAGATCTTCAGGAAAGGGACTCAATGGGCAAGGAAGCCACCCGCGTTCGTCGTCGTGAGCGCAAGAACATCGCCTCCGGCGTCGCGCATGTGAACTCGTCGTTCAACAACACGACCATTACCATCACCGACGCGCAGGGCAACACGATCGCCTGGTCTTCGGCCGGCACGATGGGCTTCAAGGGCTCGCGCAAGTCGACCCCGTACGCCGCGCAGGTTGCCGCCGAGGACGTGTCCAAGAAGGCGCAGGAGCACGGCATGCGCACTCTGGAAGTCGAGGTCGCCGGTCCCGGTTCGGGCCGCGAATCGGCGCTCCGCGCGCTCCAGGCCGCCGGCTTCACCGTCACCTCGATCCGCGACGTGACCACGATCCCGCACAACGGTTGCCGGCCGCGCAAGCGTCGTCGCGTTTGATTTTTGACGAGCTGCGGGCGCGTCGGCGCCCGCAGCGACTTTGCAAGAAGCCGCGGGAATGATCTGCGGCCTTTCTCCAACGCCAGTATTTGCACCGTCAAATCGACTGGCCTGTATGGGTGAAACAGTGACGATCCAGAAAAATTGGCAAGAACTGATTCGGCCGAACAAGCTCCAGGTCACGCCCGGCAGCGATCCCTCGCGTTTTGCGACCATCGTCGCCGAGCCGCTCGAGCGTGGTTTCGGCCAGACCCTCGGCAATGCGCTGCGCCGCATCCTGCTCTCCTCGCTTCAGGGCGCGGCGGTGCAGTCGGTGCACATCGACGGCGTGCTGCACGAGTTCTCCTCGATCGCGGGCGTCCGTGAGGACGTCACCGACATCGTGCTGAACATCAAGGACATCTCGATCAAGATGCAGGGCGAAGGCCCCAAGCGCATGGTCGTGAAGAAGCAGGGTCCGGGCGTCGTCACCGCCGGCGACATCCAGACCGTCGGCGACGTGGTCGTGCTCAACCCCGATCTGCAGATCTGCACGCTCGACGAGGGCGCCGAGATCCGCATGGAGTTCACGGTCTCGACCGGCAAGGGCTACGTGCCCGCCGAGCGCAACCGTCCCGAGGACGCGCCGATCGGCCTGATCCCGGTCGACAGCCTGTACTCGCCGGTCCGCAAGGTCTCCTACAAGGTCGAGAACACCCGCGAGGGCCAGATCCTCGACTACGACAAGCTGACCATGACGATCGAGACCAACGGCGCGATCACGCCGGATGACTCGGTGGCTTATGCCGCCCGCATCCTGCAGGATCAGCTCAACGTGTTCGTCAACTTCGAAGAGCCGCGCAAGGAAGTCGCCCAGGAGATCATCCCGGACCTCGCCTTCAACCCGGCCTTCCTCAAGAAGGTGGACGAGCTCGAGCTGTCGGTGCGTTCGGCCAACTGCCTGAAGAACGACAACATCGTCTACATCGGCGACCTGGTGCAGAAGAGCGAGGCGGAAATGCTCCGCACCCCGAACTTCGGCCGCAAGTCGCTGAACGAGATCAAGGAAGTGCTGGCCCAGATGGGTCTGCACCTCGGCATGGAAGTGCCGGGCTGGCCGCCGGAGAACATCGACGAGCTCGCCAAGCGCTTCGAGGATCATTACTGATCGACTTCACCGTCGCGGCCGGAGACATCTGGCCGCGATTTTTATGGGCGAACGCAGGAAGCCCACCTGAGCAACTGGTCCGACGAACCGTCGCGGCAGTTCATACGTAAGGAATAGACACATGCGTCACGGCAAGGTTCATCGGAAGCTCAACCGCACGGCCGAGCACCGCAAGGCGATGTTCGCCAACATGGCGGCCGCGCTGATCAAGCACGAGCAGATCGTCACCACGCTGCCCAAGGCCAAGGAGCTTCGCCCGATCGTCGAGAAGCTCGTCACCCTCGGCAAGAAGGGCGGCCTGTCGCTGCGCCGTCAGGCCATCTCCGAGCTGCGCGACGTCGACATGGTCAAGAAGCTGTTCGACACGCTGGCGACCCGCTACAAGGACCGCCAGGGCGGCTATACCCGCATCATCAAGGCCGGCTTCCGCTACGGCGACAACGCCGCGATGGCCGTGATCGAGTTCGTCGATCGCGACGTCGACGCCAAGGGCCAGGATTCCGGCCCGGTGCAGGAGAAGGAAGCCGAGGCGGCGTAAGCCCGACCGGCATGGAGTTTCAAAAGCGGCGCCTTCGGCGCCGCTTTTTCGTTGCGTAGGAAGGGTAGGGTGGGCAAAGGCGCGCGCTCTTCGCGCGGCGTGCCCACCATTCACAATCCTCACGCGTCAGTGAGTCCTGATTGCAGCTGAGGGAGCCGCTTCCGATATCTCCATTCACATCCATGGAGATATCGCATGAAGATCGACCTTTCCGGAAAGACCGCCCTCGTGACCGGCTCGACCGCCGGCATTGGCCACGCCATCGCCAAGGGCCTTGCCGCCTCGAGCGCCAGCGTCGTCATCAACGGCCGCGGCCAGGACAAGGTCGATGCGGCGGTGCGCAAGCTGGAAGGGACGGGCGCCAAGGTCCGCGGCATCGCGGCCGACGTCTCGACCGCGGCAGGCTGCAAAGCACTCGTTGCGGCGCTGCCCGAGGTCGACATCCTCGTCAACAATGCCGGCATCTTCGAGCCTAAGGATTTCTTCGACATCCCCGACGAGGACTGGAGCCGTTTCTTCGAGGTCAATGTGATGAGCGGCGTGCGGCTGTCGCGGGCCTACATGAAGGGCATGCTCGCGCGCAATTGGGGCCGCATCGTCTTCATCTCCTCGGAGTCCGGGCTCAACATTCCCGTCGAGATGATCCACTATGGCATGACCAAGACTGCCCAGCTTGCCGTTGCGCGCGGTTTGGCGCAGCTCACCGCTGGCACCGGCGTCACCGTCAATTCCGTGCTGCCGGGCCCGACCATGTCGGAGGGCGTCGAGACGTTCGTCAAGGATCTCGCCAGGCAGAACGGCCAGTCCGTGGACGAAGCCGCGGCCAACTTCGTCAGGCAGCATCGCCCCAGCTCGCTGCTGCAGCGCTTCGCCAGCGTCGACGAGATCGCCAACATGGTGGTCTATGTCGCCTCCAAGGAAGCGTCCGCCACAAACGGCACGGCGCTGCGCGCGGAGGGCGGCATCGTCAACACGATCGCCTGAGGCGATGGCGGTCGGCTACTCGTCCTTGATGCCGGCCTTCTGCGCGATGTCCTTCATCTCGGCCGTCTCTTTGGTCACCGCGCCGGCCCAGTCGTCGAAGCGTGCGAAGCCGGGCTCGAAGCCGACCTTGACGAAGCGCTCCACAACGGAGGGGCTGTTGATGATCTCCTCCAGCGTCGCCGTGAGCTTGTCGCGAACCGGCGGCGGCAGCCCCTTGGGCGCGACCACCGCGCCCCAAGACGAGAAGTCGATGGCGGGATAGCCGAGCTCTGCCAATGTCGGTGCGTCGGGCAGGAATGGTGTGCGCTGGCTCGAGAACACAGCGAGCACCTTGACGGCGCCGGCTTCGATCTGCGGCTTCACGGCGATCAAGGTGTCGACATGGTACTGAATGTGCTTGCCGATGAGATCGTTCATCGCCGGCGCGCTGCCCTTGTAGGGCAGGTGGACCATCTTGATTCCGGCGTTCGACTTGAACAACTCGCCGGCGAAATGCGACACCGTCGCGACGCCGAAGGAGGCCAGCGACAGCTTGTCCGGATTGGCCTTTGCCTCCGCGACCAGCGCAGGCACATCCTTGACCGGATTGTCCTTGTAGGTGACCAGCGCCAGGGTGATCTTGCCGACCCGGCCGAGCGGCTCGAAATCCTTGGCCGCATCGTAAGGAACGCTCTCCTTCACGGCGGCCGGCAAGGTGAAGCTCGAGTTCGAGCTGAAGAACAGGGTGTATCCGTCGGGCACCGCGCGTGCGACCTCCTTGGCCGCGATCGTGGTGCCCCCGCCGGGACGGTTCATGATGATGACGGGCTTGCCAAGCCGGGCTTCGAGCTCGCCGCCGATGATGCGGGCCACCACGTCGGAGGCGCCGCCCGGCGGGAACGGGACGATCAATTGCAGTGATTTCTCGGGATAGGTCGATTGCGCGGTTGCGAGCGAGTTGACGCTGATCGAGCCGATCGCGGCGAGCGCTAGCGTCAGGAACGTTGTTTTCATAGTGTCGTTTTTCCGCGGTTGACGTTTCAATCGAAGGCGAGAAATCCCGGCTTGTCCGCAATCGGCGGCTGCCTGGCAAGCCACGCAATGTCGGGAACGGGGCGGGCGGTATCCGGATTGGCGGCGAGCACCGCTTCGATTTCGCGCGCGACCGCGAGCGTTAAGAGATCGCCGCCGCGCGGGCCGATCACCTGGATGCCGAACGGCAAACCGGCGTGGTCGCGTCCGGCCGGGATTGCGACGGTGGGATGGCCGACATTGGTGACGGCATAGGCGAGCGCGAGCCAGTGGAAGTAGCTCTTGGTCGGCCGGCCGTCGATCTCGGCCGGATAGAGCTCCGACCACGGCCGGGGGCTGATGGTGACCGCAGGCGCGACAATGAAATCGTGATCCGCGAAGAAGGTCTGCCAGCGCCGGTAAAGGTCGGTCTGCATCGAAAGCGCACGCGCGACGTCGGCAGCCGAATAGCCGAGCCCCTCCGCAACGTTGTCGCGAACGTTGGGCCCGACCTTGTCCGGAAACTTCTCCACGAGCTCGCGATGGCGGCCGAGGAATGCGACCGCGCGCAGGACGCTGAACACCTCGTCCGCGCCGGTGCAATCAGGATGAGCCCATTCGACTCCGCGAAATACAGTTTCGAACGAATTGAGCTTCTGTCTGAAGGCGCGGGCGACCACCCCCTCGGTCGGCGCAAAGCCGAAATCGCTGGTTGCAGCAATGCGGAGCGCGGAGAGATCGACGCGCGGCGGACTGCGATAGAGCGCCGCCGAGGGCGCACCGCCCGCATGAAGGATCGCCGATAACGGATCGCGTGCGTCACGATCCAGCATGCAGGACAGCATGAGGCAAGCGTCGGGCACGGTTCTCGCCATCGGCCCGAGCTGCGAGATCTGCAGCCAGGCCATGTTGCGGCTGTTGCTGGCGATCAGTCCGGGCGAGGGCCGGAATCCGACCACGCCGCAAAAGGAGGCCGGATTCCGCACGGAGCCACCGGTATCGGATCCGGTCGCGAGCGGCACCATCCCAGTGGCGAGCGCAACCGCCGATCCTCCCGACGAACCGGCGGCGGATCGATTGGGATCGAAGGGATTGCCGGTCGCGCCATACACGGCGTTGCGCGTGTTGCCGCCGGCGCCCCATTCCGGCACGTTGGTCTTGCCGATGACGATCGCGCCCTCGCGCTTGAGCATCGCGACGATGGCCTCGTCCTGCCTGGCGACATTGTCCGCGAACAGCACGCTGCCGAAGCTGGTCGGCAATCCTTCCGCATCGATCAGGTCTTTGACACCGAGCGGCAGGCCATGCACGGCGCCGAGGGTCTCACCGCGCATCACGGCGGCCTCGCGCTCGCGCGCCGTCTTGCGCGCGGTTTCGAACGAGCGCGCAACGACGGCATTGACCGCCGGATCGACCGCTTCGATGCGGCGGATGCAGCTATCCGTCAGCTCGACGGGGGAGAGCTTGCGTTGGCCAATCAGCGCGCGTGCCGCGACCGCCGACAGGTCGCATGGTTCGGTCATTATCAATCTGCTTGTTGCTGGTCCCGGGGGGCGGGGGTCGGCCCTCTTTTCCGGGACCGCAGACGCATGATGCCTCAATTGACGCGGAGTGCCAAGCCTACCACCCCTCCAGCACGATCTTGCCGCGCGACTTGCCGCTCTCCAGCAGCGCGTGCGCGCGCTTGAGGTTGACCGCGTTGATCGTGCCGAAGGTCTGGTCGAGCGTCGTGCGCAACACGCCCTTGTCGATGAGGTCGGCCACATCATTGAGCAGATGATGCTGCGCGATCATGTCGGGCGTCTGGAACGAGGAGCGCGTGAACATCGATTCCCAGTGCACCGAGATCGCCTTGCCCTTGAATGCGGCAACCGTGAACTCCGGGGGATCGTCGATCAGGCCGAACTTGCCCTGCGGTGCCATGAATTCAGCAATCGCCTTGTAGTGCTGGTCGGTGTAGGTGAGGCTGGCCACCAGCGCGACCGGCGGCAGCTTCAACTTCTCGATCTGCTCCTTCATCGGCTTGCCATGATCGATCACCGCATGCGCGCCGAGATCGAGGCACCATTTTTGCGATTCCGGCCGCGTGGCGGTGGCGAGCACCGTCAGCCCGGTGAGGCGGCGCGCGAGCTGGATCAGGATCGAGCCGACGCCGCCGGCGCCGCCCGTGATCAACAGCGTGCGCGGATCGACGCTCTTGCCCGGCACCGCGCCGAGCCGGTCGAACAGCAATTCCCAGGCGGTGATGGAGGTGAGGGGAAGGGCGGCGGCCTGCGCGAACGACAGGCTCGTCGGCTTGTTGCCGACGATGCGCTCGTCGACCAGGTGGAATTCGGCATTGGTGCCCTGGCGCAGGATCGAGCCGGCGTAGAACACTTCGTCGCCCGGCTTGAACAGCGTGACCTCGGGCCCGACCGCATCGACCACGCCGGCCGCGTCATAGCCCAGGATCTTGGTCTCGCCCTCGGGGGGCGCTGCGCGCTTGCGCACCTTGTAGTCGACCGGGTTGGCCGAGATCGCCTTCACCGCGACGCGGATGTCGCGCCCTTTGGGGTCGGGTTTTGCGGTCTCGAAATCGAACAGTGAATCCGCGTCCTCGATCGGGAGCGATTTTTTGTAGCCGACGGCCTTCATGGCGTGTCTCCATCAGATGGTTTTATTCGCCTGCCGCCCTAACTGTCGCTCTGGCTCCGATTTGGCAAGTACTGTAAATTCGGGGATATAGTCCCTGTTTGGATACTATTGGGAAAACCCGCATGAAACGCCGCAATTTCGCCCGCCGTCCCGGCTGCTCGGTCGAGGCGACGCTGGACCTGATCGACGGCAAGTGGAAGGGCGTGATCCTCTACCACCTGCAGAGCGGCACCCAGCGCTTTGGCGAATTGCGCCGCCGGATGCCCGGCATCACCCAGCGCATGCTGACGAAGCAGCTGCGCGCGCTGGAGGAAGACAAGCTCGTCATCCGCAAGGTCTATGCCGAGGTGCCGCCGCGCGTGGAGTATTGCTTGTCCGAGCTCGGTGAGAGCCTGAGGCCCGTGATCGACATCCTGAAGGCCTGGGGCGAGAGCCACCAGGAGCGGCTGTCCTGCGTGCCGCCGCCGGTGGTCGTGAAGAAGAAGCGTGCAGCGTGATGAAGGTGAGGGGTGGTGCCGTTACCTCTCCCCGACGGGAGAGGTCGAATTGCGCCTGGCGATGCGCAGCATCGTCCAGAGCAATTCGGGTGAGGGGGCGCGGCATCCTCGATAGAGCGTAACCCCTCACCCGCGCCTTCAGCGCGACCTCTCCCTGTGGGAGAGGTGTAAAGTCAGAACGCGAACTGCGTGCGCATCGCGACCGCGTCGAACTTCGAGCCGACGTCTGCGGTCGATATCGGCGAGGCCTGCCGCGACACTGTGCCGTGCAGATAGTCGAGCATGAAGCGCACGTTGCCGTTGACGTACCAGTTGAGTGCGAGCGTATAGACCGTCTGTCGGCCACCTGCGACGCCGCTCGCCGTGGCGAGCTGATCGTTGAGGTCGATCGTCGAGAAGCGTCCCGCGATCTCCCACGCGCCCCAGCCGCCGCCGTCGAGCGAGAACGGATGCGCCGGCTTGACCCCGCCATAGGCCGCGTTCGCCGCATTGTAGGACCGGCCTTCGCCGGTCAGCACATAGCCGGCCTGCGCGTAGCCGCCCTGGAATTTCAGGCTCGGTGCGCCGACCAGCGGCACACCGGTGTTGGCGGTGCGATCGACATTGTACCAGAAATACTCGCCCTGGACGATGAACGGGCCGTAGGTCGCCGCCGCCTCGACGCTATAGACCTGCGCGCCCGAGGCATTGGCGATGGCGCCGGTCGAGATCAGCGTGGTCGGGTCGAGACGCAATTCCGGACGATCGCTCAGCGTGACCGTCTGCGTGTTGGCGATGAGATTGCGCGGCGGCTGGATCAGCCATTGCGCATCGGCGCCGATATGCACCGAATAATCCTTGCCGCTGATGGGATTGCCGGCCACGCGTGCCACGGCGCCATATTGCTCGCTGGTGCCCGCCGGCGCCGCGCTCGAGGCGGAATGGATCGCACCGGTCGAGGGCCCCGTGACATAGCCGCCGATCCAGAGGTGGTCGTTGAACCAGCGCGCACCGGCTGCGGAACGGAAATCACCGGCGGCGATGTTGGTCGCGATCACGCCGGGCGAGGCGCGCTCCATGAACATGATGTCGTTCGAGCTCGTCGCCTCGTCCATGGTGTAGGGCAGGTCCATGATGCCGGCCTCGATCGCCATCTTGCCGCCGAACGGCTTCAGGCCGGTGTAGCTGAGATACGCGTTCTCGACGCCGGAGACGCCGCCGCCCGGCAGCGATCCCGGAGCTGTGCCGCCGAATCCGTCGGACGAGCCGCCGAAATCGTAGACCAGCGCAAAATTCCAGTCGTTGAAGAACTTGCCGGTGACGCCGATGCGCGCGCGGCGGACATTCTGGCCGCTGTCGAGCTTTTGCGGCACGGTGGCTGCGGTGTTGGGGCGGTAGTCATAGCCGCCGACGTCCCAATGCACGCGGCTGGTGATGGCGACGCAGTTGGCCTGGTCGGCGGTGCAGATCGTCGGCCGGTTGTTTGGCATCGTCACGACGACGCCGGATGCCGGCGCCGGCCCTTTAACCGGGATTGCCGCGTTGGCATTGGCCACCGCGGCCTTTGCCTCCGCGCGCGCCTCGGCTTTGGCCTCAGCCTTGGTTTCGGCTTTTGCCTTTGCCGCGGCTGCCGTGTTCGCCGCGGTCTGACTCTGCAGCTTGTCGAGCTTCTGCTCGAGCATTTTCAGCTGCTGCTTCAACAGCGCGATCTCCTGCTCGCTGCTGCTTGCCGATTGGGCTTGGGCCTGCGAGGCCGCCAGCGCGCCGGCGAGACCAATCGCGGTGGCCGCAATTCTTGTTCTGCTCACGTTACGCTCCATCATTTGACTGTTTCCCCAAGTCGCGAACGGAGAGCCTAGGTGTGATCGATGACTGCCCCGCGACGCTGCGAACGGTTGCGTGGGTTCCCACTGATGCAAATTCGCCGCAACCGAATCCGCCTCACACCACCATGCAAGATGATGCACATCATGCCAATCCGCCGTCCGGGGTAAATTGCAGATTCGCACGGCACCCTTGCATGCCGGACACGCCGAAGAAGGGGGCGAATATTGCCCTCCGGCGCCCTTCTATTGGGGGGCGAACGCGCCTATATTCCGGCGTCTTTTCCAAGAGGTAGGAATGTTTCGAGCGACCTGGACTGCCGCCGTCACGGCGCTGTGCGTAGCCCTTTCGGCCACCTTCAATCCGATTGCTGCGCAGGACCGTCGGGTCCCGTCGTCGCCGGCCGAGCTGCGGATGTCCTATGCGCCGATCGTGCAGCGGGTGCAGCCGGCGGTCGTCAACGTCTATGCCGCAAAGGTCGTGCAGAACCGCAATCCGCTGCTGGATGATCCGATCTTCCGCCGCTTCTTCGGCGTGCCGGGCCAGCAGCCCGAGCAGATGCAGCGCTCGCTCGGTTCCGGCGTCATCGTCGATGCCTCCGGCCTCGTCGTCACCAACGTCCACGTCATCGAGGGCGCCGACCAGGTGAAGGTGTCGCTGTCGGACAAGCGCGAGTTCGAGGCCGAGATCCTGCTCAAGGATTCCCGGACCGATCTCGCCGTGCTGCGCCTGAAGGACAGCAGGGAGAAATTCCCGACGCTCGACTTCACCAATTCCGATGAACTCCTCGTCGGCGACGTCGTGCTCGCGATCGGCAATCCCTTCGGCGTCGGCCAGACCGTGACCCAAGGCATCATCTCGGCGCTGGCGCGCACGCAAGTGGGCATCACCGACTATCAGTTCTTCATTCAGACCGATGCGGCGATCAATCCCGGCAATTCCGGCGGCGCGCTGGTCGACATGAGCGGCAAGCTGGCCGGCATCAACACCGCGATCTATTCGCGCTCCGGCGGCTCGCAAGGAATCGGCTTCGCGATTCCCGCCAACATGGTGCGCGTCGTCGTTGCCTCCGCCAAAAGCGGCGGCAAGGCGGTGAAGCGTCCCTGGCTCGGTGCGAAATTGCAGGCGGTCACGCCGGAGATCGCCGAGAGCCTCGGCCTGCGCTCGCCGACCGGTGCGCTGGTCGCGAGCGTGGTGTCGAACGGTCCGGCGGCGAAAGCCGGCCTGAAATCCTCCGACCTCATCACCGGGATCGACGGCCAGACCGTGGATGATCCCAACGCCTTCGACTATCGCTTCGCAACCCGTCCGCTCGGCGGCACCGCGCAGCTCGACGTGCAGCGCGGTGGCAAGTCGGTGAAGCTGACGGTGGCGCTGGAGACGGCGCCCGACACGGGGCGCAACGAGCTCGTCGTCACCGCGCGCTCGCCGTTCCAGGGCGCCAAGGTTTCGACCATCACGCCGGCCGTGGCCGATGAGCTGCGTCTGGATGCCGACACCGAAGGTGTCGTGATCACCGATATCGGCGGCGATACCGCGGCTGCGAGTGTCGGCTTCCAGAAAGGGGACATCATCCTCGCCGTGAACAACCAGAAGATCAGCAAGACCGGCGACCTCGAGAAGGCCGCGGGCGAGCGGCCGCGGATCTGGCGCATTACGCTGGTGCGCGGCGGCCAGCAGATCAACGTCACGCTGGGCGGATGAGTCCGAAGCGACCACAGGAGACGCCGACTCTCTTTGCCGCGGCGGGGCTCGATCACGATGCTCCGCATCCGCTGCCGGACCGGCTGCGCCCGCGCACGCTCTCGGAGGTCGTCGGCCAGGATCACATCCTCGGCCCGGACGGTGCGCTGACGCGCATGCTGGAGACGCGCACGCTGGGCTCGCTGGTGTTCTGGGGCCCGCCCGGCACCGGCAAGACCACGGTGGCGCGGCTCTTGGCTGACGCGACCGATCTGCATTTCGAGCAGATCTCGGCGGTGTTCTCCGGCGTCGCGGACCTCAAGAAGGCATTCGACGCCGCGCGCGCCCGCCGCGAGATGGGCAAGGGCACGCTGCTGTTCGTCGACGAGGTGCATCGCTTCAATCGCGCCCAGCAGGACTCCTTTCTGCCCGTGATGGAGGACGGCACCGTCGTCATGGTCGGCGCCACCACCGAGAACCCGTCCTTCGAGCTCAACGCGGCATTGCTCTCGCGGGCGCGCGTGCTGGTATTTCGCTCGCTCGATGCGGCCGCGATCGAAAAGCTGTTCGCGCATGCTGAAGCCGTCGAGGGCAGGAAGCTGCCGCTCGATGCGGAGGCGCGCGCGGTGCTGGTGCGGATGGCCGACGGCGATGGCCGTGCGTCGTTGACGCTCGCCGAAGAGGTCTGGCGTTCGGCGCGGGCGGACGAGATCTTCAATGCCGCGCAGTTGCAGGAGATCCTGCAGCGCCGCGCGCCAATCTACGACAAATCGGCCGACGGCCATTACAACCTGATCTCGGCGCTGCATAAGTCGGTGCGCGGCTCCGATCCCGATGCCGCGCTGTATTACCTCGCGCGCATGCTGGACGCCGGTGAGGACCCGCTGTTCCTGGCCCGCCGCGTCGTGCGCATGGCGGTGGAGGATATCGGACTTGCCGATCCGCAGGCGCTCGTCATCGCCAATGCGGCGAAAGACGCCTTCGACTTCCTCGGCCATCCCGAGGGCGAGCTCGCCATCGCGCAGGCCGTGGTCTATCTCGCCACCGCGCCGAAATCGAACGCGGTCTACACCGCTTTCGGCACCGCGATGCAGGTCGCCAAGCAGGCCGGCTCGCTGCTGCCGCCAAAGCACATCCTCAATTCCCCGACCAAGCTGATGAAGTCGGAAGGTTACGGCTCCGGCTACGAGTACGACCACGACGCCCCCGACGCCTTCTCCGGTCAGGACTATTTCCCGGAGGCCCTGGGTCGCCAGACCTTCTACGACCCGCCCGAGCGCGGCTTCGAGCGCGAGATCAGGAAGCGGCTGGATTACTGGGCCAAGCTGCGCAAGGAGCGGGGCGGCTCGCCCTAGAAGCGGCCATTTCGTCGTGACGGCAGGCGGCTTTTAGGGTACGCAGGCAATCATGAGCCGCCGCATCAAGAGAATGAACCCAAAGCCGCGTTCGCGTGACGAGCGTGACGATTCGCGCCCGCATCAGGCGCGTAGCGCGAAGAAGGCCGGGCCGCGTCCGGGTGGCAAGCCCGGCGGTAAGCCGGGTGCAAAGCCGCGCTTTGTGGGCGAGCGCGCCGAGCGGCGTCCGCCCAAAGCGGTCCAGGAGAGGCCTGCGCCTGAGAAGTCCGTCGAGGCGCTGCTGCCGACCAAGGTGCAGACCGTCACGGTCTCGGCCGACGAGAACAACATGCGCGTTGACCGTTTCCTGGAGGCGCGCTTTCCGGGCCTGTCGTTCTCCCACATCCAGCGCGTCGTCCGCAAAGGCGAGCTGCGCGTCGATGGCAAGCGCGTCGACAGCAAGGACCGGCTGGAGGAGGGGCAGAGCGTCCGCATTCCGCCGCTCAAGCTCGACACGCCGAAGGCGGCAGGCCCGCTCTCGGAGGCTGCGCAGAAGACGCTCAAGGCGCTGAAGGAGATGACGATCTGGGAGGACGACGACGTCCTCGTCCTGAACAAGCCGGCCGGCCTTGCCGTGCAGGGCGGCTCGGGCATGACGCGCCACATCGACCAGATGCTGGAGGTGATGCGCGACGCCAAGGGTCAGAAGCCGCGCCTCGTCCACCGCATCGATCGCGAGACGTCGGGCTGTCTCCTGATCGCCAAGACGCGCTTTGCCGCCTCGCATCTGACCGGCGCGTTCCGCTCGCGCTCGGCGCGCAAGGTCTATTGGGCCCTGGTGCCGGGCCTGCCGAAGCCGAAGCAGGGCCGCATCTCGACCTTCCTCGCAAAGGAGGAGGGCGAGGACGACACCATCATGCGCATCGCCCAGCATGGCGATGAGGGCGCCAGCCACGCGGTGACGTACTACGCCGTGGTCGAGACCGCCGGCAACAAGCTGACCTGGGTGTCGCTGAAGCCGGTGACCGGCCGCACCCATCAGCTGCGCGCCCACATGGCCCATATCGGCCATCCCATCGTCGGCGACCCCAAATATTTCAACATCGAGAACTGGCAGCTGCCGGGCGGCCTGCAGAACCGGCTGCATCTGCTCGCACGCCGCATCGTCATCCCGCATCCGCGCGGCGGCGTGATCGACGCCACCGCGCCGTTGCCGCCGCACATGCAGCAGTCGTGGAACCTGCTCGGGCTGGACGCAACCAGATTTGATCCGATCGAGAACGCGCCGGAGGAGTAGGGCTGAGCTCCGCTGTTAGTCCCGTCATTGCGAGGAGCCCGCGACAAAATTGCGTAGCCATTTTGCGCTGGTGCGACGAAGCAATCCAGACTGCCTCCGCGGAGAGATTCTGGATTGCTTCGCTACGCTCGCAATGACGGTGCGGAGACAGCAGTGGTTGGCTACCCTCAATTCCGGAACTGCTCCAGAAACATCCGCAAGGAGTCATGCGGACTCTCGACATCTGTGATCAGCCAGCCCTCGGGCCCGTTGACCACGACAAAGTTCAGCGCCACCCGGCGACCGCGATTGTCGAAATTCGCGGCGACATATGTCTTGTCGTATTGCCTGCGGACGACCGCGATCGTAACAGGGCCGATCTTCCAGCTCTGGCTCTGCACCAGGAAATCATAGGGCTCGACTCTCGGCGCGCTCCAGGCCTTGCGCAGTGGCGGATCGAAGAATTGGCGGGCGGTCACGGCGTCCCGCGGCAAGCCTTTTGACAGCTCCGGCGCCCCTTCGCCGTAATGGGCATAGACGTTGCGGACCAGCGATTCCGGGGTGCGGAAGCCGGCCTCCGCCGCGGCCAGCCAAAATCCTGCCAACAGGGCCCCAATGCCCGCAACTTCCCTCATGCCCGCCGCTCGCTTTATCGGCCGCCGGTCTTATCTTAAAAGCCTAGCATCCAGCGACCGGAACCGAAAAGCGACATGCGCGAATTGTTCGAAGAAGCAGCAAGCCAGCCCCCGCCGGATCCCCGGGACTCGGCGCGCGCCTCCACGCGCACGCCCCTGCGCAAGCGCTTCTACAAGGAGGCCGGCGTCGCTGACGCCGAGGGCGGCTTCGCCATCACTCTCGACGGCAAGCCGATCCGCACGCCGTCCGGTCGCCAGGTGGTGATCCCGAGGCGCGCGCTCGCAGATCGCGTCGCCGCGGAATGGGCCGCCCAGGGTGAGACGATCGATCCCGTGACCATGCCGTTGACGCGGATCGCCAACAGCGTGGTCGAGGGCGTCGTCGATCGCGTCGCGCTCGTCAGCGACGACCTCGCCAGATATTTCGAGTCTGACTTGCTGTTCTATCGTGCCGGCCATCCCGAGGGACTGGTCGCCCGCGAGGCTGCGCATTGGGACCCCGTGCTGTTCTGGGCGGCGGAGACGCTGGGGGCGCATTTCATCCTGTCGGAGGGCGTGATGCACGTGAAGCAGCCGGACGAGGCTTTGAAGGCCGCACGGGCTGCGCTGCCCGGCGACCCCTGGTCGGTCGCCGCGCTCCACATGGTGACCACCCTGACCGGCTCGGCGCTGCTGGCGCTGGCGCTGGACCAGGGCGTGCGCGATGCCGACCAGGTCTGGGCCGCCGCCCATGTCGACGAGGACTGGAACGCGGAGCAATGGGGCGTGGACGAGGAGGCGGCCGCCCGCCGCTCCGCGCGCCTGAAGGATTTCCAGGCCGCCGTGACGGTTCTGGCGGCGGTGAAGTCGCCGGCCGTCCAAGGTCCTTAACGAGAGGTTTACGAGGCAGCGGTTACGGTAGCCGGCGCTCCCTAAGGCTGCCGAGATGCCGACGCCGGTCACCTCCCTTGCTCCCGTCAACGCTGCCAGCCGCCCGGCTGATGCGGCGACACCGGATCTCGTGCTTCAAGCGGGCAGTGTGGTTGATGCCAGGGTGGTCAGCGTGCTCGCCGACAATCTGGTGCGGATCGCGATCGCCAACCTGTCGATGGACGTGATGTCGGAGGTGGCGCTGACGCCGGGGCAGAACCTCCAGCTCGCGGTCTCGCAGAACAACGGCATCATTCGCCTCGCCGTCATGAGCGGGGCAGGCGAGGCGGCGGGCGATCAGGTTACGCTGACGCCGCGGGCGGCCGCGCTGGTGGACAGCCCGCCGCTGGCGCCGTCAGTGGCTACGGCACGGAACACCCTGACGCCGTCCGAGCAGGCCGCCGTCGCGACGGCCTCTGCCGAGGCCGCGACCAAACAGGGGAGCCAGGCGCCGCTGTACGCCAACCTGGCCTCCGTCGTGACAGGCAGCAACCTGCCCGCAGGGCTGAAGCAGGCGGTGCTCGACGTGCTTGCGCAACAGACGCCGCTCAACCAGGCCCTCGACGGCGGCGATATCGAATCTGCCTTCCAGAAGTCCGGGCTGTTTTTCGAGGCGTCATTGGCCGCAGGCACAACGCCGTCCTCCGGCGTGATCCCGGACTTGAAGGCCGCACTGCTGGTGTTGCGCCAGACGCTGGCTTCGACCTCCGGCGCGATTGAGACGGGAGTGCCGCAGGCAACTCCGCAAGGTGTGTCGCTGCCGGCGAGTGCTGCGGCCACGACGCAGACCGCAGCCTCCGCGGCTGGGCTGGCGGGCGGGACGGCACAAGCGGCGTCGCCGTCACCGGATGCGGACGTCGCCCAACCGGCGCAATTGTCGCGCGGTGCGCTTGCTGCCGCCGTGCTGGCCGAGGTGACGGGCAACAATCCGCAAGCCGCGGTGCCGCGAACCATGTCCGCCGGCCTTGCCGCGAGCCTGCTGCAAGAGCTCACGCAAAACCCGCCGCGCCTGACCGGCAACGTGCCGGGCTCCAACAAGGCGTTGCCGGATGCCCATGTCTTCGAGGCTGCCGCACAGCAGACACCTCCGCCAGTCCGCGGTGCGCTGCCGGCGCCGCAGTCCATCGCCGCGCCGTCGCTCGCGCCGGACACGCCGCTGGCTGCGACCGTGCATCGTTTGCTCGACGACACCGATGCCGCGATCGCACGGCAGACGCTGTTGCAGATTGCCTCGCTCCCCGATCGCACCGACGCCAGCGGTCACCGCACCGATCCGGCCGTGCCGCAGTGGAATTTCGAGATTCCGTTCGCGACTCCGCAAGGCACCGCGATGGCGCAGTTTGAGATCTCGCGCGATGGCGGCAACGAGTCCGCCGATCCCGCCAAGCGCGCTTGGCGCGCGCGCTTCTCGCTCAATGTCGAGCCGGCCGGGCCCGTGCATGCGATGATCACGCTGAACGGCGACAAGACCTTCGTCCGGATGTGGGCGGAGCGGCCGGCGACGGCGCAGCAGCTCCGCGCCGGCATCGGTGAGCTCAGCCAGGCCTTGACGAAGGCCGAGCTCAAGCCCGGTGATATCGTGGTCCGCGACGGCACGCCGCCGCCACCGGCGCCGGCCCGCGCCGGCCATTTCCTGGATCGTGCCACATGAGCGATCCGTCCAAGCTCGCGATCGCGCTGCATTATGAGAAGGGATCCGGCGCGCCCGTCGTCGTCGCCAAGGGCCAGGGCACGATCGGCGAAAAGATCGTCGAGATCGCCAAGGCCCACGATATTCCGATCGAGGAGAACGAGGTTCTGGCCGGCGCGCTGTCGAAGGTCGAGCTCGGCGACGAAATCCCGCCGGATCTCTACAAGGCCGTCGCCGAGGTGCTGGTGTTCGTGCTGCGGCTGTCGGGCCGGGGGCGATAAACCATCTGTCATCGTTTCACCACGTCTCGGCTGCATGGTCGCGGCCACTTTCATCATTCGACGGACACTGCCTTGCTCACCCGCCGTTCCACCCTCGGCCTCCTCGCCGCAACCGCGATCCTGCCCCGACGCGCGCGCGCCCATGTCGCGCCACCGCGCAATGAAATCAGCGACACTCTTGCAAACCGCTTCACCGAGCTCGGCACGTCAGGCACGTTCGTCGGCTACAAGGTCGAGGATTATCTGATCGTCGCCAGCGACAAGGAACGCTCGGGCGAGGGCAAGCTGCCGGCCTCGACCTTCAAGATTCCCAACTCGCTGATTGCGCTCGAGACCGGTGTCGTCACTGACCCCGACAAGGACGTGTTTCCCTGGGACGGCGTCAAGCGCCCGATCGAGGCCTGGAACAAAGATCACACGCTGCGCAGCGCGATTCTCGTGAGCGCGGTGCCGGTCTATCAGGAGATCGCGCGCCGCATCGGCGAGGTGCGCATGCAGCAATACGTCGACGCGTTCGACTACGGCAATCGGGACATCGGCGGCGGCATCGACCAGTTCTGGCTTACCGGGGCCTTGCGCATCGATCCGGTCGAGCAAGTCGATTTCGTCGACCGGCTGCGCCGCCGTGCACTGCCGATCTCAAAGCGCAGCCAGGACCTCGTCTGCGACATCCTGCCGGCGACCAAGGTTGGCGACAGCGTCATCCGCGCGAAGTCCGGCCTCCTGGGCGCCGAGCGCGGCGAGCCTTCGCTCGGCTGGATGGTCGGCTGGGCCGAGAAGGGCGAGGCACACACTGTTTTCGCACTCAACATGGATTGCAAGGAGCCGCGCCACATCGAGGCTCGCATGACGCTGACGCAAGCCTGCCTTGCCGAGATCGGCGCGATCTAGCGCGACCGTCGTCAAGCCGGCACCTGAACCTCGGTCGTCGCAATCAGACGCCAATCGGCGAGCGCGGCCAGGCGGTGAGGCTCGGCCTCACGCCGGTAATCGGGGCTCAAGACGATGGCTCGAAAGGTCGCGAAGTCGGGGTAGCGGACCATTGCGGCGTCGTGCCAGGCTTCGCCTTGCGCCGCAACCAGCAGGGCTCCGACGGAGCCAAGCCAAGTCGGCGTGACCCCTAGCGGAATTGCGACCTTGCGAAATGCGGGGACATAGCGTGTGTAATAGGCTTCGCCCCCGCTGCAGGCCGGAAGCTCGGACTTGCCCCGGTATAAGGCCTCATCCCGATAGCGTAGAAGATTGAGCATGAAGATGGGTTGATCTCCGGGCAAGCTCGAGCCTGCGGTCACGAGTGATCCATTGTCGATATCGACGAACATTGTTCTCTCCGGTCGTGAGTTCTTGCTGCGAGCTGATATCGCTTCGAACGCCCGGCCTGGTAGTGGTTTCGATGTCACTGCTATGATGACGTCATGGCAACACCACGCAGCCATCAGCAACTCCAGCTGGCGCGTGCCGAATACGCCGATCCACGCCGTCCAGGTCAGCCGCAAACAGATGCCGACACGGATCCGCAGTCTCTTGCGGGTCCTCTCAGAAAGTGCGTCCACATTGGGCTATCGTGGCTAAAGCATGATGAAACTCGATTGCTGCGACCGAGGTGCGCTCCCTCTCCCGCTTGCGTCCCGCTTGCGGCAGAGGGGTGGGGAGAGGGTGTTTCCGCAATGGGACAATGTCCAAGAGGAAAGAACCCTCACCCGGCGCTTCGCGCCGACCTCTCCCGCAAGCGGGAGAGGTGAAGGAACCGCGGCCATCGATTCAACCGACGGCCATTTCGCTTTGGACCGCGGCAGCGCCTGCTTCGGTCGCCGGGCGGAGTTCAGGCAGGGTCAGGCTTCGCCGTCAACGCCTGGTCGATGGCGAAGCCCCCGATCTCGCTCATCGCCTGCGAGATCGGATCGCCGCGCCGGGCAAAGCCGCTCGTCAGATAATCGAATTGCATCCGCGCCAGCCGCAGCACCTCGATGGGCACCGAGACCACGGTCTCGTTGAAGCTGTCGACGGAGGCACGCAAGCTGTCGAGCTCCGTCGTGAGCTTGCCGATATGACTGTCGGCATGCTGCATCAGCGCGAGCAGCTTGCCGCGCTCGGCATCGAAGGCGGCGCGCTCGGCTGCGGTCGCTGAAGTGAGCTCGGCGAGCTGCGCCCGCAGCGCCGCGATCTGGCCGACCATGGCGTCGGAAGCGAGTTCGGCGGACTCGCGCAGCTCGGCGTTGCGCGTGCTCTCTTCCTGTGCCTGATGATAGAGCCGCTCGGCCGACATCGCCCGCTGGCTCAGCGACTCGATCATGCTGGCTGCACGCAGCAGCATCTCGCCGTTCCGCCCCGACACCATGCCGGCCATGCGGCGCAGGAAGTCGATGGTTTCGGACGCTCGGTTCGGCGGCAGGGGGACGACCGTCGCGGACATCTCGGTGATGCCAGTTGGTGATGCTCGAGCTAAGGCGTAAAGAACCGCCGCCGTACCGACTGGGCTCACGCAACATTCGGCGCCTGATCGTTCCGGAGCAAGCCTGAATCGGTCGGCCCGGTCAACCTGCCGGGCTGCCAAATTTGAGATCAGGAGCCCCTCTGCCGCCCGATCCGCCCCAAATGGGTGAAGCCGAATCCGGCGGAATATTTCAGGCCGTAGCCGAGCGCCCGGTCGAGGCCGATATGGGCAAGCCAGATCAAGGCGATGGAAAGGGTGAGGGGCGAGGCGAGGCCGAAACCCAGCGTCAGCAGCGCCACCGGGGCCATGTAGCTGTGGGCGGCGTTGTAGACCATCGCGCCGAACCTGGCGTCGGACAGGTAGGCCAGGAAGCTCAGATCGGGCACGAAGAACAGCAGGGCAAACACCAGCCACGACCCGTCCCAGGCCGCATAGAGCGTCACCATCCCTGCAAACAGGGTCAGGCCCTCCAGCCGCAGCAGGATGTTGACGCCGCCCGTCGCAGCGCCCGTCTCGCACCTTCCTTCCGTCACGCTCGCCTCCTGGGCAAAACTTTGTAATTCCTTGCGCTTTCCCGCTACGGCAAGTCAGCCCTGCGACGGCGAAAGCGGCTTTCCGGGCCGCAAAATGCCGTGTTAGAACCCGCCCATCACTTAAGAACTGGCGGGAGCAAATGAAACACATCCTGGACGCCCTTGAAGATCGTCGTGCCGGCGCAAAGCTCGGCGGCGGGGAGAAGCGCATCGAGGCGCAGCACGCCCGCGGCAAGCTGACGGCGCGCGAACGCATCGAGCTGTTGCTCGACAAGGGATCGTTCGAGGAGTTCGACATGTTCGTCGAGCACCGCTCCACCGAGTTCGGCATGGAGAAGACCAAGGTACCCGGCGATGGCGTCGTCACGGGATGGGGCACCGTCAACGGCCGCAAGACTTTTGTCTTTGCCAAAGACTTTACGGTGTTCGGCGGCTCGCTGTCGGAGACCCATGCGCTCAAGATCACCAAGCTGCAGGACATGGCGATGAAGGCGAGGGCGCCCATCATCGGCCTCTATGACGCCGGCGGCGCCCGCATCCAGGAAGGCGTCGCCGCGCTCGCCGGCTATTCCTACGTGTTCCGCCGCAACGTGCTCGCCTCGGGCGTGATCCCGCAGATCTCCGTCATCATGGGCCCCTGCGCCGGCGGCGACGTCTATTCGCCTGCCATGACCGACTTCATCTTCATGGTGAAGAACACCAGCTACATGTTCGTCACCGGCCCCGACGTGGTGAAGACCGTCACCAACGAGGTCGTGACGGCCGAGGAGCTCGGCGGCGCCTCGGTGCACGCGACGCGCTCCTCGATCGCCGACGGCGCCTTCGAGAACGACGTCGAGACGCTCCTGCAGATGCGGCGCCTGATCGACTTCCTGCCCTCCAACAACACCGACGGCGTGCCGGAATGGCCGAGCTTCGATGACATCGAGCGGGTCGACATGTCGCTCGACACGCTGATCCCCGACAATCCGAACAAGCCCTACGACATGAAGGAGCTGATCCTGAAGGTCGTGGACGAGGGCGACTTCTTCGAGATCGCGGAAGCCTTCGCCAAGAACATCGTCACCGGCTTCGGCCGCATCGCCGGGCGCACCGTCGGCTTCGTCGCCAACCAGCCGATGGTGCTGGCCGGCGTGCTCGACAGCGATGCCTCGCGGAAAGCAGCGCGCTTCGTCCGTTTCTGCGATGCCTTCAACATCCCGATCGTCACCTTCGTCGACGTGCCGGGCTTCCTGCCCGGCACCGCGCAGGAATATGGCGGCCTGATCAAGCACGGCGCCAAGCTCCTGTTCGCCTACTCGCAGTGCACCGTGCCGCTGGTCACCATCATCACCCGCAAGGCCTATGGCGGCGCCTTCGACGTCATGGCCTCCAAGGAGATCGGCGCCGACATGAACTACGCCTGGCCGACCGCGCAGATCGCGGTGATGGGCGCCAAGGGCGCGGTCGAAATCATCTTCCGCAGCGATATCGGCGACCCCGACAAGATCGCAGCCCGCACCAAGGAATACGAAGACCGCTTCCTGTCACCGTTCATCGCCGCCGAGCGCGGCTACATCGACGACGTCATCATGCCGCACTCGACCCGCAAGCGGATCGCGCGGGCGCTTTCGATGCTGAAGGACAAGAAGACGGAAATGCCGGCGAAGAAGCACGACAATTTGCCGTTGTGAGGGGAGGCGTAGGGCGGGTTAGCGAAGCGTAACCCGCCACTCATCCGAACCCGCGGATTACGGCTGCGCCTAATCCGCCCTACAATCGGTATCCTCAATCCAATGACCGAAGACGACCCGACCGACGAAATCTCCGACATCGAAGATCGGATCGAGCGGCTCGCCGAGATTGCCGAGCGGTGCCGGAAGTACATTCTTGCGTCCAAGATCGCGATCGGTGGCGGGGCGGCGCTGCTGCTGGTGACGATCCTCGGACTGTTCGGTTTCGGTCAGACCGCCGCGCTTGGATCGATCGCGCTGGTGCTGGGCGGGATCGTCTCGCTCGGCTCGAACATCAGCACGTTACGACAGACGGACGAGGCCATCAGTGCTGCAGAGGCGCGGCGTTCAGCGTTGATCGGCAGCATTGACCTGCGGGTCGTCGCCGACGCGCCGCTGAAGCTGGTGTGACGCACGAGGACCCTTCACGCGGCGGTCTTGAGCGTCAGCTCCGACAATTCGGCGCGGCATTCGGCGGCATAGGCCTGAAGCCGGTCGGCGGTCTGCCGGTCGAGGATGGCCTTGGCGAGCCGCTCGGCGCGGGCGATCTGTCGTTTGAGATATTCGATGCGGACCATGGGTCACCTGTAAATTGCTTTCTTCCAATGGTGGCGACTGTATGCCGGGCATCGGATCGATTATGTGAGGCGCGTCACGTTCGGCGCGCCGTATCCGCGGCAGCAAAATGCGCCATCTGGTCCGCGTGGGCCTTGGCGAACGCCGGGCGAGCCGTGGCGCGCGCGACGTAGGCACGGCAGGCGGGGCTGTCCGCCAGCCCGTCGAACTTGTCGACCACGCGCAGCACGTCAGCCATCAGGATGTCGGCGACGGAGAAGGAGCCAGCCAGCCATTCGCGGCTGCCGAGCACCGGCTCGAGACGCTTGAGCCGGAGCTTGAGGAAGTCGTCGACGAACTTCCACGCCGCCGTGTCGGTCGGATGTCCCATGAACTTCGACATGGTCCAGGGCAGGCTGGCCATCTCCACCGAATTGAGCGCCGCGAACACCCATTTCGTCGCCTCAGTGCGGCCGCGCGGATCTGTCGGCATCAGCTTGTCGCTGCGCTCGCCGAGATGCAGCAGGATCGCGCCGGTCTCGAAGATCGAGATGTCGCCGTCGGTCAGCCACGGCACCTGGCCGAACGGCTGGTGCGCGAGGTGCGCAGGCCCGCGATCGTCGAACGGGGTGCTGGCGACGCGATAGGGCAGGGCGGCCTCTTCGAGGGCCCAGCGCACGCGCAAGTCGCGCACGAGGCCACGCGGCGGCTCGGGAACCCAATTGAAGGTGGTCAGGGTGAGGTCGGTCATTTGCAGTCTCCGAGTCCTGGTTCGACGCAGAGGACGAGCGAAGGGCGTCCATTCCGACACCAAGGCCGACTCTTTTTGTCGCCGGCAGCGGAAAGCGGTTAGTCTCGCGGCAAACAAAGGGAGGAAATCCGATGCCAGCAGCCTTCTTCGTCGTTCGCGCCATCGTCTCCGACGCCAGCAAGCGCACTGCTTTCGACCGATGGTACGAGATGGAACATTTGCCCGACGCGGTGAAGGCCTTCGGCGTGAGCAAAGCCTGGCGGTTCTGGAGTCTCGACGATCCCTCGCTGCATCAGGCGATGTATCAGTTCGAGGACGAAGAAAAGCTGAACGCGATGCTGAAAGGTGACGCGCTGCAAAAGCTCGTCGCCGACTTCAACCGCGACTGGCCCGACGTGAAGCGCTCGCGCGAGACGCTGCTGCTGGCGCAGGAGTTTCGCCAGTAGGGCACACCGAATGCCCGCTCGCATGAATCTGAACACGCGATTCAGCCTTGGTTCATGTCGTGGCCGCGACACTTCCTCTGCATCACTTGCCAGGTAGCCTAGAGGAATTGCCATGGAGCGCCGGAACTTTTTGAAACTTGCCTTGGGATTGACGGCGGGCGCCGCCGCCTTCGCCGCGACTGCCGCGCAGGCCGCGCCGCTGTCACCGCAGCCGCTGGCTGATCCCGCCCGTACGCCGCAAGGCAATCCCGACGCTCATCCTGCCGTCACCACCAGCGAGGAAGCCGCCAAGCTGACGCCGGAGCAGGTTCACTGGCGTGGCCGCGGCCGCCACTGGGGCTGGCGCCGCCGTCATTGGCGCCGGCATCACCGGCGCTGGCACCGCCGCCATTACTGGTAAGCTCGCGACCATTCGCGGACTGGACGGGGATTGCCGTTGGCGGTCCCCGTTTCGATTTGGGTCCGCCGCGGATGAATTGTCAGCAACAAAAAATGGCCGCGCAGGCATTCGCCGCGCGGCCATTCTGCAACGGAATGGAGCAGATCAGAACGGGCGGCAGCGGCCGGCGTACCAGCGGAAACCGTAGGGGCATACGCGCGCACGAGGCACGACGACGACCGGCGCCGGGGCGACCACCACCGGAGCGGGGCGAACCACGACAGCGCCGCGCATCGGACGGCAGCCGCCATAGGGGCCGCGATACCAGCCCGGGCCGCAACCGCCGGCGGCGCTGGCCGCCTCGCTGAAACCGACGACCGCACTGGCGAGCATGACGGCGGCGAACAGGTATTTCATTTGATCTTCCTTCTTGTCCTTGGGGGGCAGGCTTCGGGGAATAGCGGTTGCGGGCGCACAATGAATCAAGAGACACGATTCGACACGTTAAATCTGGGACGTGCCGAGACGTCGCGATCCAAACCTGCCAATCATGACCTGAATGCGGCATGAACGTCCGCAGCATTGGGTCTCGGACGACACGCTGCTGTCGCTAGCGGCCGCGAAGGTGACCGATGTCCGGATCACTTGCCGAACAACGCAGCGAACTGCTTCTCGCCGGTGCGGGTGAAATTCACGACGCGGCTGCCGGGCGTGGGATCGCGCGCCGCCCATTTCAGCTCGGCAAAGCGCTGCATCATGGCGGCCCCCAACGTGCCGGCGAGGTGATGACGCCGTTCGCTCCAGTCGAGGCAGGCCTTGCAGACCGGGCGGCGCGGGTGGCTGAGCATGTCGGGCGAGATCTGCAGGTGCCTGGCGAGAAAGCGCTCGCCCTCGGCGGTCAGCTCGATCTCCTGCTTCCTCTGCCTGACCAGATGCAGCTCGCGCAAGGAGTCCAGCATCTGCACGCCGAGATCGCCGGCGAGATGGTCGTAGCAGATCCGCGCGCGCCGCAGCGCAGGATCCTTCGGCCCGGTGCGCACGCGCATGTGGCCGGTCCTTGCCGCAAGCCCAGCCAGCCCCTCGAGCACGCCGGCGACGTCGTCGTCGGTGAGGCGGTAATAGCGATGGCGGCCCTGCTTCTCCGGCTCGATGAGGCCGCCGGCCTCGAGCTTCGACAGATGCGAGCTCGCGGTCTGCGGCGTGATGCCGGCCTCCTGCGCCAGCTCGCTCGCCGTGAGCGCGCGGCCGTTCATCAGCGCCGTGAGCATGTTGGCGCGAGCGGGGTCGCCGACCAGCGAGGCGACCATGGCGATGTCGGGACCTGATTTCATGCTTCGATGGTAACCGAAGCATTGCCGTCGGGCAAGGACGTAACCTCTCACCAAGTCGTCATTGCGAGGAGCGCGCCCGTAGGGTGGGCAAAGGAGCGTAGCGACGTGCCCACCGATCGTCGTGGCGGACAAAGGACGTGGGCACGCTTCGCTTTGCCCACCCTACGAGACCTGCGCTCGCAATGACGCTGTGGAAACAGGAGCCCATCATGTCCGTCACCGTCTTCATCCGCTACCAGCTCGATCCCTTCAAGCGCGCGCAGTTCGAGGAATATGCGAAGCGCTGGCTCACCATCATCCCGAGATGTGGCGGCGAGTTGATCGGCTACTTCATGCCACATGAGGGCACCAACAACATCGCGTCCGCCCTGATCTCGTTCGAGAGCCTGGCCGCCTACGAGGCCTATCGCAAACGGCTGCGCGCCGATCTCGACGGTATGGCAAACTTCAACTTTGCTGAGGCGGAGAAATTCATCCTCGCCGAAGAACGCACCTTCCTGCGCAAGGTGGTATTGTAAGTCCACCAACAGCAGGAGACGCCCATGATCGCCGTGATCTTCGAGGTCTGGCCCAAGCCGGAACATCGCCAGGACTATTTCGACCTCGCGGCCGATCTGAAGCCGCTGCTGCAGACCATCGACGGCTTCATCTCGGTCGAGCGTTTCGAGAGCCTGACCGAGAAGGGCAAGATCCTGTCGGTGTCGTTCTGGCGCGACGAGGCAGCAGTCGCCGCCTGGCGCAACACCATGGAGCACCGCCGCACCCAGGCTAAGGGCCGTGCGAAAATCTTCGCGGATTATCATCTGCGCATCGCCAGCGTGATCCGGGACTATGGCATGACCGACCGCGACGAGGCTCCGAAGGACAGCCGCGCCGTCCACGACGCGCACTAGCGGAGTTGAAAGCGCACGCCTATCTCTGCGCGGCCAACATGGGAGAGAGACATGCACGTGACGACCGCTGACAAGCGCGCGACGTTCAGGAAGATGCACGAGAGCGGCTGCTTCATTTTGCCCAATCCGGTCGATGTCGGCAGCGCGAAAGCCTTGCAGCATCTCGGTTTCAAGGCGATTGCGTCATCGAGCGCGGGCTTTGCCTGGACCATCGGCAAGGCCGACAACCGCGTCACCGTCGAGGACGTCTGTCAGCATCTGGCAGCATTGAGCTCGGCCGTCGACATCCCCGTGAACGCCGATTTCGAGGGCGGCTTTGCGGTCGAGCCCGACAAGGTCGCCGACAATGTCGAGCGCGGTGTGCGCACCGGCGTCGCCGGCCTGTCGATCGAGGATTCCACCGGCGACAAGGACAAGCCGCTCTACGACCGTGCGCTCGCCGTCGAGCGCATCAAGGCCTCGCGCAAGGCGGTCGGCGACAGTGGCACGCTGCTGGTCGGCCGATGCGAGGCGTATCTCTGGGGCGTGACGGATCTCAAGCTCGTCATCGACCGGCTCACCGCTTATGCCGATGCCGGCGCCGACTGCCTCTATGCGCCGGGTCTGAAGAGCCGCGAGGACATCGCCGCGGTGGTGAAGGCTGTCGCACCAAAACCGTTCAATCTTCTGATCGGCGCGTCCGGCCTGTCGTTGCAGGAAGCCCAAGATCTCGGCGTGCGCCGCATCAGCGTCGGCGGCTCGCTCGCCCGCGCCGCCTGGGGCGGCTTCATGCGCGCGGCCAAGGAGATGGCGGAGAAGGGCACCTTCACCGAGCTCAACGGCGGCTATCCCGGTGGCGAGCTCAACAAGATGTTCGGCTAGACATGATCCGGAAAAGTGTGAAGCGGTTTTCCGAAACGATCATGCTCAAACAAAGACCCATAGCGCGATGACGATTCGTCCAAATCTCATCGCGCTTTAGCCAAACGAAAAGCGGCGGGATTTTGGATCCCGCCGCTCTCGCGCTTTATTGCGAAATGTTACTTCGCGCCGTCCGACGGAGCTGGCGTCGTCGGGGCCGGCCTGCTCGGCGCGGCACCGGTGGTCGTGCCCGGCTCGGTGTTGCTGCGTGGCGTCACGTCACGCATGCCGGGAGGTGCGGCCGGACTGGCCGGCGCGGTCTGCTGAGCGGTTCGCGATGCCGGCTCGTTGCTCGCCTGGTTGCCGGTGGTCGTGTTGTTCAAGCCGTAGAACACCGCGCCCAGCACCAGGGCGACGGCCACCGCGAACAGTGCGATCTTGCCGCTGGAGGCGGGGCCTTCCCCGAGCTCGGGATCGGCCTGCAGGTCGGCATCCCGGCGCGCCGCGCGAGTATACTCATCGTCGGCGAGGTTCGGGCGGTACGGATCGTTGGGAAAACGGTCGTCAGCCATCGATTGGATCTCCTCGGGTTATGACCCCCGGACAACCCTCAGCTGCGAGATTCTGTTCCGCGCCACCTGATGCTTTCGTCGCATATTGCCCCCATCCGGGGAATCGGGAACCTGTTCTGTCTGACCCCGGACCTTGAGTTCCATATCGGGGAGGAGGAACACGGCGATGTGGAGCCTGCCGCCGACGGATAGCGTGCTGCATTTCCTGTCCCTGGTTGCGGTGGCCGCGCAGGGCATGACGGCTGCGCTTGCTGCCGGACGCCGCAGCATGGATTGGTTGGGGGTCTGCTTCCTCGGCTGCATCACCGCGCTCGGCGGCGGCACGTTGCGCGATCTCTTCCTCGGACATTATCCGCTGGCCTGGGTGCAGAGCCCCATCTATCTCGCGCTCGCCGGCGGTGCAGCCTTCCTCACCATCCTGTTTGCGCGTCTCGTGCACCGGCTGAAGGTCGCCTTCATCGTGCTCGATGCCATCGGTCTCGTCGTCTTCACCATGGCCGGCTGCGACGTGGCCTGGCAGATGGATGCGACGCTGCCCATCGTCATCGTCTCCGGCATGGTGACGGGCTGCGCCGGCGGCGTGCTGCGCGACGTGCTCTGCAACGACGTGCCGCTGCTGTTTCGCTCCGAGCTCTACGCCAGCGTCTCCGTGGTGACGGGATTGTTCTATGCGACCGCCTTTGGTCTCAAGCTCAATGCGGAGCTCTGGACCATCCTGACCTTCGTCCTCGGCATCAGCTTCCGCCTGCTGGCGGTGCGCTACAAATGGGAGATGCCGAAGTTTGTGTTCACGGGGGATGAGGAGAGGTAGCTCTATCCACCCCGTCATTGCGAGCGCAGCGAAGCAATCCAGAATCTTTCCGCGGAGGGACTCTGGATTGCTTCGCTGCGCTCGCAATGACGAGAAGGAGGCAGCGGTGAGCTACTTCTCCTTCCTTGCCTTCGCCACCTGCGACGGCGTCACCAGCGGACCGGCATTACCCCAGGAATTGCGGATGTAGTTCGTCACCGCGGCGATCTCGCCGTCGGACAGCTGCTTGGCGTAAGCAGGCATCTCACCAATGTTCGGCGCGCGCGGTGTCGTCACGGTGTGAGCACCGTCGAGGATGATGCGCAAGGTCGAGGACGGGTTGATCGATTGCAGCAGCGCATTGCCCGGCAGCGGCGGATAGATGCGCGGGCTGCCGGTGCCGTCGGCCTCGTGGCAGGCGACGCACAGTTTTGCGTAGACCGCCTGGCCGGCCTTCATCTCGGCTGCGTCCGGCGGCGTCACGATCGTCTCGCGCCGCGCCGGCGGCAGGCTCTTCAGATAGATTGCGATCGCGCGCACATCGGCATCGCTCATCTTCGAGGTCGAGTTGACGACGACCTCCGCCATCGGCCCGCCGGCGTGGCTCTTGCCGTTGCGCCCGCTTTGCAGGTACTCCGCGATATCAGCCTCGCTCCACGATTTCAGCCCGGTGCGCGCGGCGCCATCGAGCCGCGGTGCGAACCAGCCGCCGATCTCGTTGCCGGACAGCGCCTGCGCATCCCGGTCGGCGCCGAAATAATTCTTCGGCGTATGGCAGGCGCCGCAATGGCCGAGCCCGGTGACGAGATAGCCGCCTCTGTTCCAGGCCGCGCTCTTGGTCTGGTCGGGCTCGAACAGGCCGGGCTTGAAGTACATCGCGTTCCAAAGCCGCATCAGGCCGCGATAGCCGAATGGCCAACGCAGCTCCGGCGGCTTGTTGCGGCTGGCGACGGGCGCCAGCGTGCCGAGATAGGCGCGGATGGCCAGCGTGTCGTCCTTGGTCATCCGCGTGAAGTAGGGGTATGGGAAGGCCGGGTAGTAGTTCGATCCATCGGGCGCGATGCCGGTGCGCAAGGCGCGGGTGAAATCGGCGTCCGTCCAGCCGCCGATCCCGGTGTCGCGGTCCGGCGTCAGGTTCGGCGCATAGATCGCACCAAAGGGCGTGTCGATGCGCTTGCCGCCCGCGAACGGTTTGGCCGGATCGGCGGTGTGACAGCCCGCGCAGTCGCCGGCCTCGACCAGCGACTTGCCATAGGCGATCAGCTCGGGCGATGGTTCGGCGGCGCCGGCCACGCTTCCAACCGCAATGCACAACGCCAGGCCGACAAGTGCCAGGCCAGTCAGAATCGTCCGCATCGACAGCCTCTCCTGCGACCCATCGACCCCACCCGCGTCAGGGAAGCGTCGATTCATTTCGCAACGACGGGGGTATGGTGACACAAACTGAAAATCGCCAACGTGTTTCAGGCCACGAAATTGCGATTTTTACCCGAGGCCAGCTTTGGTCCAGATTTGTGGTGCGGATCATGAAATATCCGACATAGAGTGGCGCAGGTGGTCGGCGCGCCCTAGCTAAAACAACGGGCAGGCAACGACTTAAGTCAGCAAGACCCGAACAGGGCGCAAGCGAGGACAGCATGGGCATCAACCAGGGTCCGATCAGTCTCGATCAAAAGTACACCCAGCAGACCGGACACGTCTTCACCACGGGCATCCAGGCCCTGGTCCGCTTGCCAATGGCCCAGATCCGGCGCGACCGCGCCAACGGCCTCAACACCGCGGGCTTCATCTCGGGCTATCGCGGCTCGCCGCTCGGCGGCTACGACCAGCAGCTGTTCGCCGCCCGCAAGCACCTCGAGCAGTACAACATCAAGTTCCAGCCGGGCGTGAACGAGGACCTCGCCGCGACCGCGGTGTGGGGCTCGCAGCAGCTCAACCTCTCGCCGGGCGCCAAATACGACGGCGTGGTCGGGATCTGGTACGGCAAGGGCCCGGGCGTCGACCGCTGCGGCGACGTGTTCCGTCACGGCAATGCCGCGGGCTCGGCCAAGAACGGCGGCGTGCTCTGCCTTGCCGGCGACGACCACGGCGCCAAATCCTCCACCGTCCCGCATCAGTCCGACCACGCCTTCATCTCGGCGCTGATGCCGTATCTCTATCCCTCGAGCATCCACGAGATGATCGAGATGGGCCTGCTCGGCATCGCGATGTCGCGCTATTCCGGCTGCTGGGTCGGCATGAAGGTGATCACGGAGACGGTGGAAACCACCGCCGAGATCGATCTCACCGACGAGATGAAGCCCTTCATCATCCCCACCGATTTCGAGCTGCCCCCCGGCGGCCTCAACCTGCGCTGGCCCGACGACCGCTTCGAGCAGGATCGCCGCCTGCAGGATTACAAGGGCTTTGCCGCCATCGCCTTTGCCCGCGCCAACAAGGTCAACCGCGTCACCATGGATTCGCCGAACGCGCGTTTCGGCATCATGGCGTCGGGCAAGAGCTACGAGGACGTGCGCCAGGCGCTGCGCGAGCTGGGGATCACCGAGGAGGTCGCCGCTCGAATCGGCCTTCGCCTCTACAAGATCGGCATGCCCTGGCCGCTGGAGCCGGAGGGCGTGCGCAACTTCGCGGTCGGGCTCGAGGAGATCTTCATCGTCGAGGAGCGGCGCGAGATCGTCGAGAACCAGGTCAAGCAGGAGCTGTTCAACTGGCGCGACGACGTCCGGCCCCGCATCGTCGGCAAGATGGACGAGCACGACAAGCGTTTCCTCACCTTCGCCGCCGAGCTCAGCGTCGCCTCGCTCGCGACCTCGCTCACCGAGCGGCTGCTTCGACTTGATCTCAACCCTGAAATCGCGGAGATGCTCCGCGCCAAGGCCGACTGGTTCAACGGCCGCCAGGCGACCCAAATGCAGGCGGTCGCCCCTGTGTCCCGAACCCCGTATTTCTGCTCCGGCTGTCCCCACAACACCTCGACGAAAGTCCCCGAAGGCAGCCGCGCCCTGGCCGGCATCGGCTGTCACTTCATGGCGCTGTGGATGGACCGCTCGACCGAGACGTTTACGCATATGGGCGGCGAGGGCGTGCCCTGGGTCGGCATCGCGCCCTTCACCAACGAGAACCACATCTTCGCCAATCTCGGCGACGGCACCTACTTCCACTCCGGCATTCTCGCCATCCGCCAGGCGATCGCCTCCAAGGCCAACATCACCTACAAGATCCTCTACAACGACGCGGTGGCCATGACCGGCGGCCAGCGTCATGACGGCGATCTCTCGCCGCAGAAGATCATGGCCCAGCTTCATGCCGAGGGCATCAGCGAAATTTATCTCGTCTCGGAAAACCCCGACGCTTACCCGGCAGACACCATCGCGCCCGGGGTGAAGAAGTATCACCGCGACGAGCTCGACGCCGTCATGAAGATGTGCCGCGAGTTCAAGGGCACCTCCGCGATCGTGTTCGTGCAGACCTGCGCCGCCGAGAAGCGCCGTCGCCGCAAGCGCGGTCTGATGGAGGATCCGGCGCGCCGTGTCATGATCAATCCGGCCGTCTGCGAAGGCTGCGGCGATTGCTCGGTGCAGTCGAACTGCATCTCGGTCGAGCCGCTGGAGACCGAGTTCGGCCGCAAGCGCGCCATCAACCAGTCGTCCTGCAACAAGGACTATTCCTGCCTGAAGGGATTCTGTCCGTCTTTCGTCACCATCGACGGCGGCGCGCCGCGCCACCGCGCGCCAGCCGAGCTTGCCGAGATCGGCGCGCTGCCCGAGCCGGCCTCGCGCCCGACGCTCGACAAGCCCTACAACATCGCCGTCGGCGGCGTCGGCGGCACCGGTGTGCTCACCATCGGCGCGCTGCTCGGCATGGCCGCCCATATCGAGGGCAAGGCCTCGATGATCCTCGACATGTCGGGCCTCGCGCAAAAGGGCGGGGCGGTGCTCAGCCATGTCCGCCTGTCGGATCATCCGGCCGAGGTGACCTGCTCGCGCATCGTCACCGGCACGGCCGATCTCGTGCTCGCCGCCGATGAAGTCGTCGCGGTCGCCAAGGACACGATCACCCTTTGTGACTCCACCCGCACCCGCGGCATCATCAACAGCCACGTCATTCCCACCGCCGACTTCGTCCTCAACCGCGATTTCAATTTCCAGACCCGCAAGCTGACCGGGCTCCTGGAAACCGCGCTGCACAAGGATTCGGTGTTCTTCGACTTCACCAAGCCTGCCGAGCAGCTGCTCGGCGATGCCATCGCCACCAACATGATGATGATGGGCTATGCCTATCAGAAGGGTCTGTTGCCGCTGTCCGCGGAAGCAATCGAGCAGGCCATCGAGGTCAATGGCGTCTCGATCAAGATGAACAAGGAAGCCTTCCGCCTCGGCCGTCTCGCAGTCGCCGACCCCAAGCGCCTTGCCGACATGCTGAAGGGCACGGACGAGGCCGTCGCGCCGAAGACGCTGGATGCCATGACGCTGGACGAGGTCATCGAGCATCGCGCCAAGCATCTGACCGCCTACCAGAACGCTCGTCTCGCCAAGCGCTATCGCAAGCTGGTCGACCAGGTCCGCGATGCCGCGGCAAAGGGCGGCTATGGCGATGCGCTGCCGCGCGCGGTCGCGGTGAACTACGCCAAGCTGCTGGCCTACAAGGACGAATACGAGGTCGCACGCCTCTACACCGACGGCGCCTTCGAGCAGCAGCTCCGCGACCAGTTCGAGGGCGACTTCAAGTTCAATTTCAACCTCGCGCCTCCCATCCTGGCAAGCGGTGTCGATGCGCTCGGGCGCCCGAAGAAGCGCGCCTTCGGCCCATGGATGCTGAACGTCTTCCGCGTGCTCGCCAAGTTCAAGTTCCTGCGCGGTACGCCGTTCGACATCTTCGGCCGCAGCGCCGACCGCAAGCTCGAGCGTGATCTCATCGCCGGCTACGAGAAGGACGTCGCCACCGTGCTCGGCCTGCTGTCGCCCGTCACGATCGACACCGCGGTCGAGCTGCTCTCGCTGCCCGACCGCATCCGCGGCTACGGCCCGGTGAAGGAGAAGGCCGTGCACGACGCCAAGGCCCGCTACGCCCAGCTCGCCGCGGATTTGGCGAACCCGCCACCCGCGCCAAGGCAGATCGCGGCGGAGTAGGGCCCTCTCGTAGGGTGGGCAAAGGCGCAAAGCGCCGTGCCCACCATCTCGCCGGATGCCACCAAAGACCTGGGCACGCTCCGCTTTGCCCCACCCTACGACACCATCGCTTGCGTTGCCCGTCGGGCAAAACACCCACGCCCTGGGTCAATCCGCCTGCGCAAAAACATTCCGCTTTACCGAAATTCGGAATTGTCGTATCCGTCCGTCACCTCATCCCTCTCAGAGGGGCGTATCGCGATCGTCACGAAACGCGGGGTGAGCGGCGGTGGACGCGGGCTGCGTCGCGCGAGTCTCTCGCGCGCACGACGGGCGCGGTCTCGCGTACGGCAAAATCGTGTGGTCCTGACGCCCGGGGTCTGTGCGTCAAGTCTTGCGGGTCACTCGCAAGGCGACGGGGGCAATAGTGCATCGCTCCCCGGGGAGAGCGCGACATAAGCCGTAAAGCCACTGCGCAGGGAAGGCCGGATGTTGGGCTTCACCTGTATGCCGCTGTGCATCTGTTCTTCGCGCAATTCGCGCACAGCGGACCGTGGGTGCCCAGCCGGCACCCGGTCTTCCCTGCGCCCTCTGTTTTTTGGAGGGAGCAAGACGGGAGCATAACTCGGGCGAGATACGCCGCGAGGACGCTGGCGTGTGTCTGCGATTCAGTTGCGAGTGGAAAGAGCGACGTCGGTATCCGCGAACTCCGTCATTGCGAGCGCAGCGAAGCAATCCAGAATCCCTCCATTGAGGGACTCTGGATTGCTTCGTCGCAAGGGCTCCTCGCAATGACGGCGCGCAGGCAGATTCGCTTCCTATCCGGGGGCCGGATTTCGGATGTGCTCCACTCGTGCCCACCCGCCGCCCTCTCGCCCGACGGAATATTTCCGCGCTTGCCAATCAGCCCGGTGCGGTTCAGAAAAAAGAGCCAAGACGAGACGCGATCGGAGACAGAAGTTTTGACCATCAAGGGCAAGGCCTACATTGCCGGGATCTACGAACACCCGACCCGGCATGCGCCGGACAAATCCACCGCCCAGCTCCATGCCGAGGTCGCCAAGGGTGCGATTGAGGATGCCGGGATCAGCAAGGACGATATCGACGGCTATTTCTGCGCGGGCGATGCACCCGGCGGCGCGTGGCCGATGGTCGATTATCTCGGCCTGAACACCAAGAAGCTCCGCCACGTCGATTCCACCGAGACCGGCGGCTGTTCCTACATCATCCATCTCGGCCATGCCGCCGAGGCGATCGCTGCGGGCAAATGCTCGATCGCGCTCGTTACGCTCGCCGGCAAGCCGCGCACGGGCGCGATGCCGCCGCGCGCAGCCGGCGCCGAGGCCGATTTCGAATCCGCTTACGGGGCGACCACGCACAATGCCTATGGCATGTGTGCCATGCGCCACATGCACGACTACGGCACCACCTCCGAGCAGCTCGCCTGGATCAAGGTCGCGGCCTCCCACCATGCGCAATACAATCCGCATGCGATGCTCAAGGACGTCGTCACCGTCGAGGACGTCCTGAACTCGCCGATGATCTCCGATCCCTTGCATCGCATGGATTGCTGCGTCGTCTCCGACGGCGGCGGCGCACTGATCGTGACGACGCCCGAGATTGCCAAAAGCCTGAAGAAGCCGCTCGTGCGCCTGATCGGCCATGGCGAAGCGATGAAGGGCCCGCGCGGCGGGAAGGATCTCGACCTCACGTATTCTGCCGGCGTCTGGTCCGGCCCGCGCGCGTTCGAGGAAGCCGGCATCACGCCGAAGGACATCAAATACGCCTCGATCTATGACAGCTTCACCATCACCGTGCTGATGCAGCTGGAAGACCTCGGCTTCTGCAAGAAGGGCGAGGGCGGCAAGTTCGTCGCCGACGGCAATCTGATCTCGGGCGTCGGCAAGCTGCCGTTCAACACCGACGGCGGCGGCCTCTGCAGCAACCATCCGGTCAACCGCGGCGGCATGACCAAGATCCTCGAGGCTGTCAGGCAGCTGCGCGGCGAGGCGCATCCGAAGGTGCAGGTCAAGAACTGCGATCTGGCCATCGCCCACGGCACCGGCGGCCTGCTCGGCGTCCGCCACGCCGCCTCGACGGCCATTCTGGAGCGCGTGTGATGAGCGAAGTGAAAAAGTATCCGGCACCTGTCACGAACCCCGAGACCGCCGCGTTCTGGGACGCGGCGAAAGAGGGCAAGTTCATGATCAAGCGCTGCACCGCCTGCGGCGAGGCGCATTACTTCCCGCGCTCGATCTGCCCGTTCTGCTACTCCGACAAGACGGTGTGGGAGCAGGCTTCCGGCGAGGGCACGATCTACACCTACAGCCTGATGCGGAAATCGCCGACCGGCCCTTACGCCATCGGTTACGTCACGCTGAAGGAGGGGCCGTCGGTGCAGACCAATTTCGTCGACTGCGATCTCGAGAAGCTCAAGATCGGCCAGAAGGTGAAGGTGGTGTTCAAGCCGACCGACGGCGCTCCGCTGCCGTTCTTCACGGTCGCTTGAGACGAAAGCTGCGTAGGGTGGGTAGAGCGAAGCGAAACCCACCAACGCAGGCAATGATGGGTTTCGCTGCGCTCTACCCATCCTACGAATTCTCCGTTCTTCACGTCGTGGAGGACGGTCCTCATCCTGAGGAGCTTGCGCAGCAAGCGTCTCGAAGGATGGCCACAACAAACAGCGTTTCGGGCACCCTCATGGTTCGAGACGGCGCAACAGCGCCTCCTCACCATGAGGATGAGAACCAGGGGAAACCGGGAAAATGTCCGCCAGATACGAAGAGCTCAAAGGCCTGAAAAACCTCGGCCAGAAATACGCCTACGCCGACCGCGAGGTGATGCTCTACGCCTACGGCATCGGGCTCGGCGCCGATCCGATGGACGAGAACGAGCTCGCCTTCGTCAACGAAGGTACATTCACGCCGCGCCCGCTGAAGGTGGTGCCGACCTTCGCCTCCGTCGCGGCTTGGGGCTCGGGGCCCGGCGAGATGAATCTCAACCGCGTCATGGTGGTCGACGGCGAACGCGACATCACCTTCCATCAGCCGCTGCCGGTCGCCGCCAACATCACCGCCGACTCCTCCGTCCTCGAAGTCTACGACAAGGGCAAGGACAAAGGCGTCGTCATCGTTCACCAAACCGTGCTGAAGAACGAGAAGGGCGAGAAGCTCGCAACGCTGGTCGCCTCGCGCTTTGCCCGCGGCGATGGCGGCTTCGGCGGACCGAACCTGACGCAGCCGGATCCGCACAAGATCCCATCACGCGCGCCCGACAAGACCATCGACATCACCACGCGCCCCGACCAGGCACTGGTCTATCGCCTCTGCGGTGATCGTAACCCGCTGCACTCAGATCCGGAGTTCGCCAGGAAGGCAGGCTTCCCGCGTCCGATCCTGCACGGCATGTGCACCTACGGCATCACCTGCCGCGGCGTGCTCCAGACCTATGCCGACTACGACGCGAGCGCCTTCCGCCAGCACGTCGCGCGGTTCTCCTCGCCGGTCTATCCCGGCGAGACCGTGACCATGGACCTCTGGAAGGACGGCAACGTGATCTCGTTCGAAGCCAAGGTGAAGTCGCGCGGGGTGACCGTGATCAAGAACGGCAAGACGGTGCTGGGTTAGGCTGGTCTCGTGCCCCGGACGCAGCGCAACGCGAAGCATCGTCCGGTGCGGTGCGCTGCAGAGCCGGGGCCTAGAGTGCGACAAAAACTGGGTCCCGGCTCTGCGACGCAGCGTTGCACGCTGCATCGCGTCCGGGACACGAAAGAATAGAAACAGGGAGACGCCACCATGGGAGGACTACTCGACGGCAAGGTTGCGCTGATCACCGGCGCGGGCGGCGGGCTCGGTGAGGCCTATGCAAAGCTGTTCGCGCGGGAAGGGGCCGCGGTTGTCGTCAACGATCTCGGCGGCCCCCGCGACGGCTCCGGCGCCGACAAGTCCATGGCGCAGCAGGTCGTGGACGCGATCAAGGCCGAGGGCGGCAAGGCGGTCGCCAACGGTGCCGACATCTCCACCATGGAAGGCGGCCAGTCGGTGTTCGACGACGCCATCAAGCATTTCGGCCGCGCCGACATCCTCGTCAACAATGCCGGCATCCTCCGCGACCAGACCTTTCACAAGGCCAGCGAGGCCGACTGGGACAAGGTCATCAAGGTCCATCTGAAGGGCACCTTTTGTTGCACCCTGCCGGCGTTTCGCTGGATGCGGGAAAACGGCGGCGGCGTCATCGTCAACACCTCCTCGACATCAGGGCTGATCGGCAATTTCGGCCAGACCAATTACGGCGCGGCGAAGGGCGGCATCTGGGGCCTGTCCAACGTGCTCGCGATCGAAGGCCGCAAGTACAACATTCGGATCTGGACGCTGGCCCCGGGCGCCCTGACCCGCATGACCGCAGACCTGCCCCGCTATAAGGAGAACCCCGGCGCCGCGCTCGGGCCGGACGGCATCGCGCCGGCCGTGCTATACATGGTCAGCGACTTGTCGGGCGACCAGACCGGCAAGGTGCTGGGCGTGTCCGGGCCCCGCGGCGTGCGCGAAATGCGGATGATGGAGATGGAAGGCTGGAAGCCGCCGCACTCGGGCTGGAAGGCCCAGGACATCGTCGATCACGCCAAGGAGATCTTCTTCTCCGAGGAGCAGATCAAGATGGGGGCGCGGCGGTTTTAGAAGGCCGTCATCCCGGGGCAGGCGAAGCGTGAGCTATGATGCGCAATTGCGCATCTGAGGATCCATACTCCGGATCGTGGTCATGGATTCCGGGCCTGGCCCTTCGGGCCATCCCGGAATGACGAACAGAGAGACAAGGAAAGACGATGAGACTCACCGCCGACGCCAAGGGCACCTTCGCAATCGCGCCGACGCCGTTCCACGACGACGGCCGGATTGACGAGCGCTCGATCGACCGCCTGACCGATTTCTACGAGGAGGTCGGCTGCGACGGCGTCACGGTGCTGGGCATCCTCGGCGAGGCGCCCAAGCTCGATGCCGCCGAGGCCGAGCAGGTGGCGGTGCGCTACGTCAAGCGCGCCAGGAAGATGCAGGTGATCGTTGGCGTCTCCGCGCCGGGCTTTGCCACCATGCGCTCGCTGGCGAAAGCCTCGATGGATGCGGGCGCGGCCGGCGTCATGATCGCGCCGCCGCCCTCGCTTCGCACCGACGATCAGATCGTCGGCTATTTCAAGCAGGCGGCGGAAGCCGTCGGCCCTGATGTGCCCTGGGTGCTGCAGGACTATCCGCTGACCTTGCAGGTCGTGTTCACCCCCGCCGTGATCCGCAAGATCGTCATGGACAATCCGAACTGCGTGATGCTCAAGCACGAGGACTGGCCGGGCCTGGAGAAGATCTCGACGTTGCGCGGCTTCCAGAAGGACGGCTCGCTCCGTCCGCTCTCGATCCTCTGCGGCAATGGCGGCACGTTCCTGGACTTCGAGATGGAGCGCGGCGCCGACGGCGCCATGACCGGCTACGCCTTCCCCGAGCTTCTGATCGACGTCGTGAACCTCTCCAAGGCCGGCAAGCGCGACGCCGCGCATGACATCTTCGACGCGCATCTGCCGCTGATCCGCTACGAGCAGCAGCCCGGCGTCGGCCTGACGGTGCGCAAATACGTGCTCCAGAAGCGCGGCATCATCGCCTCCAGCGCGCAGCGCAAGCCCGGCGCGACGATGACGGCGACGGCGAAGGCGGAGGTGGACTATCTCTTGTCGCGCGTCGCCCGTTTCGACAAGCGCGCCAATCTCGGCCCGCAATCCAGCGCCGCGGGTTAGTCGCATGGCCGAGACATCAGCATCACGCCCGGCCTCCACGATCCTGCTGCTGCGCGACGGCGCAGCACGGGAAATCGACGTCTTCATGATGGTTCGCCATCATCAGATCGAGTTCAACTCGGGCGCGCTGGTGTTTCCCGGCGGCAGCGTCGATGCCGGCGACAACGAGATCGTCGCCCGCGCCGACCTCTATTCGGGCGGCGAAGGCCTCAGCGAAGCCGACCGCGGCTTCCGAATCGCCGCAATCCGCGAGACGTTCGAGGAGAGCGGCATTCTGCTGGCGCGGTCGAAAGACACTGGCGCGCCAATCGACGTCAAGCGCGCCGGCGAGATCGCCGACAAGCATCGCGTCGCGCTCAACGAGCACAAGATCAGCTTCCTCAGCATTCTCGGCGACAACGGTCTCCAGCTCGCGCTCGACACGCTGGTGCCTTACGCCCACTGGATCACGCCCGAGGGCATGCCGAAGCGATTCGACACCTGGTTTTTCCTCGCGGCGGCGCCGCCGGATCAGCTCGGCGCGCATGATGGACGGGAATCGACCGATTCGATCTGGATCTCGCCGCGCGAGGCGGTGAAGGGCGGCGAGAGCGGCCGCTTCAAGCTGCCGTTCCCGACCACGCGCAACCTGATCCGGCTCGCCAAGCAGCCGAGCGTGAGCGCGGCGCTGGTGCATGCCCGCGGCCTCTCCATCGTCACGGTGATGCCGGTGATGACCAAGACCGAAACGGGTCGTCAGCTCCGCATCCCCCGCGAGGCCGGCTACGACGGCGAGGTGTTCGAGGTCGGAGCCGTCGGCTAGTACACTTCGACATTGAACGAAGTATCGAGGGCCGCGTTCGCGCTAGATTCCGTCCACGAGCAGGACGGAATGCGCACCATGGACGCCCGGCAGGACACCAACATCGCCGTGGAGCTGGCCCTGCTGGTCGCGCTCGCAACGCTCTGGGGCGGCTCCTACACCTTCATCAAGCTCGGCGTCGCCACCATCCCGCCGATCACGCTGATCGCGGCGCGCACGGCCATTGCCGGCCTGCTGCTGCTCGTGATCATGTGGATGCGGGGCATCAGAATGCCGACCGATGTCGCGAGCTGGCAGCGCTTCGCGTTCCAGGCCGTGCTCAACAGCGTCATCCCCTGGACGCTGATCGCCTGGGGCGAGCGCCATGTCGACGCCGCCCTCGCCACCATCCTCAATTCGGCCGGGCCGATCTTCACCTTCCTGCTCACCGCGGTCGTCACGCGCCACGAGGCGACCACGCCGCGAAAGCTGTTCGGCGTGGTTGCCGGCATGGCCGGCATCCTGCTGATCGTCGGCGTCGATGCCTTTCATGAGATCGGCAGCGGCCTCATCGCCGAGGCCGCCATCGTCGCCGCCACCATCTGCTACGCCTGCGCCGCGATCTTCGGCCGCAGCTTCAAGGGCCTCGATCCCATGGCGCCTGCAGCCGGCTCGCTGCTGGCGGGGGCAGCGGTCCTGATCCCGGCCTCCCTGATCATCGAGCAGCCCTGGACGCTGTCGCCTTCGCTGAGCTCGGTGCTGGCACTGTCAGCGCTCGCGGTGTTTTCGACCGCGGCAGCGTTCGTGATCTATTTCCGCCTGATCCAGACCCTGGGCTCGGTCGGCACCACCGCGCAGGCCTATCTGCGGGTGCCGATCGGGATCGCCATCAGCGTCGCCTTCCTCGGCGAGGCCTTGAGCCGGACCTCCTGGATCGGCTTGGCCTGCGTCGTCCTCGGCGTCGCCACCATGACGATCCCGGCCCGCAGGGCAGCCAGCGTCAAACTGTCGTAAAGCTGAGGCGGGCGGCAGGTCCCGATATTAACGATATTCCGCGTCCCGAGGCATGTTCCCCCCGGGCAGCAATACGTCGTATATTGGACTTCCAGCAGTCCGGTCCTCAAGCCACCAATGTCCGCCGAATTGACGCCGCCCCCTGAGAAAAGGCGAACCTTCTCGCTCTCCATCGGCCAGCTCACCTTCGGCAGCTTCCTGTTGGTGCTGGCGGTGATCATCGTCACCTCGACGGCGAGCGTGATCGCGATCCGGCACATCGACACGACCTTCGCCGAGCTGCAGCGGCTGCAGAGCGTCGGAGACCTCGCCGAGGACATCGATCGCCGCATGAACGAATTGCGCCTTGCCGCGCGCGACTTCGTCACGGATCCCGGGGCAGGCATCCAGTTCCAGCAGGTCGGCGAGGCGGCCTCGACGCTCAGCGAAATCCTGAAGAAGACCCGCATCGAGCTCGCGCCCGAGCAGCAGGACATGATCGACGGGGTCACCGAGCGGCTTGCGACCTATCGCACCGGCCTCGAGCGGATCTCCACCCTGATCGACCGCCGCGCCCAGCTGCTCGCCGGACTGCCGCCGCTGCGCGAACAATTCGACGAAGCCGTCGCAAGCACCCCGGACCGCGAGCTGGCGTCCCGCCTGTCCGAGGCGCAGAGCCGGATCGCGCTCGGACTGCTGGCGCGCAACCCGTCCGCGGCCGAGCAGGCCGCACAGGGAATGCGGGGGCTCGATATTGGCGATGCCAAGCTGAAGTCGGCGGTGAACGACTATGCCGAGGCCATCATGGCCGTCGCCGTCCGCGAGCGGCAGATCGCGGACATCGATCGCGAGGTACTGGGAACGGAAGGCCGGCTGATCGGCCGCGTCACCGAATTGCTGCGTGAGGTCAGCTCCCGGCGCGGCCACGTGCTGTCGCGTGACTTCGCCCGGACGCTGACCGAGGCGCGATGGCAGAGCATCGTGCTCGGCACGGTCGGCGTGCTGATCGGCATCGGCGCTGCGTGGTTCGTGGTGCGCAGGACGGTGCGTCCGCTCGCTCAGATCGCGCGATCCATTCGCGCGCTCGCCGCCGGCCGGAAAGACACCTCAATTCCGTCCGCCGACCTCGACAACGAGATCGGCGACATTGCGCGGGCGGCCGAAGTGTTTCGACGCGCGCTGGAGGAGGCCGACACCGCGCGCGAGGCGGCGGTGCGCGCGCTCACCGAGCAGCGCCTCGCCGAGGAGAGCTACCGAAAACTGTTCGAGGGCTCAATCGACGGCATCTATGTGACGACGCCGGCCGGTGACCTCCTCAACGCCAATCCGGCGCTGGCGCGCATGATGGGCTATGACAGCCCCCAGCAGCTGATCGACAGCATCAGCGACATCGCTCACACCATCTACGTCCATCCCGAGGCGCGCGCGGAATATCAGCGGCTGATGGCGCGCGACGGCATGGTGCGCGAGTTCGAGTATCAGGTGCGCCAGCGCAGCGGCGACATCCTCTGGCTCTCCGATAGCGCCACCGGCGTGCGAGACGAAGCGGGCAACATCGTCCGCTATGAGGGCACGCTGCGCGACATCACCGACCAGAAGCGAGCGGAGGAGGCCATCGCCGAAGGCCGGCGCCTGCTCCAGCAGGTCATCGACACCGTGCCCGCGGTCATCAACGTCAAGGACCGCAATCTGCGCTACGTGCTGATGAACCGCTACATGGCCGGCATTTTCGGCATCGAGCCCGGCGAGGCGCTCGGCCGCACCACGGCCGACCTGATGTCGCGCTATGGCGCAGCCAAGTCCGACGAGAGCGACAAGCGGGTGCTCAAGCTCCGCAAGGGACTCGGTTTCTATGAGGAGGAGTACCAGGACGCTTCCGGCAACATGCGGCAATGGCTGGTCAACAAATTGCCGCTGCTCGACCCCGAGGGCGAGATCGAGCGGATCGTGACCGTTGCGCTCGATATCGGCGAGCGCAAGCGCGGCGAGCAGGAGATGCGCAAGGCCAAGGAAGCCGCCGAGACCGCGCTGCGCAATCTGCGCGAAACGCAGGCCTCGCTGATCGAGGCCGAGAAGCTGGCCGCGCTCGGGCGCCTGGTCGCCGGCGTCGCCCACGAGGTCAACAACCCCGTCGGCATCAGCCTCACCGTCGCCTCCGCTCTGGAGCGCAAGACCGCGATGTTCAGCGCCGAAGTCGAGCGCGGCGAATTGCGCCGCTCCACGCTCAACGACTTCCTCAACACCAGCCGCGATGCGTCCTCGCAGCTCGTCTCCAATCTCAACCGTGCCGCCGAGCTGATCCAGTCGTTCAAGCAGGTTGCCGCCGACCGCAACTATTCGGATCAGCGGACTTTCGATCTCGGCGACCTCACCGAGCAGGTCGTGATGAGCCTGCGGCCGGGGCTGCGTAAGCATAATCTGACGCTCAACGTCGAGTGTCAGCCGGACCTGACCATGAACAGCTATCCCGGCCCGTACGGCCAGGTGCTGACCAATCTGTTCCTGAATTCGGTGGCGCACGCCTTCCCGGACGGAAGGCCCGGGACGATCGAGATCCAGGTGCGCGAGTCCGGCAAGGACAACGTCGAGATCATCTTCTCCGACAATGGCTGCGGCATGTCGCTCGACGTCCGCCGCCGCGCCTTCGATCCGTTTTTCACGACGCGGCGCGACCAGGGCGGCACCGGCCTCGGGCTGCACATCGTCTACAGCATCGTCACCAACCGGCTCGGCGGTCGGCTCGATCTCGATTCCGAGCCGGGTGGCGGCACGCGCATCCAGATGATTTTGCCTCGAGTGGCGCCGCTCGAACAGGCCGCGGAATAGCTAGTCGACGTCCGCGAGCTTGTGCAGGGTGGCGCCGAAAATCAGGCTGGCCTTGCCGACCAGCGCTGTGCCCGTCATTTCCGCGCGCGTGTCGGTGTAGGTGCCGCTGACGCCGATGCCGACCGGGGCAGGGCCGCCGAACAGCGGATTATCGTCGCCGCGAGGCGAGGTGTGCCGTTGCACCAGCACCTCGCCTTTGAAGGTGCTGCTGTCCTTCACCGTGTAGCTGCCGGTGTAATAGAGGTAGGCATCGCCGCCGAGAATCCTGCCGTCGCGGAAAAGAATCACGCCGCTGCCCTTGCCGACTCGACCATCGAGCAGGGTCACGTGAATTGAATAGAGGCCGTTCTTCATAACGTCCCGCAGGCCGGCCGCCATCGCCCAATGGCGTAACCGGTCCGGCTTTTATGCCAAAGCCTATCTCCTCGCGCAACGCGGCAGTTTGCCGGCCGGCAGCGGCCTGCGAGCCGTAGTTGTCCCGGCTTGTCCGTGACACGATCATGACGCTCTGATGGTGAGGCGAGGCCTAACGTTGCGAATCAGAGTTGGCCCGCGAAATGCATAACCATTGTTGCACTGGCCGCGGGGTGCTGGAGCAAGACGAACGTGACCAACTGGATCGATTCCGGCGGCGATGAGCCGCGTCTGTACAGTGCGCGTCCCACGAATTGCAAAAGCGAACAACGGCGGATTGGCAATGCGATACGCCGGCGAAACCCGACGAGGCTGGCGTGCGCCTTGGCCTTGATCGCGCTCGCAGCCTCCTCGGGGCACGCGCGCGACCGCGGGCAGTTCGCCAACACCAGTCCTGAATTGAAGTCCTGGTTCGACAGTCTGCGGAGCGCCAAGGGTCCTTGCTGCTCCGATGCCGATGGTTCGGCGCTCTCGGACTCCGACTGGGACAGCAAGGACGGGCATTATCGCGTCCGCGTCCCGCGCTATGGCTCTGCGCTCGATGGCCAGCAGCAGGAGCTCGTCTGGGTCGACGTGCCCGAGGAGGCCGTGATCTCGGAGCCGAACCGGGTGGGACGCACCATGGTCTGGCCAATCTACGGCTACATGGGCGTCACCATCCGTTGCTTTATGCCCGGTAGCATGACCTAGCCCTCGGGCATGACGTCGGCGCCCGGCTCGGTTGCCTGAGACGGCAGATGTCGCGTCAGGCGTATTTCTTGTCGCGCTCCAGCAGCTCGATCGAGATGCCTTCGGGCCCGCGGATGAAGCAGATGCGTACGCCGGGCCGGATGGTCGTCGGCTCGCGCGTGAAGGTGACACCCTTGGCCTTGATCTCGGCCGCGACGGCGTCGATGTCCTTCACCGTCAAGCCGAAATGATCGAGGCCCTGATGCGGGTGCGGAGGCGGCGGGTTGACCGCGCCATCGCCCTCGAGCGGTGCGATGAAGATCCTGGCGCCGCCGAGATTCACGTCGATCCGTCCCGGCGCATGCACGATCTCGCCACCAAGGATGTCCCGCAGCCAGGCCGCCGTCGCCTCCGGATCGGGGCTGCGCAGATGGACGTGATCCCAAGTGACGGCGAATGGCATTGCATGGTCTCCAAAGGGTCTTTTTGATGTTGCGGCGCATGTTAGCGGCCCCGGCCGGTGGTCGCCACCGCCCTTGCCGACTCGCATGATCCGCGGGAACCTTAGTTCGTTGGCCGGATTAAGGTAAGTTGTGGCCGAGTCCATCTTCGATGGTGCTGCGGCTCCGATCGGTGGGCATCCATGAACGCCAAGATCGACCGAACCGGATTGGGGCGCTTCGCCGGCAGCGGCGAACGACTGACACGGGCAGTGACGATCGCAAGCGTCTCATTTGGCCGAACCCTTCTGTGGCTGCTGGCGGCCATCATCGTCGGCTGCGGCATCTGGATGTTGTTGCCTCTTTCCAAGGGCAACAGTGCTGAGCCGGTCGGGGCGGAGCTGGCGGCTGTTGGAACGCCTCCCTCCGGCGATGCGTCGGCAATAGCCTCGGCGGCCTCCGAAGCACAGGTGCCGGCGACAGCAGAACTTGGTCGTCTCAGGATTTCATCGCAGACCTGGCGTCGCGGCGGCCTCGGCTCCAAAGCCTTGGTGACGTTCACGCTGCGAAACGACAACGACTATGCCGTAAAGGATGTCGAGATCGTCTGCGCCTTCACACGGCGCGACGGCAGCCATCTGACCGACCGCAGCCGCGTGCTGGCGGATCCCGTCAGCATGAAGAGCCGCAAGACCTTTGTGCGTATCCCAATCGGCGTCGTCAACGTGAATGCCGATCAGGCAAAATGCTCGCTGGTTGCGGCACGCCGCGCATGAAGGCGGCCTGTTCCGGTAGCTGAAAAGTTACCCTCTGCGGTCCTTGGCCAAAAACCATGCATCACCATTTGAACCGAACGGCTGGGCCAGGAACCAATTGGTAGATCGCCTGTTGAGGCGAGGAGAGCCCACGCGGGGATGCGGGGGGCGGAGCGCGGCCAATGCCCATCTTTAGGTATTTCATTTTCGTCGGTGGAGCTTTGCTCGCACTGCTGTTCGCGGCGGATTTCGTTTTTCCGGCGCCGCCCGTGGCGCATGCGGTCGCAACCGCAGGCAACGACCAGCCGCTGATCCGAATCCGGTCCGATCGTCATATGCCTGAGCGTGTCGTCCTCGACACCAGCCAGCCGACGATTGCGGAACCCGGCGTTCAGACCGCCGCAGTTGCGGTTCCCCGGCCGCCGGTACAAGAGAGCCTGTCGCCGGCTCTGGCCGAGATGTCGGCCAAGATGCGGGTGCGCGAGACCTTCGCCCAGTTCACGCCGGCGCCGAAGGCCGGGACCGCCACGGCCAGGACCTCCGAGACCGCTCAGCCCCAGACTTCCCAGGGTCAGGCTTCTCCGGTGCAGGCTCAGCCCAAGCGTAAGATCGTCAGGGCGCATCCCGCGCCGCAGCCGGGCCGTCCTATGATGCTGGTCGCGCAGCAGCCGCATTTCGGCCTCTTCAGCACGACCTGGTAACGGCGCTTTCGGCCCGCCTCGATCGAGGTGGGAAGGGCTTTTTATTGGCCGGCCTCTCTGCTAATTCGAACCGATCCGAATGCCGTCGGGTGAGCTGGCTCCTCGCCAGCGCCGGCCGGCGAATCTCGGTGGCCCGCTACCCGGGCCAGGGCGCTCGTAGCTCAGCTGGATAGAGCATCGGATTTCGATTCCGAGGGTCGGAGGTTCGAATCCTTCCGAGCGCGCCAGTCGTCCGCGTTCTGGAACGACGCGACCGGGTCACTGCCGCGAGGGCGCCGCGTCCTCAGCTTGCCGGGACACCGCTTTGCCGTCCGCGTGCCAGCGTGTCGGAGGGCGCCTCGTGGAAGATCGCGCGGTAGGCCGCGGCAAATTCGCCGAGATGATGGAAGCCCTGGGCACGTGCGCAGCTGGCCACGGTGACGCCGCCGCCCTTGAGCAGACGGGCGCGGGTCGCCCACAGCCTCTTCAGGCGAATGTACTGGTGCAGGCTCATGCCGCGCACCTTGCTGACCGCGCCGCCGAGCGTGCGGATCGAGACGTCGAATTCGCGGGCGAGATCGGCCGTATAGATCGGAGCGGTCGGGAAGGTCGCGACGTAGTCGTCGATGCGCTGCACGAGCTTGATCGCCCGCTCGCCCTGGACCGAGGTGCTCCGATCCGACATCGGATCGATTCGAAACAGATCGTCGAGCGCGAGCAGCAGGCCTTCCTGGAGATGGGCCGCAACCTCGGTCGTCTCGAACAGGCGCGGCTGCACTGAAGCGGTGCGCAGGATATCGAGCAGGAGCTGTCGCGTGTGGAGCAGGGCGGGCCGGTTCGCGACATGGGCGCGCAAATGGTCGGCGCGGTCGAACCAGCCCCGATCTTTCAGTTCGGGGGAGAAGATGATCATGGCGTGATGATTGGTCCGGGGCTCGACGAAATGGCACTCATCGTTGCCGCGGAGGGCAGCGAAGAAGCGCGCGTCCAGATCCACACCCTTGAAGTTGGCCTGAAGATCGTCGGTCATCGACAGGATCACCATCCCGCCCGGCATGCGATAGGCAGTGTCGAGGATTCGCGCGAACGATCTCATCATGATGATGCGGCACGCCCAGGGAAACGATGGCCCGGGCCGCCGCGAAGTTTGGGATGTCGAGCGGAATGCTCCTCGCATCCTTCATCGTCTCGATCGGCCGAAACGCATCGACATTGGAAAAGCCGATCAGTTGAAGCGCAGAGGAGGGAGCGAGGTTGTCGAACAACATGGTTCTGGCCGGCCGCTGAAATGAGACAATCAAATGAATATCAATGCATCGCCATCAATGGCGAAGCATCGCGTTTCAGTAAACCGAATTTCAGGCCGTAGTATTGCGGACTTCATGTCATGAAGTCCGTCCGATCAATGTTATGGTCAACGTTTCGGTCCATCGGTTTGCCGGCGGCGAGGTCCGTGATCGCTCTGCAAGACATGATCTCGCAAAAGCGAAGGGGCCCGAGGGCCCCTTCAAACGTCACCAGCGGCGATAGCCGTAGTGCCCATAATAGCGCGGACCGTAATAGCGCGGCCGATAATACCGCGGGCCGTAGTAGGGCCGCGGCCCGTAATAGCCATAGTAGTTCGGCCGCCACCAGCACTGTCCCCAAGCGTCGCAGACCATGCGGACCTGCTCGACGCCGGAGACCTGCGGTGTCGCAGGTGCAGGCGCGATGGGCATGGCGGATGCCGTCGACGATGCAGCGAGGGCGCCGAACAAGGACACGGCCAAAAGGCCAGTCTTAAGATTCATGATGTCTTCCTCTGATTACGCGATGCAGGATATCGAGGTTGTTCTGATCAAATTGTGGCCGAACCGAAATGTAATACAGATGAACAAACCTTCGGCGAGCCGGGCTTAGGTCACGGGTGGCAGCGGCGTGGTTCCTGCTGCCGGGCAAGGTGAGCTGAATGCGAGTCAGTCCAGATCTGTCGATCTCGCCGGGGAAGGTCCTCTTTGTTGACGAGCAGATCGATCTCCTGGCGCAGACCTGGCCCGGCCGCGGCGACGGGCCCCGATTGACGCAGCCGGTGGCGCACGCAGCACGGTCGAGCAGACCGATTGGCACGACGAGGCCGAGCTATTCGGACGGCGGTGCGCAAGGCTCTTCAGGGGGAGGTGGGCAACGACCTCGTCAAGCCGCCGGTCTACGAGATCGAGAAGCAATTGCTGCGGTCGGGCGCCGCCAAATGAAGGACCCGCAGCGGCCGCGGCGCCTCAGTAGCAGGGGTGCCGCCGGCCGTCCTGACCGATATAAGCGGCCGCGCTGCGATAACAGTGGTTGGTCGCCGGGCCGTCATAGTAGGCGAAGGTGCCAGGGGTGATACCGGGGCCGTAATTGTGCAGGTAGCTGATCGGGTAGGGCAGCGGGTTGGCGTAGGAGCGGTGGTACCGGTGACGGCCGTGCGCCTCCGCGAGGGCAGGGGCCAGGACCGCAGCCGTCAGGGCCGCAACCGCGGCTACACGCGTCAACTTGCTCATCTCGATTCTCCGGAACCCGCTCGAATAGGTCAGCCGTTATAGCAATTTCGAGCGGTCGGGCATCGCTTCGGGGGGCCGAAATCAATGCCAATGCCGCAGATTTCCGTGTGGGTGTGACAGAATTGCCGGACATGCGGCCAAAAGCTGCCCATTTTTGGCCTTTTCGGGATGCTTAACGAATTCCCCACACAAGTATGACCAAAGACTATTCGGTTCAGAATTCTGCCGCCGGACCTGGGGATCACTTGCCGGTCCCTCGTGTCAGGTGCATTCCTGAAGGCCTTCGCCGTCATCTCGCCATGCGCATCACGCTTCCGAGTCTGCTGTTGCTCTGCCTCGCCGCTGCCACGCCGGCTCGCGCCGAGCTGCACATCACCCGCGACCACGGCGGCTATGTCGAGGAGTACAAGGCCAAGTACAAGCGGGTGCGCGAGAAGGGCGAGCGGGTCATCATCGACGGCATCTGCAATTCGGCCTGCACGCTCGTGCTCGGAATCGTGCCGATGAACAAGATCTGCGTGACGCCGCGCGCGAGCCTCGGCTTCCACCAGGCCTATTACGACAAGGCGTTCACCTTCGGCATCAAGGTCACTAGCGCCGAGGGTACCTCCGATCTCATGTCCTACTATCCCGACACGGTGAAGGACTGGATTCGCCGCAATGGCGGGCTCACCACCGACATGAAAAAGATCAAGAACGGCGTCGAGCTCTGGAAGATCGTCAATCCCTGTCCGGAAGAATGGTGAGCAGCTGAGCCGGACCGCGATCGTCCGTCGCAGCGCAACATCGTCACGACGAAATTCGCATTGCCGCATGGCCGACGGTCGGGCAATGAGGGCGGCAATGAACCATAATCAAGAAACCCTGGCCGCCCGCGCCGCGCCGATCCTGTTCGTGCTGCTCTGGAGCACCGGATTCATCGGCACCAAATACGTCGTCAACAATGCCGATCCCTTGACCTATCTCGCCATCCGCATGGCGATCGTGGTCGGGTTGATGGCAATCATCGCAGGCATCGCGCGGCCGAAATGGCCGGACCGCGCAGGCATCGCGCACAGCGCGGTCGCCGGCATCCTCGTCCACGGCTTCTATCTCGGCGGCACCGCGATTGCGATCGCGCATTCGATTCCGGCCGGCCTTTCGGCGCTGATTCCGGGCTTGCAGCCGATCCTGACCTCGACCATCGCCAATCGCTGGCTCGGTGAGCGGGTCACGCCGCTGCAATGGGCCGGGCTCGTGCTCGGCCTCGGCGGGGTGGTGCTGATCCTGCACAACCGCCCGATGACCGGCGAAGCCGGGCTCGGCTGGCTCGCCTCCGTGGTCTCGCTGGTCAGCATCACGCTCGGCACGCTTTATCAGCGCCGCTACTGCAATCACATCGACTGGCGCGCCGGAAATCTCGTGCAGTACGTGGCGGTCACCATTTTCTTCGCGATCGGCGCCTTCCTGTTCGAGGATCGCGTGGTGCACTGGACGCAGGAGTTCGTGCTTGCGCTCGCCTGGCTCGCGGTCGCGCTCTCGATCGGATCAATCGGGCTGTTGTACTGGCTGATCCGCCACGCCGCGGCGACCTCGGTCGCCAGTTTGTTTTATTTGGTTCCGGCCGTCACGGCCCTGATGGCCTATCTGCTGTTCGGAGAAAAGCTGGACGCGATTGCCATTGCGGGCATGGCGCTCTGCGCCACAGCGGTCTTCGTCGTCAATCGGCGGTCCTGACGGCGTGCACAGCGCTGACCCCGAGCGCGAGCATCATCCGGGTCGGCGCGCAGCCAAGCGGGGCGGGTAGGCGTGCGCCGTCTCCGGGCGCGCCCGCACCCGGAGACGTCTTCCGGTGCGATCAGCGCTTGGCCTTCTTGGCCGTCTTCGACTTGCCGACCTTCTTGGCGGCCTTCTTAGCAGACTTTTTCGCGGCCTTCTTCGACGACTTCTTTGCGGCTTTCTTCGTCGTCTTCTTCGCAGCCTTCTTGGCCTTCTTCTTGGCTGCCTTCTTCGGCGCTACTTTCTTCGCGACCTTCTTGGCGGCTTTCTTCACCTGCTTGACTGCAGTGACTGCCGCGTCCTTGGTCGTTTCCACCGCACTGGTGATCGTCTCCATCGCCTGTTCGGTGATCGGCTTCTCGTCGTCCATATCGTCCCCCACGGTTTGCATGGAGCGATGACGATAGCGGGTTTCGAAATTGTGTCAAAGCGACGCTCAACCTTTGCGGATCTTTGCGTAGGCGGCGAGCGCGCGTTCGCGTCCCCTGGCATGATCGACGATCGGCTGCGGATAGGTCTTGCCGATCGTGATGCCCGCGCTCGCTAGCTCGATCGGCGTCGCCTGCCAGGGCCGGTGGATCAGCTTGGCCGGCAGGGCCTTCAGTTCCGGAACCCAGCGTCGAACGTAGGCGCCGTCAGGATCGAACTTCTCGCCCTGGAGCTGCGGATTGAACACGCGGAAATAGGGCGCAGCATCTGCGCCGCAGCCGGCGACCCATTGCCAGTTGGCAGGATTGCTGCCGGCGTCCGCGTCGACCAGCGTGTCCCAGAACCAGGCTTCGCCTTCACGCCAGTCGATCAGGAGGTGCTTGACCAGGAAGGAGGCCACCACCATCCGCACCCGGTTGTGCATCACCCCGGTGTGCCAGAGCTCGCCCAGGCCGGCATCGACGATGGGATATCCGGTGCGCCCGCGCTGCCAGGCGGCGAGCGCTTGTTTGTCGGCCTGCCAAGGAAAGCGATCGAAGTTCGTCTGCAGGTTTTCGGCGGCGAGGTTGGGGTGATCGTGGAGGAGGTGGCGGCAGAATTCGCGCCAGCCGAGCTCGCTCAGGAATTTTTCGACGCCTTGCCCGAGCGCCGGATCTTCCGCCGCGGCAAACCGGGCGGCGTGCCAGACTTGACGCGGGCTGAGCTCGCCGAAGCGCAGATGCGGCGACAGCCGTGAGGTGCCCTCTCGGTCCGGGCGATCGCGGTCGCCGGAATACATTCGGACAGTGTGCTTGAGGAAGTCGCGCAGGCGAAAATGGGCGGACGCGGCGCCGGAGGTCCATGCCTCGCGCAGGCCACCCGCCCAATCCGGTGCGGTCGGCTCGAGCTTCCAGCCCTCCAGTCGATCGCTTGCAACGCGCGGCGCAGGGCGCAGCTGCTTCGGCGCGGGCAGGGGCTTGGGCGGGTCGCCGAGCGCCAGCACGCGGCGCCAGAACGGGGTGAACACGCGCAGGCCCCGGCCGTCCTTGGTGCGGATCGCCGCGGGCGGGACCAGCAGGTCGCCAGGAAAGCTTTGCGCGTGCGTGCCGAGCTTCGCCAGGGCCGCTTCGAGCTGTCGCTCGACGGCCTGATGAGGCGCCTGCGCGATTTCGTTCCAATAGACGGCGCGGGCGCCGCTCTCTTGCGCCAGCTCCGGGATCACCTTGGCCGCCGATCCCCTGCGCAGGACGAGCGAGCCGCCGCGCGCGGCGATCTCGGCACCGAGCGATCGCAGCGACTGCGCCAGCCACCAGCGTGCCGCGCCGCCTGGCGCTCGCCCCGCCGCCTCGTCCAGTACATAGAGACAAAGCACCGGCGCTCCGGAGTTGGCGGCGGCGTCGAGGGCGGGGTGGTCGGACAGGCGGAGATCGTCGCGAAACCAGACGATGATGGATGGCTGACTTGGCGGGGTCAGGGAGGGCCTCGTTTACCAATTGGAAACCGTACCGCGCGCGGCGGCGGGAACCGCCGTTAATGCGGCCGTAAGTCAATTGCACGAATATGCAGGAATTACGGGGGTCATTCCATCCATGTCCAATCTTCTAACGGCGAAGTTCCTGCCGCGGTTCAAGCTCGGCACCAAGGCCGTCCTGTGCGCGGTGCTGCTGATCGCAATGAACACGGCGCTAGTGGTCGGCGCCGGCTATTGGTCGCTGACATCCGCCTTCAACGACCGCGCCTTGCGCGACATCGAGATCAATCTGCGCACGCTGGCGCTGGCCTTTGCGGAGACCGTTCCCGAAGCCAAGATCACGATCCGGGACGGCGCGGTGGTCCGCGCCGAGATCCCGAAAATGCCCGACTTTGGGGATCACGCCATCGTCGACCGCGCGGTGTCCTATGTCGGCGGCAACGCGACCCTGTTCGTGTTCGACGCGGCGAGCGGACAGTTCGTCCGCCGCTCGACCAACGTGAAAAAGGAAAATGGCGACCGCGCCGTCGGGACCCAGCTTGCCGCGGATCATCCCGGGCAGGCCCCGCTGCGCCGGGGCGAGGCCTATAAGGGGCCGGCCACGCTGTTCGGCAAGACGTTCATGACGGCTTATTTCCCGATTGCGGATGGCACCGGCAAGGTCGCCGGCATCCTCTATGTCGGCATCCCCATGACGCAGTTCGAGGGCATGCTGTCCCAGGCGATGGAGAGCATGGCGGCCGCCGCCGGGCTTGCCGCGCTTCTGGTGCTGGTCCTGACCCTGTTAGTCGTCCGCCGCATCACCCGGCCGCTGACCTCCGTGACGCATTCGCTCACCGCGCTTGCCAACGGCCAGAGCGACGTCGCGATCGAATGCGAGGACCGGGCCGACGAGATCGGCGAGATCGCCCGCACGGTCGCGGTGTTCAGGAGCAACTCGCAGGAGCGGGCACGTATGCGCAGCGAGCAGGCGGCGGCAACCGCTGCCGCAGCCGAGCAGCGCAAGGCCGAGCTGCGCAACTTCGTCGAGGGGTTCCGCGGCAGTGTCGGCGGCATTCTCGACAAGGTGCTGGCATCGTCGGGCGAGTTCGAGCGCGCAGCGCGTCAACTCACCGACGCCGCGCGCTCCACGGCCGATCTGTCGGCGCAGTCGGCGGGAGCTTCCGAAAGCGCCTCCGAGCATGTGCGTTCGGCGGCGTCGGCTTCCGACGAGCTGTCTCAATCCATCTCCGAGATCACCCGCCGGGTGCAGGAATCGAACGAGATCTCCGCCGAGGCGGTGCGGCAGGCCGAAGCGACCGACCAGCGCATTGCGCAGCTCTCGGAAGCCGGCTCGCGCATCGGCGACGTCGTCAAGCTGATCACCTCGATTGCCGAGCAGACCAATCTGCTGGCGCTGAATGCGACCATCGAGGCTGCACGCGCGGGCGATGCCGGCCGCGGCTTCGCGGTGGTGGCTCAGGAGGTCAAGACGCTCGCCGGCCAGACCGCGAAGGCGACCGACGAGATATCGAGCCAGATCGAGAGCATGCAGCTTGCGACCGAGGAATCGGTCGCCGCCATCAAGGCGATCAGCCAGACCATCGAGCGCATCAGCGGCATCGCAGGCTCGATCTCGGCCGCGGTCGAGCAACAGAAAAGCGCGACCCACAACATCGTGGCCAGCGTGCGCGCGGCGGTGTCAGGCACGGCCGATGTCGCGGTCAATGTCCGTCACGCCGCCAAGGGCGCCAGCGAGACGGGCGATACGTCGAGCCGGATGTTTGCTTCCGCCCAGGCGCTCTCGGGCGAGAGCCTGCATCTGAAGGCCGAGGTCGAGAGCTTCCTCGACCGCGTGCACGCGGCCTGATTCTGGGTCGTCATCCCGGGATGGTCCGAAGGACCAGACCCCAGGTGCGCAATTGCGCACCAGGGGATATCGAGATTCTCAGGTGCGCAATTGCGTACCAGAGTTCGGTGCTTCGCACCGCCCCGGAATGAAAGTGCGTTATTTAGGCTGCGGCACGATCCGGATGTAGGGCTTCGGCTCTTTCCAGCCCTGCGGATAGATCGTCTTGGCCTCGTCGTTGGAGACCGAGCCCGCGATGATGACGTCCTCGCCCTGCGACCAGTCGGCCGGGGTGGCGACGCGATGCTTGGCGGTGAGCTGGAGCGAGTCGATGACGCGCAGGATCTCCTGGAAGTTCCGACCCGTCGTCATCGGATAGACCAGCACCAGCTTGATCTTCTTGTCCGGGCCGATGATGAAGACGTTGCGGACGGTCTGGTTGTCGGCCGGCGTGCGGGTGAGGGGATCGCCCGAGGTCGAGGCCGGCAACATTTCGTAGAGCTTGGAGACGTTGAAATCGATGTCGCCGATCATCGGGTAGTTGGGCGCGGCGCCTTGGGTCTCCTTGATGTCATCCGACCATTTGGCATGGCGATCGACCGGATCGACCGAGAGGCCCATCAGCTTGACGCCGCGCTTGTCGAACTCCGGCTTCAGCTTGGCGAGAGCGCCGAGCTCGGTCGTGCAAACCGGCGTGAAGTCCTTCGGGTGCGAGAACAAGAGGGCCCAGCTGTTGCCGATCCAGTCGTGGAACTTGATCTTCCCTTCGGTGGTCTCGGCTTCGAAGTCGGGGGCGGTGGCGCCGATCGGAAGTGTCATGGTTCTACCTCATCTTGTTGAATTTACTGAAGAATTCACCTTCGGCCATCGGAGCCATTATAGGGGCTTGGCCGGCCTAAGTGAACGCCAAGTGAACCGCCTCAAGTAAAATGTGAATTCTTTCTTCGAAGGGCCGATTTCCCAGCAACTTTCTGTTACAGCGGCGCCTGCGACGAAACATCTCCACCGGAGCCGCCCGGGCTCGATTGCCCCGATAATGCCTTTTATGACTTTCATCACGCTCGCCCGGCGCGGTCTAGAACCAGATTGGTCCTGATAGCGACCAATTGGCAACCATCTAGAAAAGTCGCGATCCCCGTATCGAATCGTTAACCACCCCTTTACGCCGGCATGGAAATGCTGGCCGATCAGAAGAAGTCTGGAAGTGAACTATGTCTGCCGCTGCGCCTAAGTCTACCGAGTCGTCGTCCCTCGTGCCGTCCTGCAGCGATACCGCAGCTCATGCCCTCTCCATCGTGCGTGACGGCGTGATCACGGGCGAAGGCCCGACTACCAAGGGAAGGGTGCATTTCTCCCGCTCGCTCGATGCCGATGACACCGCTTGGTGCATGCGCATCCTCACCGCGACCGCCGTCAACGACCAGCCGGTCAGCCGCGCCGAGGCCGAAGTTCTGTTCGAGATCAACGAGGCCGCGACCGAACGCACCGACGGCGGCCGCTTCGACGACCTGCTTGCCAAGGCGGTCGCCCATTATGCCGCCAGCGCCTCGGGCCTGAAGGTGCCGCCGCGCAGCGTCGCGCTGTCGGCCGACACCGAGATCGAGAGCTGGGCGCCGTCCTATGCCTCCAAGGTCAACAGCGAGATGCTGGAGTGGATTGCCGGCCAGATGCGCGGCAAGCGCCAGAACAACCGTCGCCTGATGGCGATGGTGGCGACCTTCCTGGGCGCCACCGCACTGCCTCTGGCGGGCCAATTGCCGAACGTGTTCGACATTGGGATGTAAGATTTTGCGCCTCACGTGAGGACGCGAGGGAACGGCGGGGTTATTTCCCCGCCGTTTTTTGTTTGCCGGCGTCCGGCTCGAGACCCAGCGTGCGGCCGGGGAAGCCGGCGGCATCGAAATAACGCTGGCTGCCGACGCGCTGGACGTTGAGCACGGTCTGAAGGCCGTTCTCGGACATCTTCGACTTCTCAACCGCCTTATAGGCCTTCGGCACGATGCCATTGGGCATGGCCTCCGACATCACGCGGCCGATCAGGCCGCCATTGTGCGAGCTGCGCAGGCCCATGAGCTGCGCGGCGGTCATGCCGACATCGGCATTGCTGACCGGAATCTCGTCGACATAGCCGGCTTTGAAGTCCGGACCGATGGCGGCCATGAAGTTCATGGTGTCGCCGCGGCTGAAGCTGCCATGCATGCCCTGGCCCTGGCGCAGCACGGTGTCGGCGACCTGCACCGAGCAATTGGTCGGCGCATCGCCGCAATCGCTGGCATAGGAGCGGAAGTTGACGACGATCGACGGCGTCGGCGTCGCCGACTTGCCGCGCAGATTGATGCTCGACAGCGGCAGCGTCCCGGGGAAGCGGCCGAGCGAATCCTCGACGAACAGGCCGGAGACGTAGTCCTGCTCGAGCAGCGCCTTGATGGTCCTCGCGGCGAGCTTCTTGTCCCTGTTCGGCAGATAGATCAGGTCAGAGCCGCCATTGGTGGCGACGACGAGGTCGGGCTTGGTGGGATCCTTGCCGAGCACGCCATTGCCGGCCTTGGGATGCTTGTTGCCTTCGATCTTCACGTTCTTGTCGTTGGGATCGAACAAGGGGAGGTCGAGCGCTTTCGCAAGGTCGAGCGCCAGGAAGCCCATTGGCAGGAAGTCCTTGGGCGTGTCGTCATAGCTGACCTTGGCCGACGGGCTGGTCTTGCTCTCCTTGGAGATGGTCGAGAAGCCGTGGTCGGCCGAGACTATGATGTTGGTCGAGGCCGCGAGCCCGAGCTCGTCGAGCGCCTTGCGGAGCTGGGCGAGGTTGGCGTCGGCGTTCTTGATGCCGGCCATCGAGGTCGGGCCGTTGATGCCCGGCATGATCTGGTTGAGGCTGTCGCCGGTGTTGTGCTGGCTGCCGTCGGGGTCGCGCGACCAGAACACCAGCACGAAGGGCTTGTTGCGCGCCTTGAACATCGGCAGCACCACCTTGGTGGCGACGTCGGCAAAATAGGCCTGCTGCGCGACGTTGGCGACAGTGGTGCCCGGCGTCTTGGCGTCGCCCGCCTTGGAATTGTCGCCGCGCGGCGGCGTGGCGAGGGGCAGGCCGGCCTTGGTCAAAGCGTCCTTCACCTCGTCCGACAGCGCCACGCCGTTCTTGCCGCCGGTGGAATCGTCGAACACGATCGAGTGCAGGCCGGGCTTCTCAGGCTTGTCGGTGTGGTCGAACTGGTAGGTCGGGCCGACCTTGCCGATCGCCGCGGTGCTCAGCCCCTTGTCGCGGGCCATCTTCAGAACGGTCTCTTCGTTGAGGTAGTCGCCCCTGAAATGCTCGTCGATGTCGCCGAGCACGGCGTCGTTCTCGATGAAGGGCACCACGGTGTCGCCGGCGGGTACTGAGGTGTAGTTGGTCCAGATCGTGTTGGAGAACACGCCGGTGTCACCGAGATAATGGCCGGTCGACATCGCCGAGCCGTTGGCCATGGTGAAGGTGGGAAAGAGCGAATGCGGGTTCTTGAAGTTGACGCCCTTGTCGCGAACCTCGGCCATCGCGGGCGTCGTCCCCGGGGTGACCTTCAGCGCGCGCAGACCATCCGGAATGAACAGGATCAGGTTGCGGGGCGTGTTGTTCTGGGCGGAGGCAAGTCCGGTGGACAGCACGGCCAGTCCGGCGGACAGCAACACCAGTGAACGGCGCATCAAGGTCTCTCCTGCAGTGAGGCAAACGGCCGCGCTGGCGGCCCCGGTAATCGTTTAGTTTTGCTGTATGGCAGTTTTGTTACAAGGGCCCCGGCCGATGCAGGAGGGTTGGGGAGAGGTGATAGCGTCACGCTCGTGTCCCGGACGCGCTGCAGCGTTCTTACGCTGCTGCGCAGAGCCGGGACCCAGGAGGTCACGCACGCGCTGCGAGATGGGCCCCGGCTCTGCTGCGCATCACTTCGTGCTGCGCAGCGTCCGGGGCACGAGAGCGGAGGTTGGCGCACACCTGCCGCCGCATCGTCATTGCGAGCGCAGCGAAGCAATCCAGAATCTTTCCGCGGATGCATTGCTGGATTGCTTCGCTGCGCTCGCAATGACGGGGTGTGCGGTGGGCGGCGACGTTCTTCAATTCGCATTTCGCTCGCAGACACAGCTTCGCGTCCTCGCGGCGCATTCCGCCCGAGCTTTGCCTGGTTGCTTCGCCCTCCGTGAAAAGGGCGCAGGGAAGACCGGGTGCCGGCCGGGCACCCACGGTCCACTGTGCGAAAGGTGGCAACAAGAATTTGCACAGCGGCATACAGGTGAAGCCAAACATCCGGCCTTCCCTGCGCAGTGGTTTTACGGCTTATGTCGCGCTCTCCCCGGGGAGCGATGCACTATTGCCCCCGTCGCCTTGCGGATGGCTGATGCGCATCGCCCGGTCGGGCAACCACATCACCACAAGACTTGACGCACAGACCCCGGGCGTCAGGACCACACGATTTTGCCGTACGCTGATGGCACCGGTCGTATGCGCGACGACCTCGCTCACGGTTGCCCGCCCTGCAAAGCCGTTCGCGCCGACGCCATCCGCGTCCACCGCCGCCCGGCCCGCGTTCGTGACGATCGCGATACGCCCCTCTTCCTTGGGCCGGGTTGCGCGACACATACGTCATTTCCGAATTTCGGTAAAGTGGAATATTTTCGGCCGCGTGCATTGACCCATGAATTGGGTGTTTTGCCCGTCGGGCAGCGCAAGGGATTGTGGCCGCAACCATTCAATCCGGCGCGGTCTGCGCCCGTGGATTGGGTGCAAGGGCCTGCGCCGGCTTCGTCGCGGCCGGAAAGAGCTCGGTCTTGGCGAGATCGCGGCGGAGCGACGACGGCGCGGTGTGCAGGGCAAAGGCGATCGCGATCTGCGTTCTGTTCTGAAGCCGGTACTTGCGCATGATGTTGCCGATGTGCGCCCGCACCGTGTTCTCCGAGATGTTGAGCTCGTAGGCGATGTTCTTGTTCTGCATCCCCCGCGCGATCAGCGTCATCAGCTCCCGTTCGCGCGGTGTCGGTGCGATCAAACCTTTCGGATCCGAGCTCATGGCTGCCTCCCTGGCCTTTGCGAACATCCCGGCATGCTCTCACTCCGTCTTGAGCGCCTCGATCGGACTCAGCTTGGACGCCTTGTGAGCTGGATAAAAACCAAAGACGAGGCCGGTCGCGATCGAGAAGACGAGAGACAGGCCGATCGCCTGGCCGTCGATCGAGGTGACCCACCCGGCCATGCGGGCGACCGTCATCGAGAGCGTGATGCCGCCGGCGACGCCGATGGCACCGCCGAGCAGGCAGAGGACGAGCGCTTCGCAGAGAAACTGCAGACGGATGTCGCGCATCCGCCCGCCGAGCGCCCGGCGGATGCCGATCTCCCGGGTGCGCTCGGTGACCGACACGATCATGACGTTCATGATACTGATGCCGCCGACGAGCAGCGAGACCGAGGCGATGGCGACGAGCAGCAGCGCGACGGTGCGGATCGCGCCCTGCTGCGCCTCCATGGCGGCGGCGGGATCCTGGACCTTGAAGTCGTCGTCCTGGCCGGCGGGGATGCGGTGGCGTTGCCGCAGCAGGTTCTCGATCTCCGCTCGCGCACCCGCCATCTGACCGTCCGCGGCCACCTTGGCGATGATGTAGGCGACCGAGTCACGGTTGATGTTGCTGGCGCTGCCGAGGAAGCGCAGCTTGGCGGTGGTGAGCGGCACGAAGGCGACGTCGTCCTGGGCCGGGCCCTTGCGGTCGAGCACGCCGACCACCTCGAGCGGCACCTTCATGATCCTGATCTGCGCGCCGATGGGATCGTCGCCGGGTGCGAACAGCTCGCGCGCGACCGTGCTTCCGAGGATCACGACCTTGCCGGCGCCGGCTTCCTCGGTGGCGGAGAAATAGCGGCCGGCCGCGAGCTGCCAGTCGCGCACCATGAAGTGGCCGGTGGTCGTGCCGTTGATCGTCGTGTTCCAGTTCTTGCCCTCGTGGATGACCTGCGCCGTCCCGGCGATGGAGCCGGCCGCGGCCTGGATTTCCGGGATCTGCTCGAGAATGGCCTGCACGTCGCTCTCGGTCATCGTCAGCTTGCTGCCGTCCTTGAGACGCACGCCGCCCTGGTAGACCGCGCCGGGGGTGATCATCAGCACGTTGGCGCCGATCGAGCGGATCTGCTCCTGCAGACGCAGCTGCGCGCCGGCCCCGATCGCGAACACGGTGACGATGGAGGCGACGCCGATCACGATGCCGAGCATGGTGAGGAAGCTGCGCAGCGGATTGAGGCGCAGGGCGTGCAACGCGATCTGAAAGCCCTGGAGCATCGTCATGACGCAGCGCTCCGTCTCGGCAGCAGCTCCGCCACCGTCTCGTCGCTGACGAGCTCGCCGTCATGCAGGTGGATCGTGCGCCGGCATTGCGTCGCGATGCCGGGATCATGCGTGATCATGACGATGGTCTGGCCGGTCCGGTTGAGGGCTGCGAACAGTGCCAGGATCTCGGCACCGGTGCGGCTGTCGAGCGCGCCGGTCGGCTCGTCGGCGAGCACGATCAGCGGGGAGGCGATCAGTGCGCGCGCGATCGCGACGCGCTGCTGCTCGCCGCCGGAGAGCTGCCGCGGGAAGTGATGGGCCCGGTGCAGCATGCCGACGGCCTGAAGGCTCGCTTCCGCGCGCGCCAGCCGTTCCTTTCGCGCGATGCCGCAATAGACCAGCGGCAGTGCGACGTTCTCGATGGCATCGTGGCGCGCGAGCAGATTGTAGGATTGGAACACGAAGCCGATGCTGCGCGCGCGCAAAGCCGACCGGCGATCGTCCGAGAGATCGGCGATGTTGGCGCCCTGGAGGTAGACCGCGCCCTCGCTCGGCAGGTCGAGCAGCCCGATCATGTTCATCAGCGTCGACTTGCCGGAGCCGGACGGCCCCATCACCGCGACGATCTCGCCTTGCGCGATATCGAAGCTGACATTGCGCACCGCCGCCACCGCGACTCCCTCGGTGCGATAGGTCCTGCTGACCGACTGGAGGCTGATGAGGGGAGAGGCGGTCATGACCCGAACCTGATGCCGAGAATTTCCATGCCGGCCGGACGGATGGCCTGGCCGACGGCGACCTCACTGCCCTCGACGAGATCTCCGCTCCTGAGCGCGACCTGCTCGGTGCCGGCGGCGCCGACCGTCACCGCCACCCGCTGCAGCGCGCCGCCGGCGGTGCGCACCCACACGCCGCTGCGTGCCGCGGCGTCCGGCCGTGTGCCGGCCGGCTGGAACCGCAGCGCTGCGAGCGGCACTTTCAGCACGTCGTCCTGGCGTTCGATGACGATCTTCACCAGGGCAGTCATTCCCGGCAGCAGCGCGCCGTCGAGATTGGCGGTCGCCAGCACCACGGTGTAGGTGACGACGTGCTGCTGGGTCTGCGGCGCCTTGCGCACCTGGCGCACCACCGCCTCGAAGCGGCGGTCCGGGTAGGCGTCGACGGTGAAATGCGCGTGCTGCCCGGGCGCGATGCGGCCGATGTCGGCTTCATCGACCTGCGCGTGAATCTCCATGTCCTCCAGGCGGTGCGCCACCATGAAGGTGGTGCGTGCTTCCAGTCCGACCGCGAGCGTCTGCCCCTCGTTGACGAACCGGCCGACCACGACGCCGTCGATCGGCGAACGGATCACGGTGCGGTCGAGATCGGCCTGGGCCGCGGCGAGAACGGCGGCCTTCTCCGGCACCGCCATGCGAGCCTGCTGCAGCTCCGCCTCGATGCGGCGGACGTCGGCCTGCGCACCCTCCACCGAAAAGGAGTTGAGGGACATCAGGATCTCGGCTTCACGTTCCTGGGCGAGGCGCGCGGTGAACTCGGTCTGCGCGTCGTCGACCGCCGTGGTCGCCACCACGTTCTGCGATTGCAGCGCCAGCTTCCGCTGCAGCGTCTTCTGAGCCGAGGACTTCACCGCCTGCGCGCTCTCGAGCTTGGCCGCGAGCACGTCGCGGCTGCCCCTCGCGTTCTGCAGATCGATCCTGGCGCGATCGAGCTTGGCCCTGGCGATGTCGACCAGGGCATTGGCGACGGCCAGCGACGCCCTGGCCTCGTCGACCTTGGCTGCAAAGCTGCGCGGATCGATCAGAGCGAGTGGCTGATCCTTGGCGACGGTGTCGTTGAAGTCGACATAGACACGGGCGAGCTGCCCCGACAGTTGGGAGCCCACCTCGATCGTCTTGACCGGCTGCAGGGCGCCGGTGACGGTGACGGTCTGCTCGACGCTGCCGCGCTGGATCGAGGCATAGCGGAACATGGGTGCGTCCGACCCGTAGGTCGGAACCTCGCGGGTGGAGGGGATCAGCAGCCGCCTGGTCTGGTCATAGGCGCGAGCCGCCGTGTCTGCCGTGCTCCCGGCGGCGCCGGCGATCATACCCGGCCCGGCGTAGATCGCAGCGAGGCCGCACGCAGCTCCGAGCAAGGCAAATGCTGGCACAAATCGCATATCAAAACTCGCCGATTGAAATGACTTCGGGGAATCGGGAAAAAGTGGCACGCTCGCTATGGTTGTAAAACATGGAAAGTCGTATCGAACGTCAGTATGTCGTCCTCGCCGGGCTGACGGTCGGGTGTGCCTCGTCATCCAGTAGTAAAGCAGGTGGGGTGCTACTTTTCGTGATTTGATCGGGATGCATACCGAGCGTATCGATACGAGGCGCGCGGTATCGAACTCGATAAGCTGACTGAACGTCCCGTCTGATCCGGCCAGAGCGGCCAGCAGCAGGCGTGCGAGTCGGCACGTGGGTGGCGATGCCATGACGCAGCCGGCGATCCGACGACGCAGCATTGCCGCATTCTCCACGTCGTCCCGCCGCGATGCCGCCGGCGGCAGGATCGAAGCCCTCCCATCACGAAGCCCGATGTGTGAACGCCTTCACTCGTCTCCGGCGCGTGTTGGCCCTATGACTTCGAACCGGCGGACCGACGCGCTTCGCTCGATCTGCGCGAATCATCCAAGCACCTTGATCTCGCTTGCAAGAAGAATGGATAGCTCGTTGCCTTTTCATCGAGCCCCAAGCCGGGGAGCCCGTTGCCATGAGTTCAGATCAAGCCACAGTTTACGTCGTTGACGACGAAGCCCAGATTCGAGCCGCGATCGGAAGTCTCTGCGAGGAGACCGGGCATCAGGTCAAGCTGTTCGCCTCGACCGAAGAGTTTCTCGCCGAGACCGTTTCGCCCGGGCCGTCATGCCTCGTGCTCGACGTGCGGTTTCCCGGCACGTCGCCGACCGGGCTCGAGCTGCAGCGCCGGCTGGCCGAGACGGGCGTGTCAATTCCGATCGTCTTCATCAGCGGCTACTCCGACGTCCGCGTCTCGGTCGAGGCGATGAAGCGCGGCGCGGTGGAGTTTCTGCCCAAGCCCTTTCGCGAACAGGAGATCCTCGATGCCATCAGGCACGGCATCGAGCGCGACCGCAGGCGGCTGCAACGCGAAGACAGCGTGCGTGAAGCCCGCCAGCGCGTCGAGACGCTGACGGCGAGAGAGCGCGAGATCATGCTGCTGATGGCCGAAGGGCTCGTCGCCAAGCAGATCGCAGCAAGACTTGGCGTGAGCGAAGTGACGGCGAAGGTCCATCGCACCAGGATGATGCGAAAGCTGGAGCTGCGTACGCCGATCGAAGTGGTGCGGCTGGTCGACAGCATGGGGCGCGAAGCGGAGACGACACGCAGCGTCTAGTCCGGAGCGACTAGCATGAACTGCAGTCTGTCGCGCAGGCCACGATCGGTTCAGAGTCATCCCTACGATGTCGGCCTCTTTTCCGGGAAGGCATCCGAAACCAGTCAGACAACTTGGCCAGAAAGGGATACTCCATGCGTAAATTGTTTTTTGCATCCGTTGCCGTGCTCGCTCTGTCCTCCGCGGCTCAGGCCGCCAACACCTCCACCACGGTGCAGGTCGGCGTCGTGAACACTTCGAGCGTTTCGCAGCAGGGCCTCACCAACGACACGTCATCGACCAGCCAGCTCGGCATCATCAACAGTGCGACGACGATGCAGGGCACCAGCGCGGCCTCGCTCAACAACGGCAGCACGGTGAACCAGGTCGGCGTGCAGAACTCGGCGGCCACCGGCCAGGTGGCGTTCGGCAACAACGGCAGCTCGATCACCCAGAACTCGTTCGGGCCCGCCGCGCTTCAGAACAACGCCGCCGCCGTCGGCCAGATCAGTGTGTTCGGCATCAACGGCAGCACCGTCTCGCAGACGGCGCACTGAAGCCACGGTTCGTTTGGGCCGGGCGCACCCAGGTCGGTGCGTCCGGGCCATTCCGGCACCGCACCCGGGCAGGGCGATCAATTGCGACGCTCGCTCATTCTCGCGGAGGACATGACATGCGGATCACCTATTTCATTGCAACGGTTGCGGCATTCGCTGCACTGACGGCAGCCGATGCGCGGGCCGGCAACTCGGCCAGCGTGCTGCAATTCGGCACGACCAACACTTCGTTCATTTCGCAGAGCGGCGGCACCAGCAACAGCGCCACCACGCTGCAGTTCGGCGCCACCAATACCGCGACCACCTTGCAGACGGGCTCGCTGCTCACGGTCAACACCGCGGTGATCGGCCAGGGCGGCACCACTGCGACCGCAACCAACACCGCACTGACCGGCCAGGTCGGCGGCGCCAATTCGAGCCTGATAGGCCAGATCGGCGCGAACAACACCGCCGGAGTCGGACAGCTCGGGATCCTGAACGGATCGACTGTTCTCCAGCAGGCGCCGTGAGCAGATTCGAAGTGGTGAGGCATGTCATGAAACGTCATCTGGGCGGCGCATGCGCCGCAACGCTCGCTCTGTACCTCGCCAGCGCCCTTTCGGCGACAGCACAGACGGCCGACATCAAGACCATCGTCTCGGTCGGCGGACCGCCCGTCGTGCTGAACCAGAACAGCCAGCTCAACATGGCGGGCGTGTTCATGATCGGAGGCACGACCAGCGCGACCGTGACGCAGAACGGCAGCAACAACGCCACGGGCGTCCTGCAGTTCGGCGGAACGAGTTCCGCATCGATCGGGCAGACCGGGGTCAACAACTTCGCCTATGTCGGCCAGGCCGGCCAGTCGGCGACCAGCCTGATATCCCAGCTCGGCACGATGAATGCGGGCACGGTGGCGCAGTTCGGCACCGTCAACGCCTCGACCATCGTCCAGACCGGTCCCTGACGCGCGAGCGATCTCGTCAGTGTCGACAACGAACGGGGAAGCGCGATGCGAGGCGGCAGTCAGGTGGTGAGGCGGGCTTTGGCCCTGGCGGCAATGCTCGCCGCCATCGGTGCGGCGACGCAGGCGTGCGCCGGGGCGGTCCAGCGCAGCGTGACCAACCGGAACGTCAGCATCGAAACGGTCGTGCAGTTCGGCGACAATGTTCAGCCTGTCACGATCGAGGAGAACAGCCGCATCAACATCGCGCGGGTGATCCAGATCGGCGGCACCGGCACGGTGGACGCGACCATCATCCAGAACGGCACGCGCAACTATGCCAATGTGATCCAGGTCGGCGGCACCACCAATGCGGCGATCGGTCAATCCGGGGTGAGCAACACCGCCGAGATCACCCAGATCGGCAATTCCACCAACGCGCTCCTGCTCCAGATCGGAGACATGAACACGGGAGCGGTGAGGCAGTTCGGGCGTTTCAACTGGCTGGCGATCTTCCAGTTCGGCCGATGATGGAGGTGTGACATGAAGCTGCTTCTGCTCGCATCCGGACTGGGATTCATGAGCGTGGTTGCAATGGCGCCGGCCGGGGCCGGCGACGGTCATACCACCGTGGTCCAGGACGAGAACGGCACCTCGGTCATCACGCAGAGCGGTGATCCGGCAGAGGCCGAGGTCAAGATCGAGAAGGAGCCCGGGCGCACGACGGTCTATCGCCGCAGCGGCGGCAATACCGCGATCGTGACACAGGGCAGCGGAAGCCCGCAGGACATGCTCGACTGGCTGCGCAAGCAGCAGGGCCGTTGACGGGACGAAGTCGCTGAAATCAGACGGGAATTCCGGGCGTTCTGCCGCACCCGGTTCCCGGTTAATCGCGTGCCTTAACCAATAATTAATTATACGTTTGCGGGTGGGCGACGGCCCGGCCTAGCCTCCTTGCGGGGAGCTGCTTTCGCGAAGCCAAACGAGTGTGGTGCGTATCATGATTGCCAGATCATATGGGGCGTTGGTCGCCTCGCTCAGCGCCGCTATGCTGCTGCTGAGCTCCGCTGACAGTTTTTCCAGGCCCGCTGGCGCCGCGGCGCCAGGCGTCGCAGCAGCAGCTGCCCCGCCGGCTGCGGCCCGTCCGCACGTTGGGCCGGGCGCCCGGTTCCACCGCCGCAGCGCTCCATGGGTCTACTGGCCGGGCGGCGGCGGCTACCTCTACGACGGCGCCGGCTACAGCCAGCCCTTCGCCGATACGAACCAGTCGCTCTCCGCCGATGTTCGCTACACCTACACCTACACCTATGATGTGCCCTGGGACTGGACGCATCGTTATCCGCCGAATGTCGTGCCGTCCGATCGGCCCTATGTGCCGAGCTGCCCGACGGAGCAGGTGACGGTGCCCGGCCGCGGCGGCAGCGAGCACACCGTCAACATCATGCGCTGCTATTGAGTTAACCCAGCTCGAAGCTGGTCACGCCGAAGACGCGGTCGAGCCGCAGCGGCGGGATCGGCCCCGTATACATCCGCGCCGTCTCGAACACCGGCTTCAGGCCGAGCTCCTCGGCGAGCGCGATGGCGGCGGGATTGACGGCGGGGACGTCGAGGAAGACCTCGCTGGCGCCCGCGCTTTCGAGCAGGGCCTGCGCGACGTCATCCGCGGCTGCGCGGTCGTCGGCGACGAGCGGGCCGATCTTGTAGCCCGTCCGGCAGGGGCGGATCACGCCCCATGCAGCGAGCCTGCCCTCGCGCAGCAACGCGCGGCCGACGTGACCTCGTGTGTTGATCCAGGCGTGCAGGAAGGCGCCGCGCGCGGCGGGGAAGACGGTGGCGTCATCGGCTTCCACCAGCGCAAACGGGACTTTGTCGAGCGCAACGACATCGGCCGGCGGCTTCACCGATTCCGCAACAGTGCCGCCATAGCGGATGTTGGCGTAAGCGAGCTGGAATCCCGACTTCTTGTAATTCTCCTGCTGCGCCACCACGCCGTCGAGGCCGACCACGCGCGCGCCCGCATGCGCGATCGCTGCATTCCAGATGCGTAGGCCATGGCCGGCGCCGCGAAAGCGATCGCGCACGATATAGAAGCCCAGGAAGGCGAAGCGGTCATCGTAATTGACGCAGGAGACGGTCGCGACCGGCTCGCCGTCGATCTCGCCGACGAAGAAGCCTTGGGCGTCGGGGATCGCAAAGCAGGCGGCATCCGCCAGCCCCGGATTCCAGCCCTCCGCCGCGGCCCAGTCGACGGCGAGGGCGATTTCGTCGGGGCGCAAATTGCGGATCTGCAGATCACTCATTTCAAGCCGCTCATGATGGTGCCTTCGGCCATGGACCTGCCGACAGGTCTGGCTGTAGAAGGCCTCATGATAGGCCGAGCCTGCGGCTCGCCTCAACTGAAGGGATCATTGGTCATGGCAGCGGAGAAGGTTGCGCTCGTTACCGCCGGCGGCAGCGGCATGGGGGCGGGGGCTGCGCGGCGGCTGGCGGCGGACGGGTTTCGCGTTGCGATCCTGTCGTCCTCGGGCAAGGGCGAGGCGCTGGCGGCCGAGCTCGGCGGGATCGGCGTCACCGGCTCGAACCAGTCGAACGACGACCTCAAGCGCCTCGTCGAGGCCGCGATGGCGAAGTGGGGGCGGATCGACGTGCTCGTCAACAGCGCCGGGCACGGGCCGCGTGCCCCCATTACCGAGATCACCGACGAGCAGTGGCACACCGGCCTCGACACTTATCTCCTGAACGTGATCCGTCCGACCCGGCTGGTCACGCCGCTGATGCAGGCGCAGAAGGGCGGCGCCATCATCAACATCTCGACCGCCTGGGCGTTCGAGCCCAGCGCGATGTTCCCGACCTCGGCGGTGTTCCGCGCAGGGCTCGCCGCCTTCACCAAGATCTTCACCGACACTTACGCGGCCGACAATGTCCGCATGAACAACGTGCTGCCGGGCTGGATCGACAGCCTGCCGCAGCAGGACGCGCGACGCGACAGCGTGCCGATGAAGCGCTACGGCAAGGTCGAGGAGGTCGCGGCGACGATCTCGTTCCTGGCCTCCGATGGCGCGGCCTACATCACCGGCCAGAACATCCGCGTCGATGGCGGGCTGACGCGCTCGGTCTGAGTCGGCCGTCTCAATGTGAGGCCATGAGCCGTGCCAGGTCCGGCAGGATCTTGTAGCGGGCGATCTCGTGCGGATATTCGCCGCGATTGGCCAGCAGGACGATGCCGATCCGCCGCGCCGGCACCAGGCCGATATAGCCGGAGGCGTTGTTGAGCCCGCCGGGCTTGTCGACGATGGTGACGCCTGGGAGGCGCACGGTCTCCCAGGCCATGCCTTGGCCGAATTTTTCATCGACATGGAAGGCCTCGCGCTGCGTCAGCCGCAGGGCTTCGCGCAAATGCGGATCGATCGCGCGGCCGTCGACGCAGGCGGCGACGAACGTCGCGAGGTCGCGCGCCGAGGAGAACATCTGCCCGGTGCCGGGAAAATCGAAATAGCTCTGCTGGTTGCCGATCGGGCCGATTGCCGTGCCCTGGTCGGAATAGCCCTGGACCACGCGCTGTATCGCCGCCCCGTCCAAGACCGCGCGATTGTCCGGGCCGCGCTCGGGGACGAATGTTGAGTGCATGACGAGGGGGCGGAGAATGCGGTGCTCGATCAGCGCTTGGATCGGCATGCCGTAGCGGCGCTCCAGCACGAGCTGAAGCAGCACGTAGCCGGCATGGGTGTAGACGCGTTGCCGGCCGGGTGCGACGCCGGGCGCCGGCTCGAAGGCGTTCAGCATCGCGATGAACTGCTCGCGCGTAAACTCTTCGTTCGGCCAGGGCGGATGATCGGTCGGGAGCAGCAGCCCCGACGTCTGCGTCGCCAACTCGCCAACAGTGACGTTGCGGATATAGCTGCCGGTCAGCTCGGGCAGATATTTCGGCAAATGATCGTCGAGCCGCAGCTCGCCGCGCAGCATGCCGAGCGCCACGAGCGTGGCCTCGAACGGCTTTCGCAAGGAGGCGAGGTTGAACAGCGTGTCGGGCGTCACCAGCCGCCTGGCGGCATCGTCGGCGAACCCGTAGCTGAAGAACTCGACATGGCGGCCGGCATAGAGCGCGGCGGCGAGGCCGCCCGCATGGTCCGGCATCGCGGTCGGCGCCAGCGCGCCGGCGACGATGTCGCGCATCTGCGCGATCATGTCCGAATCCGCGGAGGCGCGGCGCGGGCAAAGCGCCATTGCAACCGGAATGAATGCGGCGCGGGCGAAGCTTCGCCGGGTGATCGGGGATGAGATGACAAAAGGCGGCACGTGCTCTGATCGATCATGCTGATGCGCCCCCGGATATGGTTTAGCGAGGAGGGGGCGAGGTCCCAATTCACAATTGCGCGTTGTGGGTTCCCATCGATCGCCGAAACTGAGCCATCAGGCTAACAATTGTTGACGTCCGCGATTCCGTGTGTATAGTTAGCTTCATGGCTTACCAATCGCCCCATCTCGACCAGATCTTCGCAGCGCTTGCCGACCCGACGCGGCGGGCCATCGTGATGCGGCTGTGCGCGGGCGAGGCGTCGGTCGGCGAGCTCGCCGGTCCCTTCGACATGGCGCTGCCGAGCTTCATGAAGCACATCCATGTGCTGGAGACGAGCGGGCTCGTTCAGTCCGAGAAGTCCGGGCGCGTGCGCACCTGCCGTCTCAGCGCGGATGCGCTCGTCGGCGCGGAGGACTGGTTCCAGCAGCAGCGCGCGGTCTGGGAGGCGCGGCTCGACCGCTTCGAGGCCTATGTGATGAAGCTCAAGAAAGAGAAGGAAAGGGCGGGCGCCAAGCGGCCGTCCAAAACAACCAAACGGAAAGGTTCCTGATCATGACGAGTTCTGCCAACCCTGCTCTGTCGCAATGGTCGCTCGACCGCGAGATCGTGATGTCGCGCGTGATCGACGCGCCGCGCGATCTGGTGTTCGAGGCCTGGTCCGACCCGAAGCATCTGCCGCAATGGTTCGGCCCGAAGGGATTCAAGGTCGAGACCTTCGAGATCGACGTGCGTGTCGGCGGCGTCTGGCGCTTCAACATGATCGGGCCCGACGGCACGGTCTATCCGAACCGGATGCGCTTCCGCCGCATCGAGCGGCCGTCGCTGATGGAGATGGATCATGGCCTCGACCAGGACGACGATCCCGGCATGTTCCGCTTCACCGTCACCTTTGCCGAGCAGAGCAACGGCAAGACCGTGCTGATGATGCGGCAGCTGGCCTCGAGCGCCGAGCAGCGCGACGGCATGATCGGCTTCGGCGCCGTCGAATACGGCTACCAGACGCTCGACAAGCTGGCGGCGTATGTGGCGGGAATGAAGCGGTAATACGAGGTGATTGTTCGGGCATCGATGTATCGCTCATCCCGAACGACGGATGGGCAGCTAAACGCGCTCTGGATTCAGCCTTCAGCGGTTGAACATGCGATACGGCTCCGGCGGGCAATTCGCCGGGGCCGCATTCACGCGCGGCGCTGCCGGTTCCCTCGCATGCGCGAGCCATAGGAACGATCGCTGCCATCAGGGTTTGGCAGTGATGACGCACATCATCTTCAGCGACTATCGCAATCCCGCGGCGGAGCAGGCCTACGAGATCGCGTGGGACTTTCTGGTGCGGACGGGCGCCATTCGCGACGAATTCGAGGCCTGCGTGTTCCTGGCGCAGCGTATCACCGTGATGGTCGAGAAGGGACACGCGAATCGAATCCGCATGGCCAACCGCGCGATCTCCGAATACCAGCGCCACGCCGAGGAACGCGACGGTCTCATCCGCGGCGGTGGCCGTTACGCCGAAGGGCGCTAGGCGCCGGCCAAACGGGCTCTCGCCACCTCAGTCCAGTGCGAGAAGCAGCGCCAGCTCCTACTCGCCCTTGAGTCCGGCGGCGCGGATCAACCTGGTCCACTTCTGCGTCTCGGCGTCGATGAACTGGCCGAACTCGGCCGCGGTGCCGGCACGCACCTCGAGGCCCTGGGCCGTCAGCTTGTCCTTGATCGCAGGCTCGGCGAGCGCGCGTAGAACCTCGGCCTGGAGCTTGTCGACGACGGCGCGCGGCGTCGTGGACGGCACCATGAAGCCGTACCAGCCGGCGGCGACGACGTTGGGAAAGCCCTGCTCGCGCAACGTGGGCGCCTGCGGGTAGAGCGCGCTGCGCTCGGCCGAGGCGACGCCGAGCACCGTGAACCTGCCGCTCTGGATGTAGGGCAGGGCGGTCGGCAGCGCGGTCAGCGTGGCATCGACGCGTCCGGCGAGCAGCTCGGTGTAGGAGGCGGCATCGCCCCGGAACGGGATGTTGAGACCCTTGACGCCGGCATCGCGAAACAGGAGCTCTCCGGCAAGATGCGGCTGCGAGCCGGCGCCGGGGGAGGCGAAGGTCAGTCCGTCCGGCTTCGACTTGCCGTAGGCGATCAAGTCGGGAAGCGTCTTGAACGGCGCATCGGCACTGATGATGAGGAACAGCGGTGCGATCACGGCCATCGCGACCGGCTGCAGATCCCCGCGCTCACAGGTCAGCTTGCCGAACAGCGCCTCGGCGGTGGCGTAGGGCGCCGCGACGTAGAGGATCGTATAGCCGTCGCCCGGTGCATGGGCGACCATGTCGTTGGCGATGCGCGTGCCGGCGCCGGGCTTGTTCTCGACGATGAATTGCTGGCGCAGGCTGCGGCTGAACTCCTCGGCCAGCAAGCGCAGCGAGATGTCGTTGGAGCCGCCCGGACCGTAAGGCGAGATCAGCCGCACCATCCGCGACGGCCAGACATCCTCAGCGTGGGCGGAAAATGACGAGGCCGAGACGCCGGCGGCGACGGCGCCCAGCAATGCTCGGCGTGTGATGGTCATGATGGCATCCTGGAGATGGGGCGCCAGCTCTTTTGTTCATGTCCTGGCGCTCTTCTTGTTTTGCTTGCGCGTCTCGGCCGTGGGCATCGACGCTCCGACCACGGCCCGGACGCTGTCGGCGAGCGCCGCGATGCGCGGACCGATTTCGCCCTCGAGCTGCCCGGGCTGGAGCCGGAAGGCAGGGATGCCGCAATTGATCGAGAACGACTGCTTCGATTCGCTCACGTGAAACAGCGGCGCGGCGACGGCATGGATCGAGGCCATGTACTCGCCCCAGCAGGTGCAGAAGCCGCGACTTTTGCATTGCGCGATCCCGGCGCGGTATTTGTCGCGGACGGCCGACCACAGGCCGGCATCTTCGGCCGCGAGATTCCGTTCCAGCCGGTCTGCATCGGCCGGCGGCAGGGCCGCCGCCGCAGCGCGGCCCATGGCGGTCATCACGACGGGAATGGGCATGCCGATATCGGGCACGTGCGGGCCGACATCCCCGGAGCGCGCGGTCTCGACATAGATCATCGAGGTCGCATCGAGCAGGCCGATGGAGACCGTGCCGCGGACGCTGTGCGCCAGCTCCTGCATCATCGGCCGCGCCAGTTGGCGGAATTGCATCCCGGCGAGCAGAGGATGCGCCATGCGCAGCGCCCGTGCACCGACGCGGTACTTCGACCGCTCGGCGTCGTAGCGGAGATAGCCAAGCTGGGCCAGCGTATGGGTCAGCCTCGCCACGGTCGGGCGCGGAATGCCCGTCAGCGTCGACAGCTCCATGTTGCCCAGCAGCGTGCTCCCGGCCTTGAACGCCTCGAGCACGACCAGCCCCTTGGCCAGCGTGGTGGCGAAAGCGGCGTCGTCGGCGCTCTCCGCCAGCACGGCTGCGGCGGAGGAGAGCGGATGCTGCGGTTTGGAGGAGCCGGTCGGAGCCATCCCCGGAATATCAGACGGACAGATTTCGAATGTCCAATAAATTCGCTATCTACGGCAAAATTGTCCGATATGTGGACGCTCCGAGCCGCCCGTTTTCCGGTTGCGGCACCGCTGGAACGACAGGGCACACACAGATTTTTGTCGTGATTGCATGCCGTTCTGTGACAGGATTATTACGACGACATGTCAGATCGATAAATTTTGCGGAGCGGTTCATGTTGCAGTGGCAGGCGCGGTCAAATCCCCTCGCATGGTGGTGGGGATCCCTCACGGTTGTGAGCAGCGCCAACATCCTCGTCTGGTTCATGCTGTACCGTGAGTTCTACCCGACGGTCTCAGGCAGCGTCGGCGGCGGCTCGGACATCGGGCTGATGTTCCTGCTTTGCGCCGGCTATGTGTTCGGCTGCGCCTTCCGTTCGGTGCTGCCGCGCGCCGACGTGCAGCGCATCTGCCTGTTCGATACCTGGCTCTCCAGCGTCTTCGTCGGACGCTCGGTTGCGACCGTGGCCGAGGTCTGCTTCGCCGCGCAATGGGCGATCATCCTGCATCAGCTAGGCACCATGACGGGCGCCGAGACGGCGGTGAACATCGCATGGGTGATTGTCCCGGTGATCATCATCGCCGAGTGCTTCTCCTGGTACGCGGTGGTCACCACCAATTATCTCTACAACGCGATCGAGAATTCGCTGTGGGCGGTGACCTTCTTCCTCGCCGGCATCGCGCTGTGCCGCCTGATGCCGGAATTCCAGGGCGTGGTGCGCTGGGCGCTGATCGCTGGCATCATTGGCATCGCCTGCTTCCTCGCCTTCCTCGTCACCGTCGACGTGCCGATGTATCTCAGCCGCTGGCGGGCAGGGCACGCCGAGGGCGGCAGGTTCTTGGGCCTGCTCGAAGGTCTGCACGACGTTGCGACGCGCTGGGTGGTGACCCACGACATCGCGCATTGGAAGGGCGAGCTGACCTGGATGTTCCTGTATTTCAGCGCGGCGGTGTGGTCGAGCCTCGCGCTCTGCGCGCTCTACGCGATGGAAGGCTATCTGGCGCGCTATCTCGCCTGACGGTCAAATTCTTGTTGAGGCGTTTTCCAAGCGCCTTACTTGCCGACCAGGCTGCATTTGCTGCGATCGAGCGGGCGGAAGGCCTGGTCGGGCGGGATCGTCGCGACCAGCTTGACGAAGTCCCACGGGCCTTTGGATTCCTCCGGAGTCTTGACCTGCACCAGATAGAGATCGTGCACCATGCGTTGGTCCTCGCGGATGCGGCCGTTGGTGGTGTAGGCGTCCGAGACCGGCGTCGCCTTCATTTTGGCCATCACGACGGCCCCCTCGTCGGAATCGGTGTCCTTCACGGCTTGCAGATAGTGGCGCACGGCGGAATAGACACCGGCCTGGATCTGCGAGGGCATCGCCTTGCGGCGAGCATGGAACGCATCGGAGAATTTCCGGGCTGCCGGCGAGACATCCTCGAAGAAGGAGGTGACGATGAAATCACCGCGCGTCGCCTTGAGCCCAACCGCCTCGATGTCGACGTTCTGGAACGACATCGGCACGATCTTCATGCCCTGGCTGGCGAGCCCGAACTCCTCGGCCTGCTTGATCGCGGTCGCGTTGTCGCCGGCGACGTTGATGGCCAGGATCCTGGCGCCTGACGACTGCGCCTGAAGCAGGAATGAGCTGTAATCGGGCGTGCCGAGCTGCGCCTTGACGCTGCCGGCGACCTTGCCGCCGAGTGCGGCGATGCGCTCGCGCGCGGTCACCTCGATCGAATGACCGAAGGTGTAGTCGCCGGTGATGAAGAACCAGGGCTCCTTGCTGGTCTGCATGATGCCGGAGACCACGGCGGTCGCCGTGGAATAGGCGTCCTGGGTCCATTGCACGCTGGTTGGGGCGCATGCTTCATCGGTCAGCTGGTTCGCGCCGGCGCCGGAGATGAGGAATATCTTGCCGTTGCCGCGCACCAGCTCCTGTACCGCCAGCGCCGCGCCGGAGCTACCGCCATCGGCGATCGCCTGGACCCCGTCGCTGAACCATTTTCGCGCCAACGACGCGGCGAGATCCGGCTTGTTCTGGTGATCGGCCTGCAGGATCTCGATCGGCTTGCCGTTGATCTTGCCGCCGAACTCCTCGGCGGCCATCCGCGCCGCTTCGACCGAGCCCGGACCCATGGCGGTCGCGAACACGCCGTTCATGTCGGTGAGGACGCCGATGCGGACGGCGTCGCCCTTGATCTCGGCCCGCGCGGCGGAGCCCGCGAGCGCAAGTGTGATCAGGAGCGTGGCGGCGGAGCAGGTGCGGGTCGTGCCCATGGCGTTTCCTCAAGTTTATCGTTGATGGATTGGTCTTGGCGGTCAGGCCGGTTCGGCGATCACCGTGTTGCGCAAGGTGCCGATACCGGAGATCTCGACCTCGACGTTGTCGCCGGGCCGCATCCACAGCGGCGGCGTGCGCTTGGCGCCGACACCGCCCGGCGTGCCCGTGACAATGACGTCGCCGGGCAGAAGCGGGCAGATGGTGGAGATGTAGGCGATCAGCTCGGGGATGGCGGTGATCAGGAGATCCGTCGTGGTGTTCTGCACGACAATGCCGTTCAGCCGGGTCTGCAAGGTGAGCTTTGACGGATCCGGAATCTCGTCCGTCGTCACCAGCCACGGACCGAAACTGCCGCTTTCGGCAAAGGTCTTGCCGGCGAGGAATTGACTGGTGTGGCGCTGCCAGTCGCGAATGCTGCCTTCGTTGTAGCAGGAATAGCCGGCGACGTAGTCGAGCGCGCGGCCAGGGGGGATGTGACGGCCCGCCTTGCCGATGACGAGCGCGAGCTCGCCTTCATAGTCGAAGTCATCGCTCACCGCTGGTTTCACGATGCGCTGGAGATGGCCGACCTGGCTACAGGCGAAGCGCGCAAACAGCGCCGGCCTTTCGGTGACGGTGCGGCCGGTCTCGGCCACGTGATCGCGATAGTTGAGGCCGACGCAGATGATCTTGCCGGGATCGGGGATCACTGGCGCGAAGCTGACCTTGTCGAGCGCATGATCGGGGGCCGCGGGGGCGGCCAGCCTTGCCGCCTCGGCGAGGCGACCGGCTTCGAGCAGCTGCCGCAGCGTGGTGCAGCCCGCCATCCGGGCGCCGAGATCGATGACGCCGTTGTCCTTGACGGCGCCGAAGGAGGGGCGTCCGTCCAGAATGAATGAGAGCAGCTTCATGAAATGTCCTCGAGATGGTTCGGTCAGGCCGCGGAGGGCGCTTGGGCTGAAGGAATTTGGATTGAAGGCGCGATGGCGGCGATGAGGCGGTCGAGCTCGGCCTCGTTGCAGGCGGTGCCGCGGATGTACCGGTCGGGACGAACCAGTGCGGCGATGATGCCGTGCTCGCGCAGCCAGTCTCCGACACCTTCGGCGTCGTCGCCGGCGAGGATATCGATCCCGGTCTGCAACAGCGCGAGGCGCGATGGCAGTGCGGCCGCCGTCTCGATGAGCAGCACATGATGATACCCGGTCCGGACGTCGCTGCGGCGTCCGTCGCTCAGCATGAATTGCGGTGCGAGATGTCCGGCGAGCGGCAGGTCGCCGAACCCTAGTCCGGGGCCGAGCAGGGGCTTCTTCACTTCCAGCTTGACCGGCGCGTTCTCGCGCGCCTCGCCGGCGGCAAGGCCGGCCTCGATCGCCTTGGTGTTGATGACGCCGCCGAGGCGAATGGCGAGCGCGATGAACTCGCGCACATGCGGCAGGCGTTCGCTCTGATAGGTGTCGAGCAGATCGGGCGCGGCGCCGTCGCGGATCACGCTCGCCAGCTTCCAGGCGAGGTTCGCGGCATCGCGGATGCCGGCGCACATGCCCTGGCCGAGAAAGGGCGGGGTCTGGTGCGCGGAATCGCCCGCGAGCAGCAATCGTCCGTTCCGCCATTGCTGCGCGATGACCGAATGGAACGTGTAGACCGCGGCGCGCTCGATCTCGGCATCGTCGGGCGTGATCCAGCGCGATAGCAGCTCCCAGACCTTCGCGGGTTGCGCGACCTCCTGCGAGTCCTCGTCCGGGAGAACCGTGATCTCCCAGCGCCGCCGCGTGCCGGTGCCGCGCACGTAAGTTGCGGGCCGACTGGGATCGCAATGCTGGAGGCTGTAGTCGCCGAGGTCGTCACGAGCGCGCTTGAGCAGAACGTCGATCACCAGCCAGCGCTCGTGGAAGCCGAGGTCGTCCATCCCCGATCCGATGAAGCGGCGCACCAGGGAGCGGGCGCCGTCGCAGCCGATCACGTAGCCGGCGCGGACCTCGCCGAGCTTCCCGTTGGAGAGGTCTTCGTAGCGGATGCGCACGCCGTGCTCGTCCTGATCGAGCGCGAACACATCGCAGCGGTTGCGCAAGGTGACGTGTGGCCAGCGGGCGAGGCCGCCGATCAACACGTCCTCCAGATCCGGCTGATGGAAGCGGTAGCTGAGATGCCAGCCCATCGGCGTCAGCGTCTGCGGACGGGACCAGTCCAGCAGCATGCGGCCGGCTGCATCGAGAAACAGCATGCCAGGACTGAGAATGACATGCGGCAGGATCGCCTCGGCAAGCCCGATGGTCTGGAACACGCGCATGCATTCATCGTCGAAATGCACCGCGCGCGGCAGATGATAGGTCCGCGCTTCGCGCTCCAGCACCAGCGTCCGCACGCCGCACAGGCCGAGCAGGTTGGCGAGCGTGGCGCCCACCGGCCCGCGGCCGACGATGATGACGTCAAACTCTTCTGGGGTAGATTTATCTTGCATGGGGTATCTTTTCCCCAGGCAAGGCCGCAGCATCAACGGCGGTTCGCCAAGTGTCCGCTCTGCGGACGGACCTAGAGCGGAATGGCTTTAGGTTGAATCGATAGCCACGGGCTCGGTGTAACCTCTCCCGCTTGCGGGAGAGGTCGGCATAGGCGGCCTCTGGCCGCCGTTCTATAAGACGCCGATGCTTCGCATCGGCTATGGCGCCGGGTGAGGGCTTTCTCCTCTTGGGGATTGTCCCATTGCGGAAGCACCCTCTCCCCAACCCTCTCCCGTAAGCGGGCTACTGGATTCACAGATCACCTGGGGGGATCATAAGTTTTGCGCCGCGCTTCATGGCCTGGAAC